>NZ_JBHTVA010000016.1:140381-150194 GCF_042793325.1 Embleya sp. NPDC056575
GGCGTACACCTCGTACGCCCCCGACGCCCCGCTCATCCGATCCTGATCCCGCCGTCGGCCCGGCCGCCCGCGCGCCCGGCCGCTGTCGGCGGGGCTACTTGAGCGCGATCCGGTCGAACAGGATCAGGCCGTCCTCGAACAGCGACAGGCCGTCGATCTTGGCGCTCTTCCCCTGGACCGCCGCGGCGAAGGACTTCTCGTAGGCGAAGAACGGGACGTCCTTGACGATCTCGGCCTGCACCGTCTGGTACGCGGCCTTGCGCACCGCCGGGTCGTCACTGTTGCGGGCGTCGTCGAGCGCCTTGTCCACCGCCGGGTTGTTCCACTTGGTGCGGTTCTCCGAACCCTTCGAGTGGGTGAAGTTGTAGAGCACCGGCTCCGGTTCGTCGAAGGTGATCACGAACTCCGAGGCCTGGAAGTCGTTGTTGATCATCACCTTCTGGATGTAGGCCGCTCCCTCGAGGAATTCGGTCTTCATCGTGATGTTCTTCATGTTGCCGATCTGGGTGAGCCAGTACTCGGCGGTCAGTCGCGCGCTGGCGCTGCTGTTGGTGGTGTACGTGAAGTTCAACGACTTGCCCTCGGCGGCCAGTTCGTCGAGCAGCTTCTGCGCCTCGACCCGGTTGTTGGTCGCGTACACGGCCTCCGGGTTCGCGAACGGCGACGCGGGCTGGAACAGGCCCTTGAGGGTCTGGCCCGGCGAGCCCTGGATCGTCTGGTTGCGGTCGTCCGGGTTCATGATCAACGCGAACGCGCGGCGGGCGCGCGGGTCGTTGAACGGCGGCTTGGACGTGTCGAACATGGTCATGAAGCCACCGCTCTTGGGGTCGAGCGTGACCGTCATGCCGTCCTTGCGGGCCTGTTCGGTGGACGGGAAGTGCGCGGTGGTCATCAGCTGGGCCTGACCCGAGGACAGCGCGGCCAGCCGCTGCTTCTGGTCCATCACCGGCTTGAAGATCAATTCCTTGAGCGCGGGCTTGCCCTGGCCCCAGTACGAGTTGTTGCGCTCCAGCGTGAGCTGCGAGTCGCGCATCCACGTCTTGAGCTTGAACGGGCCCGCGCCGACCGGCTTTTGCGCGAACAGCTTCGGGTCGGAGCGGATCGCCGTGGGCGATCCGATGAACGCGAGGTTGTGCGCCACGACGAGGTCGAAGTGGGCGTTCGGCGCGGGCAGCGTGACCTTGACGGTCAGCCCGTCGACCGCCTCGAACTTCATCCCCTTGACGGCGGTGAACTGTACCGACCTGTTCGCGGGGTCGGCGTGCCGCTCCCAGTTGAACTTGACCGCCTCGGCGTCCAGGGCGGTGCCGTCGGAGAACTTCACGTTCGGCCTGAGCTTGATCGTCCACACCGAGTTGCCCTCGGCGGCGGTCGCGCTCTCCGCGATCTGCGGTTCGGCCTTGCCGGTCTTGGGGTTGATCCAGAAGAGCATGTCGAACACGGCCGCGGCCTGGTTGCCGCCGGTGAGGGAGGACACCGTGGTCATGACCGGGTCGATGCCCTTGGCCTCCTGGGTGATGAGCACCGTCATCGAGCCGGAGGCTCCGCTGCCGGCGGCGTCGTCGCCGCCGCAGGCGGTGGCGCCGAGCGTCAGGCCGACGAGTCCCGCGACCACGCCGGATCGGCGCAGCAGGCGGGTTGAGAAGGGTGTGGAGTTCACGGTTCGCACGGGACGCTCCTGCGTTCGGGAAGCACAAGGCACGCCGTCCCGGGAGCGGGGTGGCGTCGTTTTCCTTGATCCAGACGTGGATGTACGGCCACGGTAAGGAGAAATCTGACGGTCCGTCAAATAACAATTCTGCACCGTCCGTGACGGTACCGCACCCCCAATCCCCAATTTCCACCACCCGATGTGACGCTCCGTCAGCAATCATGGACCCTGGGCCCGGAGCACAATCCACCCCGGCCGCGGACCGGGCAGGACCTGCGGTCGAACGCCTTCCGGACCGTCGGCCTGCCCGGCCCTCGACGAATACCGCACCCGGATCCCGGACGCGGCCCAAACCCCGAAGCCGGCAATCCACTTCCTGGCGCTCGATCACCGGAGCCCACACAACCATCACCACCGGCAACCCGGGACAGGCACCCACATCGCCCCGGCCCCGAGCCCTCGAAAACAACGCGCCGCACAGCGACAACGCGGGACGAACACGGACGCGGGCGCGATGGCTCGCCGCACGGGCGGGACACCCCGGACACAGGCAGGACGCTCGCCACATGGGTAGGCCGACCCGGGCGCCGGCGCGGTGGCTCGCCGCACGGGCGGGGCGACCCGGGCGCCGGCGCGGTGGCTCGCCGCACAGGCAGGGCGACCCGGGCGCGGGGTGCGATGGCTCGCCACACGGGCGGAACACCAGTCGGGACGGCCCGGACGCAAGGCGGAATGGCCCGAGCACGGGCGGAACGACCGGAGCACCCAGCGGAACGGCCCGGACGCCGATCGAGGCGGCCCCGGGCACCTGACGCGACGGCGGCAACGCAATCCACATCGGTACCCCTTGCGACCCGTGCCGCGCCGACGCCATGAAGCAGGTCGGCGGCGGGGCAGCGAGCCGGAAGGTCGACCGAGATCCGCACCGCGGACGGAAGTCGAGGAGGACGCGGCCGGTGTCGTCCACCGGTTCATCGGGCGGTGGGGCACCCGGCGCGACCTCGTCCAGGCGTAGTCCCGCCCGCCGACGCTGCCGGGTGGCGGCGTCCTCGTGACCGACGCGCCGCCGTTGCCGCAGACCCGCGCGGCGGCGCCCACCACGCAGGCACCGGGTGCGCCCTACGCCACGGTGACCACCTGGGTGACGCCCATGCGCGACGCCGATGCGGGCGCGCCCCGGCGTCCGGACCTCGATGCCTACCGGGGGTCGTTCAACTTCCTCTTGACCCGTTGCCGGGAAAAGCCCGAGGAGATCAAGGCGCACGTCATGAGGATCGCGCCGGCCTCCACCCAGGACGCCGAGGGCAAGCACTACTGGACGCCCACGGCGCTCGGCGCCATACGTGCGCCCACGACCGGGAACCAGTGCGTGCGGGTCAGCGGATAGCCGTCACGACGCGCTCACCGGCGCGCTCCACAAGACCGGCCCACGCCGCCGGGTGCACGGCGAGCACCGGGGAGTCCACGACCTTGCTGTCCCTCACCCCGACAACGGCTCCCAGAACCGCGACCTCGACGCAGTTGTCGGTGTCCGTGTACGAAGAGGTGCGCCAGCCTGGTGCGCTGCCACCTCGACCGCCGTGCATAGTGCCCGTCTCCGCTCGTCGATGCGTTCGAGCGTAGCCACGGTCGGCAGAGCCGTCGTGGACAGGCGCTCGAAGACTGCCCGGAAGGACATCACATCATCGGGGGATTCCACCAGCACGGAACCGGTCAGTTGTTCCAGCCACGCGACTACCCGGCCGGGCGACATCTCCAAAAGCAGGCACGGCGACGGCACCACGAAGGCCGCGTCGAGCGGAAGCATCTGAATCGACACCTGAGGGTTCTGCGAAGCCAGCGCCAGGAGATGCCCCATCTGGTCGGCGAGTACCGCGAGTCCGCCGATCGGCTGGTGCAGAGCCGCCTCGGAGACGATGAATGAGGCAGGTCGGCCGGAACGCATCAACCGTTCCGACCGCTGCATCCGGATGCGCACCCTTTCGTACGCGGCTGAACTGGGAATCGTGGGATTACGCATCTGAGCCGCCGACAACGCGTACGCAGGCGACTGAAGCAATCCGGGGATCATCAACGTCTCGTAGGACCACAGCGAGATCGCGTCCTTCTCCAGCCGGATCAGCTGCCCCAGGCGCTCGGGGATGTCATCCAGGAGGTTGCGCCAACCCGCATCGTCTTCCCGCTCCATGCGACTCGCATCACGCGGAGCCAGTGCGGCTCGCTCGACGGCAGCCAAATCGTAGGGCGCTCGGAAACCCAGGTCCTCCGGCGACAGTCCGAACATCGCGGTCAACACCCGGCGCGCGTCGGGGTGCGGCCAAGGAGGGTTGGCCGACTCCCAGCGGCGCACCTGGCGCACGGAGATGGAGATCTTGATGCCCTCCGCTCGCGCCACGCGGTCGTACGCTTCGGCAAAAGCCTCCTGTGAGTACCACTTTCGCAGGTGCCGGGCGGCAACGAATGCCGGGTTGCCGGGCTTGATCGAGCGCTTCACGACGCTCCCAAGATGGCCACCAAGACACGGTAACAACCTTGATCAGCGCATTTGGCCGAATCTCGATTCTTCGCCCTGGCGAAGAGTGGCGATCGGGGTCATCGATGCGCGTACCGCCCGCGACGAGTCAGGGCCGGAGGCCCCTGAGGGTCAAGTCGACCAGGCTGTCGGCGTATTCGGGGGTCAGGGGGCCGCTGCGGAGTAGCCAGCGTTGGTACAGGGGGGCGTAGAGGAGTTCCAGAGCCAGGTCGAGATCGAGGTCGGGAGCGAGCTGGCCGGCGCGTTGGGCGCTGCGTAGGCGCTCCTTTTTGGCCTCGTCCACGGGGGCGGCCATTTTTTCGTGGTAGAGCCTGGCCAGCTTGGGGTCGTTGATGATCTCGGCGTTGAGGGCGCGGATCGGGCCTTCGAAGGCGGGGTCGGCGAACTCCGCGACGGTCTCCCGCATCAGGTATTTGAGGTCTGTCTCGAGATCTCCCGAGTCGGGCAGCACGATGCCCTCGCCCGGGTCGCTCAGGGCAAGGAATGCCTCGAAGACGACCTCGCCCTTCGAGCCCCACCAGCGGTAGATGGTCTGCTTGCCGACGCCCGCCCGCGCGGCGATCGCCTCGATGGAGAGCTTGGCGAAGCCCAGTTCGGAGACGAGTTCGCGGGCGGCGGTCAGGATCGCCCGACGGGACTGTTCGCTGCGTCGGGACGGATTCGGCCTGCCGGCGGATCCTCCCTCGGCACGCGCGCCCTCCGCGCTGCGGTCACTGCTGTCGTCGATGGTCATGCACCCACTGTACCGCACGAACGAGACGATACGTCTCGTCTTGACAAGAGCCCGTCGATTTGCACATGCTTCACGAAGTCCGAGCGAGACGATACGTCTCGTCTTGACATTCCAACACCGAAGATGCATGCTTCAGCGAAAGGAAACGAGACGCAACGTCTCGTCTCACAATCAAGGAGTTGTCACCCATGTTCCGCACCCGGCTCTCCGGCGCACCCTTCGCCCAACACGTCACCGACGCGTTCTCGGTCCTCGACATGCGGACCACGGGTGCCCCGGCTCCGCGACTCACCGCCGAGGCCGCGGCGAGTCCCACCGAGGCCGCCCGGCCGATCGTGCCGCCTCGGCCGCAGCTTCGGCGCGCTCGGCGCGTCGGCGTCCCCCAACCCCCTCAGACCGGTCGTCGCACGGCGACCTCGTCCGGCTACCGACCCAGGTGAACCCGATGACGACAACCACAACATCCACACCGCCCGCCCAGGCCGACCCCACCGACCCCAGCCACCTGGAAGAGAGCACGCACATGACCACCGCGCCTACTGCCGCCACAGCCACAGCCGGCCAAGCAACCACCGCCGCCGTCCCCCGCGCGCCCCGCGTCTGGTTCATCACCGGTGCCTCTCGTGGCCTGGGCCGTGCCTTCGCCGAGGCCGCACTGGTCGCCGGTGACCGGGTCGTCGGCGCCGCGCGGGATGTCACCCCGCTGGCCGATCTGGTCGCCGCGCACGAGGACCGCTTGCGGCTCCTGACCCTCGACGTCACCGACCGCGACGCGGTGTTCCGCGGCGTGGCGCGTGCCGTGGCGGCCTTCGGGCGCATCGACATCGTCGTCAACAACGCGGGAGCCGGCCTGATCGGCATGGTCGAGGAGGTGACGGAAGCCCAGGTCCGCGCCCACTTCGACGTCAACTTCTTCGGTGCCCTGTGGGTGAGCCAGGCCGTACTCCCCCATCTCCGCGACCAGGGTTCGGGCCACATCGTGCAGATCAGCTCGATGGGCTCGGCCGTGGGCTTCGCCGCCACCGGTCTCTACAGCGCGAGCAAGGGCGCCCTCGACAACATGTCCGGTGCGCTGGCCATGGAGGCGGCGGGCTTCGGGGTGAAGGTGACCCTGGTCCAGCCCGGTGGCTACGAGACCACGCTGTTCACCCAGGGTCTGACCACGACGACCGAGAACGAGGTGTACGCGCCCCTGCGCGCCGAACTGGCGAAAATGTGGGGGGAGTCGAAGGACGCCGACCCGGCGAAGGCGGCCGCCCTGTTGCTGCGCGTGGTCGACATGGCCGAGCCGCCGCGTCGGATCATCCTGGGCGGCGCGGCCTACGACATGATCGCCGAGCTCGACCGGGCCCGCCGGGAGGAGGTGGCCCGGTGGGAGGAGCTGAGTCGCGAGGGCGACTGATGCCGCGGTTCGGCCGCCCGCGCGGCGGCTGCTGGTCCACCTCTTCGGAATTGGCTCCTGACGGCAGGCCACTCGGCCAGTACGGTCGGCACCATGGGTGCAGAACGTCGCGGTTTGCTGTTGGGCATGGCGGCCTACGTCATGTGGGGCCTGTTCCCCCTCTTCTGGCCACATCTGAAGCCTGCGGGCCCGGTCGAGATCCTGGCTCACCGGATGGCCTGGTCGCTGCTGTGCATGCTGGTCCTGCTCGCGGTGCTCCGGCAGTGGTCGTGGATTCGCGAATTGGCCCGCACCCCGGGCAAGTTGATCACCGTGACGGTGGCCGCCGTGATGATTTCGATCAACTGGGGCACGTACATCTACGGCGTCAACCACGACCAGGTCGTGGAGACCTCGCTGGGCTACTTCATCACGCCGCTGGTACTGATCGGCATCGGTGTCGTGGTCCTCGGCGAGCGCCTGCGCAGGATTCAGTGGGCCGCGGTGGCGCTGGGGGTCGCCGCGGTGGTGGTCCTGATCGTGGCCTACGGCCGGGTCCCGTGGATCGCGCTCACGTTGGCCGCGTCGTTCGCCACCTACGGCTACGTCAAGAAGCGGATGAACCTCCCCGCGACCCACTCGCTGGCGGTCGAGACGGCGGTGATGTTCCTGCCCGCGCTCGGCTACCTGGCCTGGTTGGCCTGGACCGGCGAGGGCACGTACGGGCACGAGGGGGCACCGCAGGCGCTGATGCTGATGGGCGCGGGCGTGATCACCGTGATCCCGCTCCTGTGCTTCGCGGTGGCGGCCAACTCGGTGCCGCTCAGTTCGATCGGCATGCTGCAATACCTGGCTCCGATCATCCAGTTCGGGATCGGCGTGGCGGTCAACCACGAGCCCATGCCAGCGGCCCGGTGGGCGGGGTTCGGTCTGGTGTGGATCGCCCTCGTGGTGCTCACCTTCGACGCGATCCGCCAGTCCAGGCGCGAGCGGATCGCCGTTGTGCCCACCGCGCGGGCGGCCGGGGCCCCGGCCGCTGTCGAGTCCCGGGATCTGCCGGTCTCGACCGCACCGGAGCGGGAGGCGGCCTCGTGAGCGTCGAACAGTTGCGGCTGGCCGTCTACCGGGGCTTCGCCGACACCGGGCGGGCGCCCTCCGACGCGGAATTGGCGGCGACGCTGGGCGTTTCGGAGCCGACCGTGCGTGCGGGGTTGCGGGCCCTGCACGAGCAGCGGCACATCGTGCTGCGCGACGACGCGATCGTGATGGCGCATCCGTTCAGCGCGGTGCCATTGGGATTTTCGGTGATGGGCCGGCACACCCTGTGGTGGGGCGGCTGCGCGTGGGATTCGTTCGCCGTGCCGCACCTGGTGGGCGAGGAGGTGCTGGTCGCGACCCGATGTCCGGGGTGCGAGGGGGCACTGGCCTGGAACGTGGGCATCGACGAGCCGCCGAAGGGCGACGAGGTGGCGCACTTCCTGGTCCCGATCACGATGTTGTGGGACGACGTGGTGCACGCGTGCGGCAACCAGCGGCTGTTCTGCGACGAGGGCTGCGTGGATCACTGGCTCGCCCGCACCGGCCAGACCCGGGGCTACGTCCTCGACCTCACCAAGCTGTGGCGCCTGGCCGAACACTGGTACGAGGGCCGCATGCACCGAGGCTACGAACGCCGAGACCCGGCATCGGCAGCCACATACTTCACCTCGGTGGGCCTCCAGGGCCGATTCTGGGGCCTGTGACACCTACGCGCACCGGACCACCCTCGCGGCCGAGGCCCGAAGACCCGAGGGTCGGCGAGCAGCCGGGGTGCGGCCGATGATCAGTTGTCGGCCACCGCGAGCGTGACGCCGAAGCCGGCGATGACCGTACCGGTCGACGCGTCGAGCGCGCGCCGAAAACGCGGCCGGCGCAGCCTCGCGCGCAGGCTGTTCGCGCCGAGGATGATCGCCGCGAACCACACCATGCCCTCGATGTCGTGGACGAGGGCGAGCAGTATCCCGAAGGCCAGATGCGGAGCACCGGAGGGAATGAACTGCGGGATCATCGCCATATAGAAAACGCCGACCTTCGGATTGGTCAACGACGTGAGCACGCCGCGCCCCCACGCCGACCACAACCCGGGGACGGCCTTGCCACCGGCTGCCGAGGCGCCCTCGACATCGATGTCGACCTCGGTATAGCGATTCACCCACGCAGCCCGCAGCAATCCGTAGGCAAGCCAAAGCAGGTAGCAGGCACCGACAACGCGCAGACTCGTATACGCAACCTGAGATGTGGTCAGCACCGCGGAAACACCGGCCGCCGCAGCCGCACCCCAAACCAACGTCCCGGACCCTATGCCAAGCGCGGTCGCGAACCCGTGCCGATTCCCCCGAACCAGCGCCGCCCGCAACACAATCGCGGTATCCGGCCCCGGCACAACCGTCAACAGCCCCGCAACCAGGGCAAACGAAGCAAGGTACGAGAGGGCATCCATGCAGGCATGCTGCCGGCACCGGAAGCTGACGCATAGCCGGGTCGGGTTCCCCGACGGGGCTTCCCAAGTGCGCCAGGCCGGCCCTGACTCGCGTTGCACTTCCGGTCACGGGGCACCGGTGCGGGGCTGACCCGAGCCGACGGTGGCCCGCCGCCGCCGCACGGGGCCCCAAGACCCTGGGCTCCCGACGAGACGAGTGTGTTACTCACCAATAACAGTCCGGCAGCGGCGAAGCGGGAGGACGGCCGGGTCGAGTCCGCCGACGAACCTCCCCAGGTGGACCGGGCGTTCCCAGCGGGCATCGCGCTTGTGGTTCCGGTTGACTGGTCCGCGCCCGTCCAACCCGCTCATGGGCCACCGCCGGCGTGCGGCCTCCAAGACGACGGCCCCCGACGAGACAGGCATCTCGCTCGCCGAAGACCAGCCGGCAACGGGGGCGGGGGGTGGTCAGGTCGAGTCCGCCAGGGAACCTTCCCGAGCAGGCCGGACGTTCCCGGCGCGCGTTACACCTTTGGTCGCGTGGGCTGGTCCGGGGCTGGTCAGAGCCGATGGTGGGCCGCCGCCGGCGTGCGGGGCTCCGAGACGAAGGGCTCCCGACAAGACGGGCGTGTTGGTCGGCGAGAACCGGCCGGCAGCGGGGCGGGAGGAGGTTCGGGTCGGGTTCCCCGGCCGGCCTTTCCGAGTGGGTCAGGCGCTTCCGGCGAGCGTTGGGCTTGTGGTCGCGGGTGGCTGGTGCGGGGTGGGTCAGAGCCGGTGATGGGCCGCCGCCGGCGTGCGGGGCTCCGAGACGAAGGACTCCCGACAAGACGGGCGCATTGCTTACCGAAAACCGGCTGGCAGCGGGAGCGGGAGGGGGCTCGGGTCGCGTTTCCCGGCCAGCCTTTCCGAGTAGGTCGGGCGCTTCCGGCGAGCGTTGCGCCTTTGGTCACGGATGGCTGATGCGGGGTGGGTCAGAGCCGGTGATGGGCCGCCGCCGGCGTGCGGGGCTCCGAGACGAAGGACTCCCGACAAGACGGGCGCATTGCTTACCGAAAAC
>NZ_JBHTVA010000016.1:150292-151739 GCF_042793325.1 Embleya sp. NPDC056575
ACCGGCTGGCAGCGGGGGCCGGAGAGGGCTCGGGTCGAGCTTCCCGGCCGGCCTTTCCGAGTGGGTCGGGCGCTCTCGGCGGCGGTTGCGCTGGTGGCTGCGGGTGGCTGGTGCAGGGCCGGCCAGAGTCGGTGATGGGCCGTTGCCGGCGTGCGGGGCTCCGAGACTGCGGGCTTCCGGTGAGACGGGCGTGTTGGTCGGCGAGAACCGGCCGGCAGCGGTGGTGCAGTTGGGTCCGCCGGGGAGCCTTCCGGAGTTGGTCGGGCGGGGCGTTGTGTCGAGGTGCGGTGGGCGGGTGTGGGGTGAGGGTTCACGAAACCGGATGGCGCGGGGTGCCGTGGCCTCGACGTGGGGGAAAACCGCAGGTCAGCGCGAGATGGGAGCGTTTGAGGTGTCTCGGGATCCGGTTTCGGCTCCCGCTGGGCACTCTCGGTCGCCTTGACGGCCTCTTTGGGGTCGCAGTGCTCGAAGCCGGCTCCGAGTGAGCGGTTTCGGTCTCCGCGCCGGTGGTGAGGGGTCGGAGCGCACGAAACCGGCACTCGTCGCCCGACTTTCCGTTTCGACCCCGCAAACCCGCAGGTCACCGAAGCTCGAAGCCGACAACCACCCGCCGGAATCCGGTTTGGAACCCCAACTCCCCTCCAAACACCCTCGAAATGCCCTGACCCGCTCGGGAAGCCTCCCCGGCGAACTCGACCCGACTCCCCTCCCTCCCACCGCTGCCGGCCGGTTTTGCCGAGCTACACACTCGTCTTGCCGGGAACCCGGAGTCTCGGAGCCACGCACGCTGGCAGCGGCCCACCACCGACTCAGACAAACCCCGCACCAGCCACCCACAACCCAAAGCACGACGCCCGCCGAGAACACCTGACCCACCCGGGAAAGCCCCTCGGCGAGCCCGACTCGACCGCCCTCCCTGCCCGCCGCTGCTGGCCGGTTTTCGCCAAGCAACGCGCCTGTCTCGCCGGAAGTCTGGAGTCTCGGAGCCACGCGCCGGCAGCGGCCCACCACCGACTCTGGCCCACCCCGCACCAGCCACCCGTGACCACAAGCCCAACGCGCGCCGAAAGCACCCGACCCACTCGGAAAAGCCGGCCGGGGAACCCGACCCGAACTCCCTCCCGCCCCCGCTGCCGGCCGGTTTTCGCCGAGCGACACGCTCGTCTCGCCGGGAGCCGTTCGTCTCGGAGCCACGCACGCCGGCGGCGGCCCACCACCGACTCAGACCAGCCCCGCACCAGCCATCCGCAACCCGCAACCCAGGGCGCAGCGCCCGCCGGGAGCGCGCGGCCCGCTCGAAAAGGCTCCCCGGGAACCAGACCCGAGCCACCTCCCTCCCCGCCGCTGCCGGTCGGTTTTCGCCGAGCGACACGCTCGTCTCGCCGGGAGCCGTTCGTCTCGGAGCCACGCACGCCGGCGGCGGCCCACCACCGACTCAGACCAGCCC
>NZ_JBHTVA010000016.1:151839-170240 GCF_042793325.1 Embleya sp. NPDC056575
CGCACCAGCCAAACGCAACCCGAGGCGCAGCGCCCGCCGGGAACACCTGACCCACCCGCGAGTGCTCCCCGGCGTTGTCGGTCGGGGTTCGGTGGGCGACGTGGTCGTCTTGGCGGGAGCTTCGGGGCAGTTGGAGTGCCGCATGCCAAGGGCCGTGCGTCGGGCGCCTGTGGGGCTCGGGTTGGGTAAAGGGCGGGGTTGTCAGCCCTCTCCGGATATCAGGGACAGGATGTGGGTGCGGCCTCGGTCGGTGAAGGCTGTTTCCAGGGTTTTGCGGTCGGATTCGGTGAAGGGGCGGTATGGGGTGGTCGTGTCCCCTCGGGGGTCGCGCCACCAGATGGGGTCGGTGGCCGTGTGCCAGGCCTGGCGGGTCAGGACTCTGGTGAGGATCTTGTTCGTGCTGGTTTGTGGGAGTGCTTCGGCGATCCGGATGTAGCGCGGGTGCCAGGCGCGGGACAGGTCCGGCTGGGCCGCCAGCCAGTCCGCGAAGGCGGCCGGGTCGAAGGTGGCGCCCTCGCGCAGGACCAGGGCCGCCATCGCCTGGTCGCCCGCCGCCTCGTCGGGCACGCCGTACACCGTCGCCACCGCCACGTCCGGGTGCCGGGACAGGATTCGGGCGACCGGCGCCGCGCCGAAGTTCTCCCCGCCGACGCGCAGCCACTCCCCCGTGCGGCCGGCGAAGAAGACCAGGCCGTCCTCGGTGCGGTAGGCGAGGTCGCCGCTCCAGTACCAGCCGTCGCGCATACGTTGCGCGGTCGCCGCCGTGTTGTTGTAGTAGCCCTCGAAGGTGCCCGCGCCGCCTACGTTGACCAGTTCGCCGACCGCCGCCTCGGTGTTGGTCATCCGGCCCGCCGCGTCGAAGGTGGCCGGCGGGCATTGCTCGCGCGTGTCCGGGTTCAGGATCCGGATGTCGCCGTTCGGCCGGCCCAGCGCGCCCGGCGGCATGTCCGGGACCGGGCTGAACGACAACCCGCCCTCGGTCGAGCCGAATCCGTCCCGCACCGTGCAGCCGAAGCGTCGGGCGAAGCGCTCGACGTCCTGCGGCCCGCCCTCGTTGCCGAACACGCGCGTCAGCGGGTTGTCCGCGTCGTCGGGGCGCTCGGGCGTGGCCAGGATGTACGACAGCGGCTTGCCCACGTAGTTGGCGTAGGTGACCCCGAACCGCCGCACGTCCGGCAGGAATCCCGACGCGGAGAACCGCCGCCGCAACACCAGTTCGGCCCCGGCCGCCAGCGCCGGCGCCCAGCACGTGACCACCGCGTTGGAGTGGAACAGCGGCATCGCGCAGTAGGCCACGTCCGTCCCGTCCAACCGCTCCATGGCCACCACGCTCGCCCCCTGCCCGGCGATCTTGCCCTGCGAGCAGATCACCGCCTTGGGGTGCCCGGTCGTCCCGGACGTCAGGATCAACATGAACGTGTCCTCGACCCCCGGCCGCTCGACCGGCGGCTCGACCCCCGCGTACGGCTCCAGCGCCCGTGCCCAGGCCGGATCGTCCACGCACAGCAGCCGGTCCGCCGGGAAGTCCGGCGCGGCGGTGCGCAGCTGCTCCAGATGCGCCGCGTCGGTCAGGACGAGCGAGCAGTCGGTGTGGTCGATGTCGCGCGCCAACTCGGCCCCGACCCGGGTCGGGTTCAGCCCCACGATCACCGCGCCGGACAGCGCCGCGGCGCCGAGCAGCAGCGGAAACTCGGGCACGTTCTCCAGCATCACCCCGATGTGCCATGGTCGACCCTCGACCCGCAGCGCCCGCAGCAGGGCGGCTCGACTCGCGGATTCGGCGACCACCTCGGCCCAGGTCCACGCCCGGTCCTCGTCGCGCAGACCGGCGCTGTGATCCCCGGCCCGCTCGCGTAGCAGTGCGTCCAGTGTGGTGCTCCAACGTCCAGACACGACAGGACTCCTGACGGACAGACAGACAAACGGACAGATGGATGAATGGGTGGGTGGATACACGGGGGACAAACCGACCGACGCACCTGCATGGCACGATCAAGCTTCTGCTTCGCGCAACCTAACCCGCGTGCGCGCGGATCGGAAGACGGCCAAGATCGATACCGGACCGGAACCACACCGAATGTGGCCTCGCTTGCCCGCACGTGACGCGTCGGACAGATTGAAGCCGTACGCATCGGGGGAGGCAGGCATGGACATGAGTATGGATTCGGGCATACCAGGCAGAATTCGCAGCGCACTTTTCCTTGACTTTGACAATATTTACAGCGGACTGCGGGAGACGGACCGCGCGTCCGCGGAGATTTTCGCCCGCAAACCGTCCCAGTGGTTGGAGTGGTTGGAGAACGAGGCGACCGAGCGCGGCCTGCGCCGATCGTTGCTCGTCCGCAACTGCTACCTCAACCCGGTGATGCACGACCGTTACCGGGCGTTCTTCACGCGGTCGGCCTTTCGCGTGATCGACTGCCCGCCGCTGACGGGCCGGGGCAAGAACAGTGCCGACATCCACATGGTGATGGACGTACTCGACACGCTCCAGCACTCGACCAGGTTCGACGAGGTGATCATCATGAGCGCCGACGCGGACTTCACTCCGGTCCTGCTGCGGCTGCGCAGCCACGACCGGCGCACGATGGTGATCGCCAGCGGTCCGGCCGCCCAGGCGTATGTCGCCGCGGGCGACGTGGTGATCAGCGACCAGGAGTTCATCGAGCGGGCGCTGCGCGACGAGATCGACGTGGCGCCGGCCGACGAGGGGGTGCGCGAGCAGGTGATGGCGCACGTACGCGAGCAACTCGACGGCTCCGAGGAGCCGATCGTGCTCGCCACCCTCGCCCACTCGGTGCTGCAACAGGTCGGTCGCGAGCAGGTCACCCGCACCCGCTGGGGCGGCGCGGCCACCTTCTCCTCGCTGCTCGAACTGATGCTGGAGCAGGGCACCGACGAGAAGTTGTCGATCAGTCGGGTCCCACCCGGGTACATCTACGACCGCACCCGACATCAGCCGCCCTCGGCTCGTCCCAACGGCCAGGGTCGGATGGACCACCTCCGCGAGCCGGTCCGCGACCTGATCGACCGGGTGGCCACGGTCACCGGCGCGCCGCGGCTGTCCCCGGAGGAATACCACGTGCTCTTCGCCGAGTTGCACGCCGAGGTCAGCGAGAACGGCTTCCAGGGCAACCAGACCTCGGGCGCGGTCCGCGACCGGTGTGCCGAGCGGATGCAGACCATCGCCCGCAAGGCGATCGCGTTCGTCACCACGGGCCTGGTCTACTCCGGCTACTGGTCCTCCACCGCACACCCGGTCGCCTCCGCCGACGACCTCGCCGTCGCCTTCCTGCGCAACGTCGAGACGCTGTGCGCGAACGCCCGCCTCTACCTCAACGACACCGAGCGCGCCCTCCTGGCCGAATGGCTGCTCGGCACCCCGAACACGGGCCACGCGAGCACGAACCACACGACCGCGCATCACGCGGGGGCCAACCACACGGCCGGCAACCCGGCCACCGCCGACCTCTCCACCGTCCCGGGCGCCGACAGCGCGTAGCCGGTCCGGCGGGTGCGACCCCGAGGGCGCACCCGCCGGACCGAAAAGGCGGCCCGCACCGGGGCCGCCCGCGCTAGAACTGCCCGCGCCGGTACAACCCGACCACCGCGGCGCCGCCGAGCCCGATGTTGTGGGTGAGCCCGACCTTGGCGTCGGCGACCTGGCGCGCGTCCGCCAGACCGCGCAGCTGCCAGCTGATCTCGGCGGCCTGGGCCAGCCCGGTGGCGCCCAGCGGGTGGCCCTTGGAGATCAGTCCGCCCGAGGGGTTGACCACCCAGCGCCCGCCGTACGTGGTGGCGCCCTCGGCGACGAGCTTGCCGCCCTCGCCCTCGCCGCACATGCCCAGCGCCTCGTAGGTGAGGATCTCGTTGATCGAGAAGCAGTCGTGCAGCTCGATCACGTCGACGTCCTCGATCCCCAGGCCGGACTGCTCGAAGACCTGCCGCCCGGCCGCCGCCGACATCGGCTTGCCCACCACGTCGATGCAGCTGTTCGAGGCGAAGCTCTCCTCGGTGTCGGTGGTCATCGACTGGGCCAGGATCTCGATCGCCTGCTCCTCCAGGCCGTGTTCGCGCACGAAGCGCTCGCTGACCACGACCGCCGCGGCGGCGCCGTCGGAGGTGGGCGAACACTGCAGCCGGGTGAGCGGCGAGTGGATCTCCTTGGCGGCCAGCACCTCGTCGAGCGAGTACTCGACCTGGAACTGCGCGTACGGGTTGTTCACCGAGTGCCGGTGGTTCTTGACCCCCACATGCGCGATCTGCTCGGCGGTGGTGCCGTAGCGGGCCATGTGCTCGCGCGCCGCGTTGCCGAAGATCTGCGCGGTCGGCGGCGCGGTCATCGAGAACCCGTGCGCGTCGCCCATGATCTTGTAGTGCCGGGCCACCGGCGACGTGGAGAAGTCGCCCTCGCCGCCCCCGCCCAGCGAGCCGCGCTTCATCTTCTCGAAGCCGATCGCGAGCACACAGTCGTTCAGCCCGCCGGCGACGAACTGACGGGCCATCATCAGCGCGCTGGAGCCGGTCGCGCAGTTGTTGTTCACGTTGTAGACCGGGATGCCGCTCAGGCCCAGCTCGTACACCGCGCGCTGACCGGCGGTGGACGCCTGGAAGCAGTAGCCGACCGGGGCCTGCTCCACCTTGTCGTAGCCGACGCCCGCGTCCGCGAGCGCCTTGCCACCGGCCTCCTTGACCATGTCCCAGTACTGCCAGTCGCGGCTCTCCGGCTTCTCGAATTTGGTCATGCCGACGCCGACGATGAACGCCTTTTGTGCCATGTCGCCAACTCCTACGGAAACGGATCAGGATCAGGATCGGGAAGGGAAGGGGAAGGGGAAGGGGAAGGGGAAGGGGAACGAAAACGGAAACCGACGGAACTACTTCTCGCTCGGCTGCGGATCCCTGGGCAGCCCGAGGATGCGCTCGCCGACCACGTTGAGCTGGACCTGCGTGGTGCCACCCGCGATGGTCAGGCAGCGGCTCATCAAAAAGCCGAACGCCGCCTTCTGGCCGTCCCCCTCGTCCACCGCGCCCAGCGGGCCGAGCAGTTCGAGGCTCAGCTCGGACTCGCGCTGCTGGTGCGGGGTGCCGACGAGCTTGCGTACCGACGCGCCCGCGCCCGGCTCCAGGCCGGACAGCCGGGCCAGCGTGGTGCGCAGCTCGATCAGCGCCAGCGAGGACGCCTCGGCCACCAGCGCGCCCAGGCGCTCCCGGAAGCCGCCGTCCACGAACTCGCCCGCCGGGCCGTTCACCGCCGCGACCAGATTCGCGATGCCCGCGCCGAACGAGCTGCCCGCGCCCATGTGCACCCGCTCGTTGCCGAGCGTGTTGCGGGCCACCTGCCAGCCGCCGTCGACCTCGCCGACGACCATCTCGTCCGGTACGAAGAGGTCTTCGAGGAAGATCTCGTTGAACATCGCCAGGCCGCTGATCTCCTTGAGCGGACGGATGTCCAGACCCGCCGAGGCCATGTCCACGATGAAGTACGTCAGGCCCTCGTGCTTGGGCTTGTCCGGCGAGGTGCGCGCGAGCAGGATGCCCCACTGCGACTCGCGGGCCCGCGAGGTCCACACCTTCTGGCCGTTGATCAGCCAGCCGCCCTCGGTCCGGGTCGCGCGCGTGGAGATCGCGGCCAGGTCGGAGCCCGCGCCGGGCTCGGAGAACAGCTGGCACCACTGGATCTCGCCGCGCAGCGTCGGCGGCGCGAACCGCTCCTGCTGGGCCTGCGTCCCGTAGGCGATCAACGACGGGATCACCCAGTTGCCCATGGTGATGTCCGGCAGCCGCACGCCCAGCGCCCTCATCTCCTGCTGGATCACCAACTGCTCGACCGGGCCGGCCCCGATGCCGTACGGCTTGGGCAGGTACGGCGCCGCGTAGCCCAACGGGGCCAGCCGCGCGCGCTGTTCGGCCCCGGACTCGCCGGCCACCTCGGCCAGGATCGCCCGCGCGGTGTCGCGCAGCCGCTCCGCCTCCTCGGGCAGGTCCAGGACCAGGTCCCGGCGCGCGCCGGCGCTCGCCAGCTCGGTCACCCGCAGCCGCCACCGCGCGGCGGGCCCCGCGTACTGGCGCAGGGTCAGCCCCCTGCGCAGGTAGATGTGCGCGTCGTGCTCCCAGGTGAAGCCGATGCCGCCGAGGATCTGTACGCAGTCCTTGGTCGTGGTGAAGGCCGCCTCGATCGCATACGTGGCGGCGATCGCGGCGGTCAGCGACCGGGTCGGCGCGTCCGAGCCCGCGTCGAACGCGCGCGCCGCGTCCCATGTGACCGCGCGCGACTGTTCGACCCGGACCAGCATGTCCGCGCACAGGTGCTTGATCGCCTGGAACTGCCCGATGGGGCGGCCGAACTGTTCGCGCACCTTGGCGTACTCGGTCGCCGTGTCGAGTGCCCACGCGGCCACGCCGCAGGCCTCGGCGGACATCAGTACGGCCGCCAGGTCGCGGGCCAGGGCCTCGTCCACCCCGGCCAGCACCCGCGTGGCCGGGACCACGGTGTCCACCGTCACCTCGGCGCCGCGCCGGGTCGGGTCCACGCTCTTGAGCGCCCGGACGTCGACGTTCGGCGCGTCCACCGCGACGTACACCACCGCGCCGTCGGCTCGGCGGGCCGCCAGCACCAGTACGTCGGCGAGCGCACCGCCCAGGATCGGCGTGGCCACCCCGCTCACCCGCAGCCCGCCCGCCTCCTCGGCGGCCGTCACGGTGTCGGGCCCGGTCGCGACCGCGCCGATCAGCGTGCCGTCGACCAGGCCGGGCAGCAGCTCCTTCGCCGCGTCGCCGCCGTCGGCCTGCAGCAGCGCCGAGGCCAGGACGGTGGGCAGGAACGGGCCGGGGAGCATGCCGAGGCCGGCCTGTTCGAGGGCCACCGCGGTCTCGACCAGGCCGTAGCCGGCGCCGCCGAACTCCTCGGCGACATGCATCCCGAGCAGGCCCTGCTCGGCGAGGGCCGGCCAGTGTGCGGGGCGCTCCTCGCCGTCCGCCTCCAGCACCCGGCGCACCTCCTGGATGGGTGCAACACGTTGCACCCATCCGCGTACCGATTCCGCCAGGGAGCGGTGCTCCTCCGTGATGCCGATGGCCATATCGCGCCTTCCATGACTTCCGTGACTGGGTCCAGTACTTGCGATAGTAGAACCCGTTTCAATTGTTGGGGACCCCGATGTGGCCCCCGACACGGTGGCGCGGGGGCGGCTGCGGCAGCATGGGGTCCGGCCGGCCGACGGCGGCCCGGCGGTGTACCGACCCGGCCCGCGTGGTCCGACCCAGGAGATCCCGACATGAGCACCATCGACCCCGCCGTGCGGGCCGCGTTCGAGGCCGCCACCGGATTCATGCCGGCCGACGAGGGCGACGCGTTGTACGCCGCGGCGGTCCTGGCGGCCCGGGTCGGCCCGCTGGTCGAACTGGGCACGTACTGCGGGCGGTCGACGATCCTGCTCGCCGCGGTCGCGCGCGACGCGGGCACGGTGGTGGTCACGCTCGACCACCACCGCGGCTCCGAGGAGCAGCAGCCCGGGTGGGAGTACCACGACCCGAATCTGGTCGATGCCGAACTGGGCGTGATGGACACGCTGCCGACGTTCCGCCGCACGCTGTATCGCAGCGGGCTCGAACCGTACGTGGTGGCCCTGGTCGGACACAGCCGCACGATCGCCCCGCTGTGGAACACCCCGGTGGGCCTGGTGTTCATCGACGGCGGGCACACCGACGAGCACGCGCAGGGCGACTACGAGGGCTGGGCGCCGCACGTCGCGGTCGGCGGACTGCTGCTGATCCACGACGTGTTCCCGGACCCGGCGGACGGCGGCCAGGCACCGTACCGGGTCTACCAGCGCGCACTCGCCTCCGGCGCGTTCGAGGAACTCCCGGGCCGAGGCTCGCTCCGGGTGCTGCGCCGCGTGGCGACCGGAATCTGACCGGAGCGGCTCACGGGCGGTCGCGGGAGGCAAACCGGGGGCGAACCGAGGGCGGCCCCGGCGAAACGACCCGGGGCAACCGAAGGTGGTCCGGCGAGTCATACCCCTGCCCGCCCGCCGCCGCTCCCCGGTCGGGTCGGCGGCGAAGCGGCGGCGATCCGGACCGCGATCCGTGCGGTCGACGCCCCGTCGTTCGGCGTCAAGATCGATTCGAGCCTGATTCGATTCCCGAAAGCAATCCGATCCGGTCCCGCGCGGGTCCCGTTTGCTGGGACAATGCCCATCCGAAAGGACGCGGGGGGATGGTCATGTCCGATCAGCATCAGCACGACGACGGGCCCGGCGAACCCGCGGCGGAGGGCGAGCGGTTCGAGACGGTCTGGGACCGGACGGCCGACGGCGGCGTGGGCGGCTGGGTGCGCCGCCGGATCACCGCCGGGCCGACCGCCGTGAACCCGGGCGCACCGCCGCGTCCGCATCACGAGCCCACCGCCCACCTGCCGGCCGTCACGCCGCCGGCGCGGCCCGGCACACCGCCGCCCGCGTCACCCGCGTCACCCGCGTCGCCCGACGAGCAGGACACCGTCGACAACCCGGCGGCGGCCCGCGGCATGCCCGCAGGCCCGCCACCGCCGGGGTGGCCGGTTTCCACCCCGCCTCTGGTGTCCACCCCGCCCCCGGTGTCCCCCCAGCCGCCCGCCGTCACCCCGCCGCCGGTGCCCGTGCCGCCTCCGCCGATGTCCCCGGACCCGTCGGCGCCGACCGCGGACTGGTACCGCCAGGACCCCGGGCACACCCCCGTCCACGGCATCCCGGGCGACCGGCCCGACCACGGCGTGCCGCCGGCCCGCGACGTCCCCGCCGCCCCGGACTGGTACCGCAGCGCCACCCCACCGGCCCCGGGCCCACTCTCGCCCACCCCGCCCGGCCCCTCGTTCGAGCGCACCCTCCTGTTCATCGTGGCCGCGGTCGTCCTGATCGCCGCCGTCGGCACCCTGTTCGCCCTGAAGCCGTGGGCGGAGGACGACAAGAAGCCGGCCGCCCACGACGCACCGAGCGTGGAATCCACCGCCGGCTCGACCTCCCCCTCCGGCAACGCCGCGGGCGCCCAGCCGGGCACCCCGTCGACCCCGCCGCCGGCCCTGCAGACCACGATCACCACCCCGCCGCCCGCGAGCCCCACACCGGACGGTCGCGCGCAGGCCGCCGCGTTGGACACCCTGCTCTCCCGCAGCGGTTCGTCCCGGCAGTCGGTGATCGACGCGGTGAACAACATCGGCTCCTGCTCGTCGCTGGCCGCGTCCCGCTCCGCGCTGCTCGACGCCGCCGCGCAACGTGACCAACTGGTCACCCAGTTGGACGCGATGCGCTTCGACGCCGCCCCCGAACTCCAGGCCGCCGCACCGACGTTGCGCACCGCGTGGACCGCCTCCGCGCGCGCCGACCGTTCGTTCGCCGCGTGGGCACAGTCCGCGACCGACTCGGGCTGTCCGGGCGCCCGGGCGCTCTACGACGAGGGCGCCACGATCAGTTCCGAGGCGTCCACCGCGAAGAAGTCGTTCGTGACGACCTGGAACGCCGTCGCCTCGCGCTACGGCCTCACGTCCAGGAGTGAACTTGACCTCTGACCGCCGCGACGATCGCGGCCGTCCCGACGACCCCGCTCCCCGCTACCGCCATCCCCCGGCCGCCGCCGACCCGTTCGGCCACGCGCCCGCGCGGGAGGCCCTGATCGAGGCGGCGCACGACCGCCTGCGCCGCCGTCGGCGGATCACCCTGACCGTGGCCGCCCTCGCGCTGGCCGCCGCCGGCGCCGGCACCATCGCGGTGGCCTGGCCGAGCGGGCACGACGCGGCGCGCACCGAGGCCGCCCACACGCGGTCGGCGACCGCGGCCGGCGACCCGCCGAGTACGCCCCACGCCGCGCCGGCCGACGGCGCGCCCGCCCCGAACGCGACCACCTCGACCGGCGAACCACCGCCCGCCGCCCCGGCGGAGACCCCCGCGACCGCGGCCGTCCCGCCCCCGCCCCGCGCCGCCGGCGGCGGACTCCCGCTGTCGGGGCGGGTGGTGGTGCTCGACCCGGGCCACAATCCGGGCAACGGCGGCCATTCCCGCGAGATCAACAAGCAGGTGTACGCGGGCGGGCTGACCAAGGAGTGCGACACCACCGGCACCGAGACCAACCAGGGTTACACCGAGGCCGAGTTCACCCTCGACGTGGCACACCGGGCGAAGCGCTTGCTGGAGGCCCAGGGCGCCACCGTGGTGTACACGTGGGAGACCGAGGCGTGGGGGCCGTGCGTCGACGAGCGCGCGGCGCGGGGCAACACGGCCAAAGCGGACGCGGTGGTGTCCATCCACGCCGACGGCGGTCCGGCCGGCGGGCGCGGCTTCCACGTCATCCTGCCCGCCGCGGTCAAGGACAAGAACGTCGACACCACGCCGATCCTGGCGCCCTCGCGCGACCTCGGCGGCCTGCTCGCCAAGGCGTTCCGGGCGGCCACCGGCACCTCCCCGGCCACCTACCTGGGCACCGACGACGGGCTGGTCACCCGTACCGATCTCGGCGGACTCAACCTGTCCACCCGACCCAAGGTGTTCATCGAATGCGGCAACATGCGCAACGCGTCGGACGCAGCGCAGTTCACCGACCCGAACTGGCGTGAGCGCGCCGCGTCCGGGATCGCGACCGGGATCACGGCCTATCTGTTGAAGGGGACGTGAGCCACGAGTCCCCTGTCCCCTAGGGTCGTTGCGATCGTCCCGGCGCGCGTGCGCGACGGTGACGCTCCCCGGTTCGCGACGTCCACGCGTGCCCGGCACCGCCGGACGGTTCCCGGTCGGGCCACGGACCACCGCGAGCCGCACGATCGGGCCCGGCGCGAGCCGCCCACGCACCGCACGTCGCCCGGCGCACCCCGCGCCGCCGGCGTCACGTCCCCCTCCGTATCGCCAAAGGAGCAACGTTGAACCGGAAAGGGATCACGAGGGGCGATGCGATCGTCATTCTCGCGATCGTCCTGATCTTCATCTTCTCGTTCTTCAAATACTACGAAGTCAGCGCCACCTCCCACGGCAGCAGCAGCATCGGCAGCGACGACGGGGACCTGCTCGGCGGCGGCCGCAGCGAGTCCAAGAATTGGAACGCCTGGACGGTCGACTTCTACCCGCTGATGCCGGCCGTCGTCCTGGTGCCGCTGCTGGCCGTGCTGCTCCTGGTCATCGGCCGTTTCACCGCGCAGCCGGACAAGCCGGCCCTGGGTCTGGCCCCGCGCCAGTGGGCGATCGCGTTCGGCGTCTCCGGCGCGATCAGCGGCTTCTTCGCCCCGTTCGGGGCGGGCGGCATGATCGGCGACATCGTCGAGGACTCGGCCCCGTCGCGCTTCGCGGTCGACTCCGGACCCACCGTCTTCGCCTGGCTGATGATGGTGGCCGGACTGATCGCGGCGCTGTTCCTGATCATCGGCGACCGCATCCCCAGCCTGGCGTCACCGCTGTTCAGCCCGGTCCCGCAGCAGCCGTGGGGCTACCCGCCGAACGCGACCGGCGGCTACCCGGTCCCGCTCGACCCGAACACCGGCCTGCCGATGGCGATCGACCCGAACACGGGCTACCCGCTGCCGAACGCCACCGGCGGCTATCCCGCGCCGCCCGGCTACCCGGCGACGGGGGCGGGCACCGCCGCCGCGCCGATGGCCGGCGTCCCCGCGCACATGCCGCCGCCCGACCCGTCCGGGTCGACCGCGGCGGCCCCCCAGGCCGCGCCCGGCACCACCGCGCCGGGCGCACCCGCCGCACCCGACGCACCGGGCGCCGCCGCACCGGTCGCCGTCGAGTCCGGCACCGGCGCACAGCCGGCCGTCGCCGAGACCGGCGCGCAGCCGCCGGAGTTCGCCCAGTTCTGGTTCGCCGTGCCCGAGGCCCGACCGCTGGCCCCCACCGAGGGCCTGTCCAAGGAGCCGGTGGCCACCCTGCGGACCGGTCAGTGGTACCTCGCCGTCGCCCCCCACCCGGGCGGCGTCCTGGTCGAGGCCGACGGCGTTCGCGGGGTCCTGAGCGACGTCTCCGGAATCCAACGCGGAGAATGACGGTATGTCAGGCCCCGGTGCCGGTGCGGGCGACCGTACCGGCACCGGGCCGCGGCGCGACCGCCGCGGTCCGTCGCGACACGCGCATGTCCACGCAGTACGAAAGCCCCGTCAGGGAGGAGCACGATGCCACGCAAAGGCGTCACCCGAGGTGATCTGATCGTCGCGGTGGCGGCGATCGGAGTTCTGGTCTTCTCGTTTCTCCCCTGGTACACGGTGACCGCCAAGGGCAGAGATCTCACCGAGGGCACCACCCACTACTCGGCGTGGATCGGCGACTTCACACCGCTCGCGCCCGCCGTCGTGCTGCTGTCCTCGATCTCGCTGGTGCTGCTGCTGATCGGCCGCTACACCTTCCGCCCCGGCTCGCCGCCGACCGAGATCCAGTTCGCCGGAGTCGCCCTGCGGCAGTGGGGCGTCGTGCTCGGCGTGGCGTCGGCGTGGAGCGCGGTGTGGGCCGTGCTGGGCGCGGACGGCGGCTACGACAAGCTGGCCCGCACCGCGCAGCGGATCGCCCGCGCCGGCGGCGACGCGCAGGCGACGGTGGACGCCACGCACGGCTACGGCGCGTGGGGGCTGGCCGGGTTCGCGGTGTTGCAGGCCCTGTTGCTGCTCACCGTGGACCGGATCGGCGGGCTGAACGTGCCGCTGGTGCGCCCGCGCGAAGCCGGCTGGCCCGGCTACCCCGGCGGCGGCTTCCCCGGCGCGCCCGGCGGCTATCCGCCCGGCCCGCCCGGAACCGGCGGCTTCCCGGTGCCGCCTCCGGTCGCGCCGCCCGTGTACGGCCCCTCGGGCAACACTCCCCCGCCGCAGACCCCGCCGATGCAGCCCCCGGCGATGCAGCCGCCCGCGGTGCAACCTCCGGTGCTGCTGCTCAAGTCGGACGACTCGGCGGCGAATCCGGCGATCGGCGCGGACCGGGTTCCGGCCGCCACGGGCGCGGACGCCCGGGACTCGGCGGCCGACTCCGGCGATCCGGGCACGTTCGAACAGTACTGGCTGGCCGTGCCCGAACCCCGCACGCTGCGGCCGCTCGACGTCTCCGGCGCCGCGCCGGCCACGCTGCACCCCGGGGTCTGGTACCTCGCGGTGGGCGTGCGCGACGACGGCATCGTCATCGATATCGACGGCGTTCAGGGCGTGTTGACCGACCTGACGGGTGTTCAGCGCGGCGAGTAGACATCCGTGGAAAATGCCCCCATACGGTGTGTCGTATGGGGCCGGGGCACAGATCGTTCCCCCGTCTGGCACAGTGTCCCCGGACCAATGCACCGAGGACGCGCGGGGGCGATGTCGGTGGCACGACTTGGGTCGCCCCCGTACGCTGTCGGCGCCCATCCCCCTCGGGAGGAGTATTCAGTGGACGTCAGAAAGCTCTCGCGTGGCGACGCGGTCATCGGGGTCGCCGCCGTGCTCATCTTCATTTTCTCGTTCTTCGACTACATCGGTGTCAAGGGCGAGGTTCCCCGGGGCTTCGACGGCTCTTGGAGCGCCTGGTCGGGCACCATGGCACCGGTCATCTTCGCGTGCGTGCTGACCCCGATCATCGCGGGTGCGCTGTTCATCCTCGGCGGGCTGCTTCCGCAGCTGCGGGACAAGCAGATCCTCGGCCTGACCGCTCGTCAGTGGGCCCTGCCGCTCGCGGTGGTCTCGCCGATCAACGCCCTGTGGTCGATCGGCCGCGCCTCCGACGGCCTGGAGATGAAGGCCGGCGGCATCCTCATCGTGTTGCTGGTCCTCGTGCTCAGCGGCGCCCTGATCGCCACCAGCGTGGTGCCGGCCCTCCAGGCGCCGCTGCTCGGCGCGGGTGGTCCGGGCGCGGGTGCGGGTCAGCCCGGCCAGTACGGCGGCCCGCAGGGTCAACAGCAGTTCGGCGGCGCGCCCTACGGCGGCCCGCAGGGCCCCCAGGGTCAGCAGCCGTACGGCGGCGCCCCGCAGCAGGGCGGCTTCGGCGGCCCGGCGCCGCAGGGTCCCCAGGGACCGCAGGGCGGCTTCGGTGCCCCGGGCCCGCAGGGCCCCGGCGGTGGGCAGCAGCCCGCCCCGGGCGGTGCGCCGTTCCAGCCCTTCTGGTTCTCGGTGCCGGACTCGCGTCCGATGCTGGACGAGCACACCAACCAGGAGAAGGGCGTGCTGAACACGGGCGTCTGGTACCTGGCGGTGGCCGAGCACCCGAACGGCCTGCTCGTCGAGGTCGACAACGTGCGCGGCGTGCTGCAGAACACGATGGGTATCCAGCGCTCGTGACACCGGTGCTCCCGAGGAACCGGTAATACCGAGACCCCGCGAACAGACCCAGGCAAGGGCGTCGTCCACTCCGGACGGCGCCCTTTCGCCTGTCCGCGGGCGGGCCGGGCCGGTCCCCGGGGGAGGCGGCCTCCCCGAAAAGTAAAACGTGTTCTAGTCTGCGGAGGCGATTCACCGCGCCGCGTCACGCCGCGCCGCGCGGTTCCGTACGACTTCGGGCAACCGTGGGCAAACATGGAGGTACCGCCATGAGGCTGGGTCTGACGTTCGGGTACTGGGGCCGCGGCCCGTCCGCCGACTTCGTCGAGACGGCGCGCGAGGCCGAACGCCTCGGCTTCGACTCGGTCTGGACCGCCGAGTCGTGGGGCTCGGACGTGTTCACCCCGCTGACCTGGATCGCGGCCAACACCTCGCGGATCGCCCTGGGTACCGCCGTCACCCAGATGACCGCCCGCACCCCCACCGCGACCGCGATGCACGCGTTGACCCTGGACCACCTGTCCGGCGGGCGGATGATCCTGGGCCTCGGGCTCTCCGGGCCGCAGGTGGTCGAGGGCTGGTACGGGCGGCCGTTCCCGAAGAGCCCGCTGACCTTCACCCGCGAGTACGTGGACGTGATCCGCCAGGTGTTGCGCCGCGAGGGGCCGGTGGTGGCCGAGGGCCGCTACGCGCGGCACCCGTACGCGGGCGAGGACGGCAGCGGGCTCGGCAAGCCGCTCAAGTCGATCACCCACCCGCTGCGCGCGGACCTGCCGATCTTCCTCGGCGCCGAGGGGCCGAAGAACGTGCATCTGACCACACGAATCGCGGACGGCTGGCTGCCGTTGCACTGGGCGCCGACCCGTCCCGAGGTGTACGCGGACGCGCTGCGGGACAAGCCGGCGGGCTTTCGGATCGCGCCGATGGTGCAGGTGGCGCTCGGCGACGACGTCGAGCGGGCGATGTTCCCGATCAAGGCGGCGATGGGCTTCTACGTCGGCGGGATGGGCGCGAAGAACAAGAACTTCCACGCGGACCTGATGCGCCGGTTCGGCTACGCCGAGGAGGCGGATCGGATCCAGGAGTTGTTCGCGGCCGGCAAGCGCGACGAGGCGATCGCCGCAGTACCGAGCGCCTTCGTCGACGAGATCGCGCTCGTCGGGCCGGCGGCCCGGATCCGCGAACGTTTCGCCGCGTGGGCCGCCGACCCGCACGTCACCGACATGATCGTCACCACGCGCGACCCGGAGGCGCTGCGCCTGCTGGCCGACCTCGCGTCCTGATCCGGGTCACCGGTCCGGGTCCGCGGTCTAGGTGGCCGTCGACATGCACAGTTCCTGTCCCCGGGAGGGCAGCGGATAGTAGACCGGGGACCGGGCCGGGCAGGTGGGGCCGGTGGACGAGGGCATCGGATGGATCTCGTCGATGCGCAACCGGCCCTGGCCGTCCCGTTGGAAGGCGCCCTGGCACGGTACGAGCGCGGCCAGGAAGGCCCACTGTCGCCCGTCGCGCACCTCCGCCGGCACACACTCGCCGGGCCGGAAGATCCGCTCCAGGCACAGTGCGGGCTGCCCGGGCGCGATCGGCCACCGGCTGCGGCCGTCGGTGCTCATGCAGTCCGCCGTGCCGCCGCCGGCCGCGGTGCGGGCCAGCACCCGCTGCCGCGCCGCCGGATCCTCACAGGGCAGCGTGCGCGGTCCGGCGGGCCGCCAGGTCGGCGATCCGTCGCCGGCGAAGTCCACGCAGGCGCCGACCTGTACCGAGGCCACGAAGGCCGCGACCGGATCGCCGGAGGCACCGGCGGTCGGCACCCCGGCGGGGCCCATCGCCCCGCGCTCCCGATCCTCGTGTCCCCGCTCGTAGGCGACCCCGGCCAGCAGCCCGCCCACCAGCGCGATCACCACGAGCACGGCCACCAGTACCCAACTGGCCCCGCCACCACCCTCGTGCCCCTCGGCCGGCTCGGGCAGGTCGTAGGGGTCCTGCCGATCGTCGCTGTCGTCGATCCGCGGCACCATCGCCTGGACGATCTTGGCGAGTTGCATCGTCTCGGTGGTCTCGGGGGCGCCGGAGCCGTCGGGTGCGGGTGCGGCCGGCTTCGCCGGGGTCGGCGCGGCGGCTTTCGGGTCCGATCCGGCCTCGTCCGATCGTCGCGGTTCCGCCGGGTCCGGGTTCGACCCGGCGTCGGCCGCGGCGGAGTCGACGGGCTCGTCCGGCTCCTCCGGCTCCTCCGGCTCGTCCGGCTCGTCCTTGTCGACCGGCTCGTCCGGTCCGAGGCGGTCCGCGAGTGGCACGGTCGGCGGGTCGCCGACCAGGCGGCCGCGGCGGTGGTACGCGTCGATCAACTCCAGGGCGGCGCCCGGGAGCCACGAGGCGGCCCCGTAGGCCCCCTCCCGAGCCGTCACCGCCCCGGCGGCCCCCTCCAGCAACTCCCGCGCCGTGGGCCGGGCCTCCGGATCACGCACCAGGCAGGACCGGATCAGGTCGACGACCTCGGCCGGTACATCGGCCAGTTCGGGCTCGCCGGTCGCCACGCTCCGCCGAATCGCCGCCTCCCCCACACCGGAGTGCGGAGGATGTCCGGTCGCCGCGAAACACAGCAGCGCGCCGAGCGCGTAGATGTCGGAGGCCGGCACCGGCTCCTCACCGCGCGCCTGTTCGGGCGCGAGGTAGCCGGGCGCGGCGAGCGGGGCGTCAGGGCGCGCGCCCGTGATCCCGAATCCGGTCACCCTCGGCCCGTCGGAGGCCACCACGATCTGCGCGGGCCGCAGGTCGCCGTGGACCAGCGACGCCTGATGGATCGTCACCAACCCCTCGGCGATCCCGGCCGCGAGCCAACGCACCGCGTCGGGCGTCAGCGGCCCACACGAGATCACCAGGTCGGCGAGCGAGGGCGCCGGCACGTACACCGAGGCCACCCACGGATTGCGGGCCGCCCCGCCGCTGCCGATCACCTCGATCACACCGGGCCCGCGCACCTTCTGCGCGCGCTTGATCCCCTGCTGCTCGCCGTACAACATCCGAACGGCCATCGGCCGCCCGGCTCCGGTCCGCGCCAGATACACCCAGCCGGGACTACCGACCCCCAGCAGCCCCACCACCGTGTAGGGCCCTATTCGATCCCCAGGCTCCAACCCAGCCGCCATACCCACCTCGTCACCCGAACAACCCAGCCCCCCTGCTCAAACCCTATTGCCGCACCCCCACCCCCAAGACCACGGCCACCCAACGCTCGAACGGCAAGCCAACACCCCAAGCCCCGAATCACGGCGAAGGTGAAGCGAGCGGGGCAGGACGCGGGGGCCGCGAGGTGAGCGGGGCAAGACGCCAGAGTCGGGAAGCGAGGCGGAGCACCGGAGCCGCAGGGTGAGCGAGGCGGGACGCCGGAGCCGCGGGGTGAGCGGGGCGAGACGCCAGAGTCGGGTCGCGGGGCGGGACGCCGAGCTGCGGGGTGAGCGGGGCGAGACGCCAGAGTCGGGGAGCGGGGCGGAGCACCGAAACCGCAAGGCGAGCCGGGCGAGACACCAGAGTCGGCGAATGAGCCAGGCGGAGACCGGGGTTGGAGAACAAGGCGGAGCACAGGAGCCGCAGGGTGAGCGAGGCGAGACGCCAGAGTCGGGGAGCGAGGCGGAGCACCGAAACCGCAAGGCGAGCCGGGCGGAACGCCAGAGTCGGCGAATGAGCCAGGCGGAGACCGGGGTTGGAGAACAAGGCGGAGCACAGGAGCCGCAGGGTGAGCGAGGCGAGACGCCAAGGTCAGGGAGCGGGCGGAGCGCCGGAGCCGCAGGGCACGCCGGACGAGACACCAGAGTCGGGTCACGGGGCGGAGCGCCGGAGTCGCGAGGCGAGCCGGGCGAGACGCCAGAGTCGGCGAGTGAGCCAGGCGGAGCGCCGGAGTCGCGAGGGCGGCGTTGCCTTTTATTGGGCGCTCCGCGCCGGCTCGCGAGGCACCACTTTTCTGCTCCCCCGCTTCGCTCCTCCGCAGAAAAGCGGCCCCTCGCTCGGGGCCGGGTGTCCCTCCGCTTCGCTCCGGGCCACCCGGCCCAAAACTTGCGGCTCCGCCGCTCTCCGCGCTTCGCGCGTCGATCCCGAGGGCAGCCCGGGTCGTGGGCGCTGACGCGCCGAAGCCGGCGGCCGAAGGCGGAAGCCGGTCGTCGCTTCGGCCGCAGAG
>NZ_JBHTVA010000017.1:0-163662 GCF_042793325.1 Embleya sp. NPDC056575
GCCGCGCCCCCTCGTTCGAGGAGGGCGCGGGGCGGCCGACGAGCGGAACGGACTACTCGACCGTGACCGACTTCGCCAGGTTGCGCGGCTGGTCCACCTCGTGGCCCTTGGCCGTGGCCAGCTCACAGGCGAACACCTGGAGCGGCACCGTGGACACCAGCGGCTGCAACAGCACCGGCGTGGCCGGGATGCGTACCAGGTGGTCGGCGTACGGCACGACCGCCTCGTCGCCCTCCTCGGCGATCACGATGGTGCGCGCGCCCCGGGCCCGGATCTCCTGGATGTTGGACACGATCTTGTCGTGCAGCACCGAGCGCCCGCGCGGCGACGGGACCACCACGACCACCGGCAGGCCCTCCTCGATCAGCGCGATCGGGCCGTGCTTGAGCTCGCCCGCGGCGAAGCCCTCGGCGTGCATGTACGCCAGTTCCTTGAGCTTGAGCGCGCCTTCGAGGGCCACGGGGTAGCCCACGTGCCGGCCCAGGAACAACACCGAGCCCGCGTCCTTGAGCGATCGCGCCAGCTCGCGCACCGGCTCCATGGTGTCCAGGACCTTGTCCACCATCTCGGGCATCGCCGCGAGCTGCTCGATCACCTCGGTGATCTCGTCGCCCCACTTGGTGCCGCGCACCTGGCCCAGGTACAGCGCGACCAGGTAACACGCGACCAGCTGGGTCAAGAACGCCTTCGTCGAGGCCACCGCGACCTCGGGGCCGGCGTGCGTGTACAGCACGGCGTCCGCCTCGCGCGGCATCGTCGAGCCGTTGGTGTTGCAGATCACCAGCACCTTGGCGCCCTGCTCGCGGGCGTGCCGCTGGGCCATCAGGGTGTCCATCGTCTCGCCGGACTGCGAGATGGTCACCACCAGCGTCTGCCGGTCCAGGATCGGGTCGCGGTAGCGGAACTCGCTGGCCAGCTCGACCTCGCAGGGCACCCGGGTCCAGTGCTCGATCGCGTACTTGGCGATCAGGCCCGCGTGGAACGAGGTGCCGCAGGCGATGATCACCACCTTGTCGATCTCGCGCAGCACCTCGTCGGCGATCCGCACCTCGTCGAGCACCAGGCGCCCGTCGGTGCCGATCCGGCCGAGCAGGGTGTCGCCGACCGCCTTGGGCTGCTCGGCGATCTCCTTGAGCATGAAGTAGTCGTAGCCGTCCTTCTCCGCGGCCGACACGTCCCAGTCGACGTGGTACTCGCGAAACGCGGCCGGCGCGCCGTGGAAGTCGGTCACCGTGACGCCGTCCCGGCGCAGCTCCACGACCTGGTCCTGGCCCAGCTCGATCGCCTCGCGCGTGTGCTCGATGAACGCGGCCACATCCGAGGCGAGGAAGTTCTCGCCGACGCCGCGACCGACCACCAGCGGGGAGTTGCGGCGTGCGCCGACCACCACGTCGGGGGCGTCGGCATGCGTGGCGACCAGGGTGAACGCACCCTCCAGGCGACGGCAGACCCGGCGCATCGCCTCGGCCAGGTCCTGCCCCGCGCCCGGGAACTCCTCGGCCAGCAGGTGCGCGACGACCTCGGTGTCCGTCTCGGAGGCCAGCTTGTGCCCGCGCTCGGCCAACTCGGCCCGCAGCGCCGCGAAGTTCTCGATGATCCCGTTGTGCACGACCGCGACCCGACCCGCGTTGTCCAGGTGCGGATGCGCGTTCACGTCGTTGGGCGCGCCGTGTGTGGCCCACCGCGTATGACCGATGCCGCACGTCCCCACCGGAAGCGGCGACTGCGTCAGCGCGTCCACGAGGTTGGCCAGTTTCCCGGCCCGCTTCTCGCTCACCAGCGCACCGTCGACGAGCACGGCCACCCCGGCCGAGTCGTAGCCGCGATACTCCAGCCGCCTGAGCCCGCCGATGACCACATCCAGCGCCGATTGAGCGCCCACATATCCCACAATCCCGCACATGGGGGCCAGCCTACGGGGTCCGCATCGAGCCGGCGGAAACACGTTCGACGGCCCGGCGACGGGCGGCCCGCGCCCACTGGCGACAATGAGCGGGTGCATTCCTTCGCGGCTCAGGGACCGGCTCGCGACCTGTCCCCCTTCGTCGAACTCGACCGCGCCGCCTGGACCCGACTTCGGGCCGGGACGCCGCTGCCGCTGACCGCGGACGAACTCGAGCGCCTGCGCGGCCTGGGCGACGTGGTGGACCTGGACGAGGTCTCCGACGTCTACCTGCCGCTGTCGCGCCTGCTCAACCTCTACGTCGGCGCCACCCGGGGCCTGGGTCGCGCGCTGACCACGTTCCTGGGCAACGGCGAGAACCCGGGGATACCGTTCGTGATCGGCGTCGCCGGCAGCGTCGCCGTCGGCAAGAGCACCACCGCGCGCATCCTGCGCGAACTGCTCGCCCGCTGGCCCGACCACCCGCACGTGGAACTGCTGACCACCGACGGCTTCCTGTACCCCAACGAGGAGCTGGAGCGCCGCGGCATCATGCACCGCAAGGGGTTCCCCGAGTCCTACGACCGGCGGGCCCTGGTGCGCTTCGTGGCCGACGTCAAGGCGGGCAAGCCCGAGGTCACCGCGCCGGTCTACTCGCACCTGACCTACGACATCGTGCCGAACGAGCGGTTGACCATCCACCGGCCCGACATCCTGATCGTCGAGGGCCTCAACGTGCTGCAACCGGCGTCGCCGACCGCCGACGGGCGCCCCCGGCTCGCGCTGTCCGACTTCTTCGACTTCAGCGTGTACGTGGACGCGCGCACCCAGGACATCCGCCGCTGGTACCTGGAGCGCTTCCTCAAGCTGCGCCAGACCGCGTTCCGCGACCCGGCCTCGTACTTCCGCAAGTACGCGGTGATGACGCCCGACGACGCGCTGCGCTACGCGGAGAACACATGGACGACGATCAACGAGGTCAACCTCGTGCAGAACATCCGCCCCACCCGCGGGCGCGCCACGCTGGTGCTGCAAAAGGATGCGGAGCACGCGGTGAGCCGGCTGCGGCTGCGCAAGTTGTGAACCCGGATACCTTCACGGGATGTTTCATCTTCGTCTGATCGTCCCCGTGGAGCGCAGCGCCGCCGTGCGCGACCTGCTGCTCGCCGAACCCGGAGCCACTCACCTGGTGATCTGGCCGGGCGCCGCGGTGCAGCCCGCGGGCGACGTGATCTCCTGCGACCTCGCCCGTGAGGCCACCAGTTCGGTGCTCGCCGAACTGCGCGCGCTGGACCTGCACCGCGACGGCTCGATCGCGCTCGAGGACCTGGACGTGATGTTGTCGCGCTCCGCCGACGAGGCGGAGCGGGACGCGCCGGGCGAGAGCGCCGACTCCGTAGTCTGGGAGGAGATCGAGGAGGCGACCTCCGAGGAGTCCACCCTCTCGGTGACGTTCCTGGCCTTTTTGACGGTGGCCACCATGATCGCGGCGTGCGGCGTGCTGCTGGACAACGCGATCCTGATCGTCGGCGCGATGGTGGTCGGCCCCGAGTTCGGCCCGCTGGCCGGACTGTGCGTGGCCGCGGTGCAACGCCGGCCCCGGCTCGCCGCCCGTTCCGGGCTCGCCCTGCTGGTCGGCTTCCCGGTCGCCATGTTGGCCACCATGGCCTTCACCGGGCTCCTGGGCGCGCTCGACCTGTTCGAGCGGGACATGCTGGAACGCCCGCGCCCGCTCACCGAGTTCATCTATCAACCGGACTGGTTGTCGTTCTGGGTCGCGCTGTTGGCCGGTGTCGCGGGCATGCTCTCGTTGACCAGCGCCAAGTCCGGCGCGCTGATCGGTGTGCTGATCTCGGTCACCACCGTGCCCGCCGCCGCGAACGCCTCGGTCGCGATCTGGTACACCGACTACGCGCAGGCGGGCGGCTCGCTGGTCCAACTCGGCCTGAACCTGGTCGCCATCGTCATCGCCGGCACCATGACCCTGCTCGTCCAGCGCGGCCTGTGGAACCTCCACACCGCGCGCACCGGGCGGCGGCCCCCGGCCGTCGCGCCGGGAGCCGCCGAATCGTCGTGAACTCGCGCGAGTTCGACCGCCCTACTCCAGCGCGAGCAACGTGCGTACCACCTCGGCCAGATGCGCGGCCTCGTCGTGCGCCTGGTCGTGGGTCTCGGCCTCGACCATCACCCGGACCAGCGGCTCGGTGCCCGACGGACGCAGCAGCACCCGGCCGGTGACGCCCAGCCGCTCCTCCACCAGCGCGACGGCGCGGGCGAGTTCGGGGGTGGTGTGCACCCGGGTGCGGTCCACGCCGGCGACGTTGACCAACTGCTGCGGCAGGCGGGTCATCACCGACGCCAACTCGTGCAGCGGCTTGCCGGTCTCCGCGACGCGCGCGAGCAGGCGCAGCGCGGTCAGCGTGCCGTCGCCGGTGGTCGCGTGCTCCAACAGCACCACGTGGCCCGACTGTTCGCCGCCCAGCGAGAGCCCAGAGGCCTGCATGGCCTCCAGTACGTAGCGGTCGCCGACCGCGGTTTCCACCATCTTGATGCCCGCGGCCTGCATGGCCAGCCTGAGCCCGAGGTTGGACATGACAGTGGCCACCAACGTGTTGTCCACGAGATGCCCGCCGTCACGCATGGCCAGCGCGAGCACCGCCAGGATCGCGTCGCCGTCGACCAACTCGCCGCGCGCGTCCACCGCCAGGCACCGGTCGGCGTCGCCGTCGTGCGCGATGCCCGCGTCGGCGCCGTGCTCGACCACGGCCGCCGCGAGCGCGTCCATGTGCGTGGAGCCGCAATTGTCGTTGATGTTCAGACCGTCGGGCTCGGCGTGGATCGCGATCACCTCGGCGCCGGCCCGGCGCAGCGCGTCCGGCGCGACCGCCGAGGAGGCGCCGTTGGCGCAGTCCACGACCACCTTGAGCCCGTCCAGGCGGTGCGGCAGGGACGACAGCAGGTGCTCGACATAGCGCTCGTGACCCTCGGGGTGGTCCTGCACCCGGCCGACCGCGGAGCCGGTCGGCCGCTCCCACTCGGTGCCGAGCAGCGCCTCGATCCGGTCCTCCACCTCGTCGGGCAGCTTGTGCCCGCCGCGCGCGAAGAACTTGATCCCGTTGTCCGGCATCGCGTTGTGGCTCGCGGAGAGCATCACGCCCAGGTCCGCGCCGAGCAGCCCGGTCAGGTAGGCGATCGCCGGCGTCGGCAACACGCCGGCACGGTAGACGTCCACACCCGCGCCCGCGAGCCCGGCGACCACGGCGGCCTCCAGGAACTCCCCGGACGCCCGCGGGTCACGACCGACCACGGCGAACGGCCTGCGGCCGTGCCCTGATTGCGGAATCCCGTCCCGGCCGCGTGATCCGAGCACCCGCGCGGCGGCGACCGCCAGGTCGAGCGCCAGTTCCGCGGTCAGCCGGCCATTCGCCAGGCCACGCACGCCGTCCGTACCGAAGAGTCGTCCCACAGTTGGATCTCCCGCATACATTCCGGATGTCTCGGACACTACCTCTCGGCGCCGCTCCTCCAGGAGAGGCGCCGGAAAAAAGCATCAGGCCCCGGGGGCACGAACCGTGCCCCCGGGGCCTGAATGACGCTGCGAACAGCCGCAGAGGGTGCTGCGGGCTGTTTAGCGCTTGCTGTACTGAGGCGCCTTGCGCGCCTTCTTCAGACCGTACTTCTTGCGCTCCGTGGCACGCGGGTCACGGGTCAGGAAGCCGGCCTTCTTGAGCGCCGGGCGGTTCGCCTCGACGTCGGCCTCGTTCAGCGAACGGGCCACACCCAGACGCAGCGCGCCGGCCTGGCCGGAGACGCCGCCACCGTGGATGCGGGCGTGCACGTCGTAGCGGTCGTCCAGCTCGAGCACCTTGAAGGGCTCGTTGACCAGCTGCTGGTGCACCTTGTTCGGGAAGTATTCCTCGAGCGAACGCCCGTTGATCTTCCACTTGCCGGTGCCGGGCACGATGCGAACGCGCGCGACGGCCTCCTTGCGGCGGCCGGTGGCCGCGCCCGCCTGCGGCTCGCTGAAGCGCGACGCGAGCGACTCGGAGGTGTAGCTCTCGAGCGGAAGACCCTCGGTCTCCTCGATCGGGGTTTCTGCAATGGTCTCGGCCACTGTTCTCCTCAAACTATTCGTTCGTCAGGCGGTGGCCGTGACTACTGCGCGACCTGGGTGATCTCGAACGGAACCGGCTGCTGCGCCGAGTGCGGGTGCTCGGAACCGCGGTACACCTTGAGCTTCGACAACATCTGCCGACCCAGGGTGTTCTTCGGGAGCATGCCCTTGATGGCCTTTTCCACGGCCTTCTCGGGGTTCTTCTCCAGCAGCTCGTCGTAGCGGACGGCGCGGAGGCCACCCGGGTAGCCGGAGTGGCGGTACGCCATCTTCTGGCTGCGCTTGTTGCCCGACAGGTGAACCTTGTCGGCGTTCACAATGATGACGAAATCGCCGGTGTCGACGTGCGGCGCGTACACCGGCTTGTGCTTACCCCGGAGCAGGGCAGCAGCCTGGGTGGACAGACGGCCGAGCACGACATCGGTCGCGTCGATGACGTGCCACTGACGCTGGACGTCGCCGGGCTTGGGGCTGTACGTGCGCACGGTCGATAGCCTTCGCTTCTTCGTGAGTGTGTGCTGACGGATGCCGACTGGCTGTCCGGGAGATGATTCCGAACCATGCGGACTCCGGTGGCCGGCGGCCCGGCGTACCGACTCCACTCAAGCAAGCCAATACGCACAACGAACCGGCACAATACCGGGTCAAGGGGGTGCCGGTCAAAACGAGCAATGGGGCGATGATTTGCTCATGCCCCTCTCCAGCGTAAGCCATCACCGGGGGTGCTCCGACCGTGCCACGCCGACGCTCACCACATCGATGGGTGGGTACGATGCGCCGAACGGCCGGGGCGTCGGCACATGGGGAGCCGGGGCGGGTCATTTCCTTGCAGGGGGCGGATGTGTCGGGGGTCGGAACACCCGGGGACGACGGGCAACGCCCATGGAGCGTACGCCCGGGCGGGCCCGGTACGCCGGGGCAGCCGCAACACGCGTGGGACCCGTTTCCCTCGCATGCGCACGGATCCCAGGGGCAACCGCCGCAACAGCAGCCCCAACAGCCCTTCGCGCAACCCCCGTCGCAGGCCCAACAGCCCGCGGGGCAACAGCAGTTCGGCGGCGCGGGCGGGTCGAGCGGCCCGGACTGGAGCCGGTTGGCGGAGGAGCGGGACTCGGCCGCCCGGCGCCGCAGGCTGCTGTTCGCCGTGGGCGGCACCGTGCTCGGACTGGCCCTGGTCGGCGGTGTGGTCGCCGCCGCGATGACGCTTTCCGGCGGTGACGACGACAAGAAGGCCGGCCCCGGCGCCTCCGGCGGCCCGTCCGCCGCGACGTTCGCCCCGGAGAAGCCGACGTTCCGCCCGGCGCCGACCGTACCCCCGCCGCCGCCCGCCCGCGCGGTGCTCGCCGACCCCGCCCTGGACACCGCGCCCTTCACCGTCGAATCGTTGTTCCCCAACCAGAAGTTCACCGTCAACGGACGGCAGTACTCGGTGGCCGCGGGCAAGCTGGACAACACGTGCTCCGACGGCACCGACGCCAAGCTCGGCACGGCGGCCCGCGACCAGCAGTGCACGCAGCTGATCCGACTGGCCGTGATCGGCCCGAACGGGGTGCTCTCCACCGCGGCGGTGGCCTCGTTCCCGTCCGAGGACAAGGCGAACGCGGTCAAGAACGGCAAGGACGGCGGTGAACTGCTGCCGCTGGCCGGTCCCGGGGTCAAGGTGTTGGACGCCAAGAAGCAAAAGCACGGCAAGTTGCGCAACTCGGTGGGCCGCTACGGCCTGTTCACCCTCGACTGGTACGCCGACGGCAAGGACCCGGTCGGCGACGACAAGACCATGGCGCAGGCCCAGGACGACGTGGACAAGTTCCTGTGGAACTCGTTGACCGCGCGCGGCGAGGCGATCTCCAAGCAGATCGACGACGAGAACCGGCGCAAGGCGCTGGAGCAGATCCAGGGCTGAGCGACATCGGGGGCGGCGCCGGGCCGCCCCCGCGCTCAGCTGCCGTCGCGGCGCCGCCGGGTGGCGCTCACCCGGTCCGCGAGCAGTTCGTCGGCCGGATACGCCACCTCCTCCAGGGTGAGCCCGTGCGCGGGCGCGACATGCACGCCCGAGTCGCGCACCGCGCGCCCCAGTACCTCCAGCGGCCAGGTCGGCGGCTTGCGCCCGGTACCCACCGCGAACATCGCGCCGACCAGCGAGCGCACCATGTTGTGGCAGAACGCGTCGGCCCGCACGGTCGCCACGATCACCGGGCGATACGCCGGACCCACGTCCGCCCCGGTCGGCGTCTCGCGGGCCCAGGAGAAGTCCTGGAGGCAGCGCACCGTCGTGGCCCCCTCGCGCCGGCGGCAGAACGACGCGAAGTCGTGCTCGCCGATCAGCCGCCCGGCCGCCTCGTTCATCCGGTCCTCGTCCAGCGGCCGGTCGTGCCACACCACGTCGCCCCGGCGCAGCGGGTCCACCCCGCCCGGCGCGTCGCACACCCGGTACGCGTAGCGCCGCCAGATCGCGCCGAACCGCGCGTCGAACCCGGCCGGCGCCACGGTGATGTCGCGCACCCGCAGATCCCGCGGCAGCCGCCCGGTGACCCGGCGCAGCGCCACCTCGCCCAGCTCGACCCACACCTCGTCGGGCACGTCCAGGTGCGCCACCTGGCCCCGTGCGTGCACCCCCGCGTCGGTCCGCCCGGCCACGGTCAGCTGCGCGGGCTCCGCCAGCCGCAGCACCGTGGTCAGCGCGCTCTCCAACGTCCCCTGCACGGTGCGCAGTTCGCGCTGACGGGCCCACCCGGCGAACTCGGTGCCGTCGTACGACAGATCGATGCGCAAGCGCACCACGTCATCCACCTCCGGACATGGCGCGAGCCCGCCCTCCGTACGGATACGGAGAACGGGCTCGCACGGTGATTCGGAACGCCTGGAGCGTCCGACCCGGCCTCAGGCCTTGTCGGCGTCCTTGCTCTCCTCGGCCTCGGCGGCCTCGGCGGCGGGCGCCTCCTCGGTCTCGACGGCCTTCGCCGTCTCGACCTTGGCGCTCTCCTGCTCCTTGACCGAGCGCTTGGTCGCGGCCTCGGCCTCGCCGACCGCGGTCTGCGCCACGGTCAGCGCCTCGACCAGCTCGATGACCGCCATGGGCGCGTTGTCGCCCTTGCGGGTGCCGATCTTGGTGATGCGGGTGTAGCCGCCGGGACGGTTCGCGTAGCGCGGACCGATCTCCTCGAACAGCGTGTGCACGACGCCCTTGTCACGAACGACGGTGAGCACCTGGCGACGGTTGTGCAGGTCGCCCTTCTTCGCCTTGGTGATCAGTCGCTCGGCGACGGGACGCAGCCGGCGCGCCTTGGCCTCGGTCGTGGTGATGCGACCGTGCTCGAACAGCGCCGTCGCGAGACCGGCCAGGATCAGCCGCTCGTGGGACGGGCCGCCGCCGAGGCGCGGACCCTTGGTGGGCCTGGGCATGTTCTCTCCTTGATATTCCTGCGCCGGCCGTATCAGGTACCGGCGTCAGTCCACCCGGGCCGGTCGGCCCGGGTGGCGGCAACTCCCGAGGGAATTGCTCAGTACTGCTCGGTCTCCGCACTGTGCCTGTCGGGGGGACAACCCCCCGGAACCCCCCGCAGTCGCGGTGGGCGCGGCAATCAGTACTGCTCGGTCTCCGCACTGTGCCTGTCGGGGGGACGACCCCCCGGAACCCCCCGCAGTCGCGGTGGGCGCGGCAATCAGTACTGCTCGGTCTCCGCGAAGCCGTGGTCGTCCTCGTCGCCGAAGCTGTCCGCGGCGGCGGTCGGGTCGAACCCGGGCGGGCTGTCCTTGAGGGCCAGACCCATCCCGTTGAGCTTCGCCTTGACCTCGTCGATGGACTTCGCACCGAAGTTGCGGATGTCCAGCAGGTCGGCCTCGCTGCGCGCGACCAGTTCACCCACGGTGTGGATGCCCTCGCGCTTGAGGCAGTTGTAGGAGCGGACCGTGAGCTCGAGCTCCTCGATCGGCAGCGCCAGGTCGGCCGCGAGCGCGGCGTCGGTCGGCGACGGGCCCATGTCGATGCCCTCGGCGTCGATGTTCAGCTCGCGCGCGAGACCGAACAGCTCGACCAGGGTCTTGCCCGCGGAGGCCATCGCGTCACGCGGACGCATGGACTGCTTGGTCTCGACGTCGACGATCAGCTTGTCGAAGTCGGTGCGCTGCTCGACACGGGTCGCCTCGACCTTGTAGGTGACCTTGAGCACCGGCGAGTAGATCGAGTCGACCGGCACGCGGCCGATCTCCTGGCCCGCCTGCTTGTTCTGCACCGCGGAGACGTAGCCGCGACCGCGCTCGACGGTCAGCTCCATCTCCAGCTTGCCCTTGGCGTTCAGCGTGGCCAGGACCAGGTCGGGGTTGTGCACCTCGACACCGGCCGGCGGCGCGATGTCGCCGGCGGTGACCACACCCGGGCCCTGCTTGCGCAGGTACATCACGACCGGCTCGTCGTGCTCCGAGGAGACGACCAGCTGCTTGATGTTCAGGATGAGGTCGGTGACGTCCTCCTTGACGCCCGGCACGGTGGTGAACTCGTGCAGGACACCGTCGATCCGGATGCTGGTGACGGCAGCGCCCGGGATCGAGGAGAGGAGGGTACGACGGAGCGAGTTGCCGAGCGTGTAGCCGAAGCCGGGCTCGAGGGGCTCGATGACGAACCGCGAGCGGTATTCGTCGACGACGTCCTCGGTGAGGGTCGGCCGCTGGGCGATAAGCATGGGGTGCCTCCATGTCATTGGCGTCCGCTATATGACGCCAGTGAGAACAAGGATACGGGCGGACCGGAGTGTGCCCGGTCCGCCCGTTCCGAAGAGCCGCTACTTGGAGTAGAGCTCGACGATCAACTGCTCCTGCACCTGCGTGTCGATGACCTGACGCGCCGGGAGGGAGTGCACGAGGATACGCATCTTGCCCGGGATGACCTCGAGCCAGGCCGGGACGGTGCGCTCGCCGGCCTCGGCGCGGGCGACCACGAACGGGGTCAGCTCGACCGAGTCCTTGCGGACCTCGATGATGTCGTTGTCGGAGACCCGGAACGACGGGATGTCCGTCTTGACGCCGTTGACCACGATGTGACCGTGGCGCACGAGCTGACGGGCGTGGTCACGCGACTTGGCGAAGCCCGCGCGGTAGACCACGTTGTCCAGGCGCGACTCGAGGATGCGAAGCAGGTTCTCGCCGGTCTTGCCCTGGCGACGGTTCGCTTCCTCGTAGTAGCCCTTGAACTGCTTCTCGAGAACGCCGTAGATGCGCGCGCACTTCTGCTTCTCGCGCATCTGCAGCAGGTACTCGCTGTCCTTGGTACGGCCACGACCGTGCTCGCCCGGCGGGTAGGGGCGAATCTCGATCGGGCACTTCGGGCCCTCGCACTTGCTGCCCTTGAGGAACAGCTTCATCTTCTCGCGACGGCAGCGCTTGCAGTCCGCGCCGGTGTAACGCGCCATTGTTCTTTAACTCCTAGTCAGCTGCTGGTCAGACGCGGCGGCGCTTGGGGGGGCGGCAGCCGTTGTGCGGCACGGGGGTGACGTCCTGAATGGAGCCCACCTCCAGGCCGGTGGCCTGCAGCGAACGAATGGCGGTCTCCCGACCGGAGCCCGGGCCCTTGACGAAAACGTCGACCTTGCGCATGCCGTGCTCCTGCGCACGACGCGCGGCGGACTCGGCGGCCATCTGCGCGGCGAAGGGGGTCGACTTGCGCGAGCCCTTGAAGCCGACGTGGCCCGCGGAGGCCCACGAGATCACGTTGCCGCTGGGGTCCGTGATCGAAACGATGGTGTTGTTGAACGTGCTCTTGATGTGGGCGTGCCCGTGAGCGACGTTCTTCTTTTCCTTGCGGCGCACCTTCTTGGCGCCCGCGCGGCTCTTGGGAGGCATCTGCTGAAAACTCCTGAGGTCGTCGGTCCGCTACGAATTGAGGACCGCGTGATCCGTCGTACGCGGACTACTTCTTGCCCGGCTTCTTCTTGCCGGCGATCGCGCGGCGCGGGCCCTTGCGGGTACGCGCGTTGGTGTGGGTGCGCTGACCGCGGACGGGAAGACCGCGACGGTGACGCAGACCTTCGTAGCAACCGATCTCGACCTTGCGGCGGATGTCGGCGGCGACTTCGCGGCGGAGGTCACCCTCGACGCGGTAGTTGCCCTCGATCCAGTCGCGAAGCTTGATCAGGTCGTCCTCGGCGAGATCGCGGACGCGGGTGTCGGGGTTGACACCGGTGTTCTTCAGCGTGTCCAGCGCACGAGTGCGCCCGACGCCGAAGATGTAGGTCAGAGCGACCTCGACCCGCTTGTCACGGGGGAGGTCGACGCCGACGAGGCGTGCCATATGTGTGGCTCCTGGTTTCAGTCGGAGGTCTGGCCCAGCACCGGTCCGGCGGATCCACGGGGGATGCGCTCGGTCCTCGGCCTCCGGCCGAGGGTGGCGTCCCGCACGGGGCGGGGGTCGGGTGCTGCGGCTCTTACGGGGTGCGTCGCGCGTCGATCGCTCGTTGTGCGAAGGGGGGTGGTGCCGCTCAGCCCTGGCGCTGCTTGTGGCGCAGGTTCTCGCAGATCACCATGACCCGGCCGTGACGGCGGATCACCTTGCACTTGTCGCAGATCTTCTTGACGCTCGGCTTGACCTTCATGATTTCTCCGGTACGTGTGACGAAGGCGTGCGGGCACGCCGCCGTCGCCGAGTCGGTTGTCGGTTTGCTGCCAGGCCCCACACACCACGCACGGCGTGGGCGGGACCGGGGCTCGCCTACTTGTAGCGGTAGACGATCCGGCCGCGGGTCAGGTCGTAAGGGCTCAGCTCCACGACGACCCGGTCGTCCGGAAGAATCCGGATGTAGTGCATCCGCATCTTCCCACTGATGTGCGCGAGGACCTTGTGCCCGTTCTGAAGCTCGACGCGAAACATGGCGTTCGGGAGCGACTCGATGACGGTGCCCTCGATTTCGATGGCCCCTTGCTTCTTGGGCATGTCCTCCGCGCTTCGTGTCTCGGGATCAACTACCGTTACCCGGCGCACATGACGAAGCTCAAATTTTTGGCGCCCGTATGACGGGCGCGCCAAACCTGGCTACATGTGAGCCGACGAGTCAGTCTAAGCCACTGGACGGGTGAAAGCGAAACCGGCCCCGGAACCGCGGATTCCGCGCCCGGCGCCCCCGCGGGCACCCACACCGACGCACCGCCCGGGCACGAGCCGCGCGTGGATCAGCGCACGAAGTAGATCAGCGCCCACACCAGCACGCCGAGGGTCATCACGACCAACCACACCTTGTTCAACATCGCGTTGGACACCCGCGACCGATGCTCCTCGGCCGGACCGTAGGCACCCGCGCGAAACGGCGCCTCGACGGGGCGGTCGTATCCCGGCGGCGTCGTGCCCGCCGTCTCGGCCCGATCCTCGCGACCCGGCAGGTTCGCCGCGAGCGCGTCCAGCTCCCCCACCGTGACCGCCCGGCGCACCCCGTCCAGGCTGGCCCGGTAGTCGGACAGCGCCAGGCGCCCCGACGCCAGGTGCTCGCGCAGCTCGGCGGTCACACGTTCGCGGTCCGCCGGCGTCGCGGGGGCGTTCGGATCACGGTCCATACCCCGAGCGTAGTCCCGGTCGGCCCGCCGCCGCCCGGGTCACGGCGCGGCGCGGCCGTGTCGCCACACGATCATCTGGATCGAACCCAGTACCGCGGCCGCCGGCCCGTAGACCCACACCGGCCAGAAGTACACGACGCCCGTGCCCGCGACCGCGACCAGCAGCCAGATCACCACGTTCAGCGCGGTGACCGCGTTCAACACCGTCCAGGCCGCCCGCAGGCCCCGCGCCGCGGTGGCCCAGCCGTCGCCCGGGCGCCGCGCCGAGGCGGCCGACCACCGCACCTCGGCCGGCACCGGCGGCAACGGCGGCGGCGTGAACGGCATCGCGGGCAGCACCGACGTCGCCGGCTCCGTACCCGACACCGGCCGGGCGAGCGCCGCCCGGGTGCGGGCCTCCTCGTAGGCCATCCGCGCGCGGATCACCTCGACGTCCGCCTCCAGATGCTCCGGAGGCGGCAGATCGGAGATCAACCGGGCCAGATCCCCCAGGGTCACCGCCGCGATGGCCGCGCCCATACGCTCGTTGAACTCTGCCAGCGTCAGCCGTCCGACCAGATGGTGCTCGCGCAGAAGCGTCACCGCCGCCTCACGGTCCACGTCGGATGCCCGCATCGTCGGATGCCTCACCATGCCTTCGACACTAGGCAGGCACCGCGGCCCCGTACATGGGGCCAGCCCCACCATCGGCGGGGGTCTGTCCTCAGGGTGCGGTGAGCACCACGGGCCCGTTCGCGGTGATCGCGATCGAGTGCTCCCAGTGCGCCGCGTGGCCGCCGGCGGTGGTCTTGACCGTCCACTCGTCGGGCAGCGTGTAGGTGTCCGGCTTGCCCAGGGTGACCATCGGCTCGATCGCCAGGCACACCCCGACCTCCAGGCGCGGACCCCGGCCGCCCGGGCCGTAGTTGAGCACGTGCGGGTCCTGGTGCATCTCGGTACCGATGCCGTGGCCGCCGTAGTCCTCGACGATCCCGTACTTCGCGCCGCCCGGCAGCCGGTGCGACCGGATCGACTTCTCCACCGCGTGGCTGATGTCGGTCAGCCGACCGCCCGCCACCGCCGCCTCGATGCCCGCCCACATCGACTGCTCGCACACCCGGCTCAGTTCCAGCACCTCGGGCACCACCGTGCCGATCGGCACCGTGATCGCCGAGTCGCCGTGCCAGCCGTCCAGGATCGCGCCGCAGTCGATCGAGACGATGTCCCCGTCCCGCAGCGGCGTCTCGTCCGGGATCCCGTGCACCACCACGTCGTTGACCGACGCGCAGATCGACGCCGGGAAGCCGTGGTAGCCCTTGAACGAGGGGATCGCCCCGGCGCCGCGGATCGAGCGCTCGGCGAGCGTGTCCAGATCGGCGGTGGTCACCCCGGGCACCGCCGCCTCGCGCAGCAGGGCCAGCGTGTTCGCCACCACCGCGCCGGCACGACGCATCTTCTCGATCTGCTCGGGTGTCTTGCGTTCGATCCGCATGTGCCGCTTCCTGAACACCGGCATGGCCGTCCTCACCTGTCATCCACTGAAAGCACGATGGGCGATCCGGGGTTTCCCCGGATCGCCCATGTGTGATGTCTGTCGCGGCCGGCGCCGATCAGCCGCCGAACTCCCGAAGCGCGGTCATCGCGCGCTCGGTGACCTCCTTGACCGGACCGGTCGCCTGGATCGGCAGCAGGAGGTTGCGCTCCGAGTAGTAGCCGACCAGGGGTTCGGTCTGCTCCTTGTAGACGTCCAGACGGTGCCGGACGGTCTCCTCGCGGTCGTCGTCGCGCTGGTACAGCTCACTGCCGCACTCGTCGCAGATGCCGGCGACCTTCGGCGCGTCGGTCAGGATGTGACAGACGTGTCCGTTGGCCCGGCACTGCCGACGGCCCGAGATCCGCTGAATGATCTCCGAGTCGTCGACCTTGAGTTCGAGCACCACGTCCAGCTCGGTGTCGTTCTCGGCCAGGATCTCGTCGAGCACCTTGGCCTGCGCCGTGTTGCGCGGGAACCCGTCCAGGAGGAAACCTCCGGCGACGTCCGGCTGCGCCAGGCGCTCCCGGACCATGCCTATGGTCACCTCGTCGGGTACGAGGTTGCCCGCGTCCATGTAGGTCTTCGCCTCGCGGCCGAGCGGAGTGCCCTGGCTCACGTTGGCGCGGAAGATGTCACCTGTCGAGACGGCGGGAATCGACAGGTTGGCGGCGATGTACTGGGCCTGGGTTCCCTTACCCGCGCCGGGAGGCCCCACGAGAACGATACGCATTTAGCGGAGGAAGCCTTCGTAGTTGCGCTGCTGGAGCTGACTCTCGATCTGCTTCACGGTTTCCAGACCCACTCCCACGATGATCAGGATGCTCGTGCCGCCGAACGGGAAGTTCTGGTTGGCGTTGAAGAGCACGAGCGCGATGCTGGGTACCAGCGCGATCATGCCCAGGTACAACGATCCGGGCCACGTGATCCTGGTGAGGATGTAGTTCAGGTATTCCGCGGTCGGTCTGCCGGCGCGGATCCCCGGAATGAAGCCACCATACTTCTTCATGTTGTCGGCTACTTCTTCGGGGTTGAACGTGATGGCCACGTAGAAGAACGCGAAGAAGACGATCAGCAGGAAGTACGTGATCATGTACAGCGGGTGGTCGCCCTTGACGAAGTGTCGTTCGATCCACACCGCCCAGTCCGACTTGCCACCGCTGAACTGCGCGATCAGAGCCGGAATGTAGAGCAGCGACGAGGCGAAGATGACGGGGATGATGCCCGCCTGGTTCACCTTGAGCGGGATGTAGGTCGAGGTCCCGCCGTAGGCGCGACGCCCGATCATGCGCTTGGCGTACTGCACCGGAATCCGGCGCTGCGCCTGTTCCACGAAGACCACCAGGCCGACCATCACGAGGCCAATGGCGATGACGGTGAAGAACGGGATCCAACCGTCGCCGATGGTGCCCTGCTCCTTGATCGTCCACAGCGCGGCCGGGAAGCCGGCGGCGACCGAGACGAACATCAGGATCGACATGCCGTTGCCGATGCCGCGGTCGGTGATCAGCTCACCGAGCCACATGATCGTCGAGGTGCCGGCCGTCATCACGACGACCATCACGATCACCCGGAAGAGCGAGTCGTCCGGAACGATGCCCTGCGGGTCGCAGGTCGCGCTGCGGGCGCTGGAGAACAGCGCGCCGCTGCGGGCGGTGGCGATCAGCGCGGTCGCCTGGAGCACGGACAGCGCGATGGTGAGGTAGCGGGTGTACTGCGTGATCTTCGCGGTACCGGCCTGGCCCTCCTTCTTGAGGGCCTCCAGACGCGGGATCACGACGGTGAGCAGCTGGAGGATGATGCTCGCCGTGATGTACGGCATGATCCCCAGCGCGAAGATCGTGAGTTGCAGCAGCGCACCACCGCTGAACATGTTCACGAGCCCGAACAGGCTGTTCTTGTTGGAGTCCTCTACGCAAGAGCGCACCATCTCGAACGAGACGCCGGGTACCGGGATGTGCGACCCGATCCGGAATAGGACGATGATCGCCAACGTGAACAGCAGCTTCTTGCGCAGGTCGGGCGTGCGGAACGCCCTGGCGAACGCGGTGAGCACACTGCCTCCTGCGCCCCGCCCGTCTCAGGGGCGAGTCGATCGAGTCGTCGGTCCGGGAAGAGGACCACTGGTCAGGTCCCTCACAGGAACCTCACGGACAATAACAGCGCCGACGGCCCGGAAGTATCGCCCGGGCCCGACGTTCCTGCGTCATGACACAACACAAGTGAAATATGGAGCAAGTCATGTGAGGGGGTGGCGCAATGAACCCACCCCCACGGCACAGCAAACCACAGGGGCGTCACCACCTTACCGGCGTGACGCCCCTGAGCTATAGCCTCCAACGACGTCAAGGCCCGTTCGGTACCGATCCGAACGGGCCATGACGGTCATTCCTTGTCCGCGAGGGGTCAGACCGACAGTTCGTCGGCCGAACCACCCGCAGCGGCGATCTTGGTCTTGGCGGAGCCGGAGAAGGCGTGCGCCTTCACCTGAACGGCCACCGAGATCTCGCCGGTGCCCAGGACCTTGACGGGCAGGTTCTTGCGAACCGCGCCCTTCTCGATCAGACCCTCGACGGTGACCTCGCCACCGTTGGGGTACAGGGACTCGATCCTGTCCAGGTTCACGACCTGGAACTCGACCCGGAACGGGTTCTTGAAGCCCTTGAGCTTGGGCAGCCGCATGTGCAGCGGCATCTGCCCACCCTCGAAGCGGGCCGGCACCTGGTAACGAGCCTTGGTGCCCTTGGTACCACGACCGGCGGTCTTGCCCTTGGAGCCCTCGCCACGACCCACGCGGGTCTTGGCGGTCTTGGCGCCCGGGGCGGGCCGCAGGTGGTGCACCTTCAGCGGGTTGTCAGCACCCATGTCAGTCGACCTCCTCGACGGTGACGAGGTGCGACACCGTCGCGATCATGCCGCGGATCTCCGGGCGGTCCTCCTTGACGACCACGTCGTGGACGCGCTTGAGACCGAGCGAACGGAGAGTGTCCCGCTGGTTCTGCCTGCCACCGATCTTGGATCGGGTCTGCGTGACCTTGAGACGTGCCATTACGCACCAACCCCCGCGCGGGCCCGCAGGAGCGCGGCCGGGGCCACGTCCTCCAGGGGCAGGCCACGACGAGCCGCGATCTCCTCGGGGCGAACGAGCCCCTGGAGCGCCGCGACGGTCGCGTGCACGATGTTGATCGGGTTCGACGAACCGAGCGACTTGCTCAGTACGTCGTGGATGCCGGCGCACTCGAGCACGGCGCGCACGGGGCCACCGGCGATGACACCGGTACCCGGCGAGGCCGGCTTCAGGAGCACGACGCCGGCAGCCTTCTCACCCTGGATCGGGTGCGGAATGGTGCCCTGGATACGGGGGACCTTGAAGAAGTGCTTCTTGGCCTCTTCAACACCCTTGGCGATCGCGGCCGGCACCTCCTTGGCCTTGCCGTAACCGACACCTACGGTGCCGTCGCCATCGCCCACCACGACCAGCGCGGTGAAGCTGAAGCGACGTCCACCCTTCACGACCTTGGCGACGCGATTGATCGCGACGACGCGCTCGACGTAAGCGGTCTTCTCGGCGGCTGCGCCACCATCACGTCGATCCCGCCGGTCCCGCCGCTCGCCGCCGCCGGCGCCGCCACCGCGGCGCTGGGGTCCAGCCATCAGAATGTCCTCATCTGTCGTTCGAAGCTTGTCCGGAGCAGCGGGCTCAGAAGGTGAGCCCGTTTCCGCGTGCGGCATCCGCGAGAGCGGCGATGCGACCGTGGTACCTGTTGCCACCGCGGTCGAACACGACGGCCTCGACACCGGCGGCCTTCGCGCGCTCGGCGACCAATTCGCCGACCTTGCGGGCCTGGGCGGTCTTGTCGCCCTCACCACCACGGATGGACGGGTCCATCGTGGAGGCGGACGCGAGAGTGTGGCCGGCGATGTCGTCGATAACCTGCGCCACCATGTGACGGGTGGAGCGGCTCACGACGAGACGGGGCCGCAGCGGGGTGCCGGAAACCTTCTTCCGCACCCGGATGTGCCGGCGCTTGCGTGCGACAGACTTCTTCGCAACGCCCTTGCCGGTCTTCACGCCGACAGCCATGCCTACTTACCAGCCTTTCCGACCTTGCGGCGGATGACCTCGCCCGCGTACTTGACGCCCTTGGCCTTGTACGGGTCGGGCTTCCGCAGCTTGCGGATGTTCGCGGCGATTTCACCGACCTTCTGCTTGTCGATGCCCTCGACCGAAAAACGGGTGGGGGCCTCGACCGCGAAGGTGATGCCTTCCGGGGCCTCGACGACCACGGGGTGGCTGAATCCGAGCGCGAACTCCAGCGAGGAGCCCTTCTGCTGGACTCGGTAGCCGACACCGCTGATCTCGAGCTTCTTGATGTATCCCTGGGTCACACCAGTGATCATGTTCGCCACCAGCGTCCGGGACAGCCCGTGCAGGGCCTTCGAGCGACGCTCGTCGTCGGGACGGGTCACCGCGAGGGTGCCGTCCTCCGACTTGGCGATCTCGATCGGGGCGGCGATGGTGTGCGACAGGGAACCCTTGGGGCCCTTCACGACAACCTCGCGGCCATTGATGGTGACGTCCACACCGGTGGGAACCGGGATGGGGAGACGTCCGATGCGCGACATTGCTCTCCTTCCCTTCCCTTACCAGACGAAGGCGAGGACTTCCCCGCCCACGCCCTTCTTGGCCGCCTGCTTGTCGGTGAGGAGACCGGTCGACGTCGAGATGATCGCGACGCCGAGGCCACCGAGTACCTTCGGCAGGTTCGTGGACTTTGCGTACACCCGCAGACCGGGCTTCGACACGCGGCGGACGCCGGCGATCGAGCGCTCGCGGTTCGGGCCGTACTTGAGGACGACGGTGAGCTTCTTGCCCACCTCCGCGTCCTCGACGCGCCAGCCCTGGATGTAACCCTCCTGCTGGAGGATCTCCGCGATGTGCGACTTGATCTTGCTGAACGGCATCACGACATCGTCGTGGTATGCCGAGTTGGCGTTCCGCAGACGGGTCAGCATGTCTGCGATGGGGTCGGTCATGGTCATGACGGCCTCAAGGCCTTTCTCGCCGTGGTTTCCCGGCATGCGATCCCTCGTCCGCCGCCGGCCCGAAGGACGGCGGCGGACGGCGACTGCGGTGCGGGACCTACGACGTCGTTACTGTTCTCGCTCGGCCCAGCGGGCGAACGATTTGTTGCGGTAGCGGTAGCTCTCGGCCGCCGGGGCGGCCGGCGGACTACCAGCTGCTCTTGGTGACGCCCGGCAGCTCGCCGGCGTGCGCCATGGTGCGCAGGCACACACGGCACAGACCGAACTTGCGGTACACCGAGTGAGGACGGCCACAGCGCTGGCAGCGCGTGTAACCGCGAACCTCGAACTTCGGCTTGCGGGCGGCCTTTGCGATCAGGGCCTTCTTCGCCACGTCTCAGTCTCCTTGTTGCGTTCCTCAGCCGCCGAGGCGACTGCTCACGCTTCCTTGAACGGGAAGCCGAGGAGACGCAGCAGAGCGCGGCCCTCGTCGTCGTTCTTGGCGGTGGTCACCACAGTGATGTCCATGCCACGAACGCGGTCGATCTTGTCCTGGTCGATCTCGTGGAACATCGACTGCTCCGTGAGACCGAAGGTGTAGTTGCCGCGCCCGTCGAACTGCTTGGGCGAAAGCCCGCGGAAGTCGCGGATACGCGGCAGGGCGATCGACAGCAGACGGTCCAGGAACTCCCACATGCGGTCGCCGCGCAGTGTAACGTGCGCGCCGATCGGCTGACCCTCGCGCAGCTTGAACTGCGCGATGGACTTGCGGGCCTTGGTGACCTGGGGCTTCTGGCCGGTGATGGCCATCAGGTCCTTGATCGCGCCGTCGATCAGCTTGGAGTCGCGGGCGGCGTCGCCCACACCCATGTTGACCACGATCTTGGTGACACCGGGAACCTGCATGATGTTCTCGAACGAGAACTCCTCACGCAGCTTGCCCAGGATCTCCTCGCGGTAACGCTGCTTCAGACGCGGCAGTTCACGCGCCTCGGTGGTGACCGTCATCAGATGTCCTCACCGGTCCGCTTGGCGTACCGGATCTTGTTGCCCTCGTCGTCGAACCGGAAGCCGGTCCGGGTCGGGACCTTCTTACCGTCCTTCTCCACGACCAGCATCACGTTGCTGATGTGGACGGACGCTTCCTGGGTGATGATGCCGCCGGTCTTGGCACCCTTGGCGGACTGACCCACCTTGGTGTGCTTCTTGATCCGGTTGACACCCTCGACCAGGACGCGCTCCTGGGTCGGGTAGGCCGCGATGACCTTGCCCTGCTTGCCCTTGTCCTTGCCGGTGATGACCTGTACCAGGTCACCCTTCTTAATCTTCATCGCCTTCGCCATTGGTTAGAGCACCTCCGGCGCGAGCGAGATGATCTTCATGAACTTCTTCTCGCGAAGCTCACGGCCGACCGGGCCGAAAATACGGGTGCCACGGGGTTCGCCATCGTTCTTCAGGACGACGGCGGCGTTCTCGTCGAAGCGGATGTAGGAGCCGTCGACACGCCGGCGCTCCTTGACCGTCCGCACGACGACCGCCTTGATGACGTCGCCCTTCTTCACGTTGCCACCGGGGATCGCGTCCTTGACGGTGGCAACGATGACGTCCCCGATGCCCGCGTAGCGCCGGCCGGAGCCACCGAGCACACGGATGCAGAGAATCTCCTTCGCACCCGTGTTGTCGGCGACTCGCAGTCGCGACTCCTGCTGGATCACGTCTAACTCCTGATCGTCACGTCGCGGTCACGACCCACGGATGGTGGGGCGACCGGCGCTCGCTACTTGGCCTTTTCGAGGATCTCGACGATGCGCCAGCGCTTGCTGGCGGACAGCGGCCGAGTCTCCATGAGGACGACACGGTCACCGACGCCACAGGCGTTCTGCTCGTCGTGAGCCTTCAGCTTGTTCGTGCGGCGGATGACCTTGCCGTACATCGGGTGCTTCACGCGGTCCTCGACGGCGACGACGACGGTCTTGTCCATCTTGTCGCTGACGACGAGGCCCTCACGGGTCTTGCGGAATCCCCGGGCTGCTTCAGTCATCTCAGTCTTCTCGCTCACGCCGCGCCTCCGGTCTCCTGCACGTCGATGCCCAGCTCGCGCTCGCGCATCAGCGTGTAGATCCGGGCGATGTCCTTACGGACAGCCTTGAGCCGCCCGTGGTTTTCGAGCTGCCCGGTCGCCGCCTGGAAACGGAGGTTGAACAGCTCCTCCTTGGCTTCGCGGAGCTTGGCGACGATCTCCTCGTCACCGAGTTCGCGGAGCTCGGACGCCTTGGTAACGGCCGCCATCACGCCTCACCAGCCTCGCGCCGGACGATCCGGCACTTCATCGGCAGCTTGTGCACGGCGCGGGTGAGCGCCTCACGAGCCACCTTCTCGTTCGGGTACGACAGTTCGAACATCACCCGACCGGGCTTGACGTTCGCGACCCACCACTCGGGCGAGCCCTTACCGGAACCCATGCGGGTCTCGGCAGGCTTCTTGGTCAGCGGACGGTCGGGGTAGATGTTGATCCACACCTTGCCACCACGGCGGATGTGCCGGGTGATGGCGATACGAGCGGACTCGATCTGACGGTTGGTGACGTACGCCTGGCCGAGGGCCTGGATGCCGTACTCGCCGAACGCCAGTTCCGTACCGCCCTTGGCGCGGCCACCACGCTTGGGGTGGTGCTGCTTGCGGTGCTTGACCCTGCGGGGGATCAGCATCGGGGTCAGGCCTCCGATCCGGATTCGGGCGCCGAGTTCACAGCCTCGGCCGCCGGCGCGGAACCGGTGTCCGAGGAACCGGTGGCCTGCGCGTCGTTCTGCTGCGGACGTCCGCCGCGGCCACCACGGCCACCGCGCTCGCCACCACGACCGCCGCCACCCTCGCCGCGGCGGGGACGCTCGGGAGCGCCACCACGGGCGGGACGGTTGCTGGCACGCGCCGCGGCGTTCTCGGCACGGACCTCGGCGATGTTCTTCACGTCGCCCTTGTAGATCCACACCTTCACACCGATGCGACCGAACGTCGTACGGGCCTCGAAGAAGCCGTAGTCGACGTTGGCGCGCAGCGTGTGCAGCGGCACACGACCCTCGCGGTAGAACTCCGAGCGGGACATCTCGGCCCCACCCAGGCGACCACCGCACTGGATCTTGATGCCCTTGGCCCCGGCCTTCATGGAGCTCTGCATCGCCTTGCGCATCGCGCGGCGGAAGGACACGCGGCTCGAAAGCTGCTCGGCCACACCCTGCGCGACCAGCTGGGCGTCCACCTCGGGGTTCTTGACCTCGAGGATGTTCAGCTGGACCTGCTTGCCGGTGAGCTTCTCCAGCTCACCGCGGATGCGGTCGGCCTCCGCACCACGACGGCCGATGACGATGCCCGGCCGGGCGGTGTGGATGTCGACGCGGACGCGCTCACGGGTGCGCTCGATCTCGACCTTCGAGATCCCGGCGCGCTCCATGCCCTTCGTCATCATCTGACGAATCTTGACGTCCTCGCCGACGTAGTCCTTGTACAGCTTGTCGGCGTACCACCGGGACTTGAAGTCCGTGGTGATGCCGAGACGGAACCCGTGCGGGTTAACCTTCTGGCCCACTAGCGGGTCCTCTCCTTCTCGGCGACAACCACGGTGATGTGGCTGGTGCGCTTGCGGATGCGGTACGCCCGGCCCTGTGCCCGCGGACGGAAACGCTTGAGGGTCGGACCCTCGTCCACGTAGGCGGAGGACACGTACAGGTTGTTCGTGTCCAGGTTGTGGTTGTGACCGGCGTTGGCAATGGCGCTGTCCAGCACCTTGCCGACCGGCTCACTCGCGGCCTGCGGGGCGAATCGCAGGACCGCCTGGGCCTCCGCGGCGTTCATGCCACGGATGAGGTCCACCACACGGCGGGCCTTCATGGGCGTGACGCGGATGTACCGCGCCTGAGCCCTGGCTTCCATCGACGTCCCCTTGCTCATCTCGATATCCATGCGATTCGCCGCGTCAGCGACGACGCGACTTCCGGTCGTCCTTCTCGTGACCGCGGAAGGTCCGAGTCGGCGCGAACTCGCCGAGCTTGTGGCCGACCATCGACTCGGTCACGAACACCGGGACGTGCTTGCGGCCGTCGTGCACCGCGATCGTGTGGCCCAACATCGCCGGGACGATCATCGAGCGGCGGGACCAGGTCTTGATGACGTTCTTGGTGCCCTTGTCGTTCTGTACGTCCACCTTCTTGATGAGGTGGCCGTCGACGAAGGGTCCCTTCTTCAGACTGCGCGGCATCGAGACTGCTCCTAGCGCTTCTTGTTCGTCTTGCGGCGGCGGATGATGAGCTTGTCGCTGGCCTTCTTCGGCCGACGAGTACGACCCTCGGGCTTGCCCCAGGGGCTCACCGGGTGGCGACCACCGGAGGTCTTGCCCTCACCACCACCGTGCGGGTGGTCGATGGGGTTCATCGCCACACCGCGGACGGTCGGGCGCTTGCCCTTCCAGCGCATGCGACCGGCCTTGCCCCAGTTGATGTTCGACTGCTCGGCATTGCCGATCTCGCCGATCGTCGCCCGGCAGCGCACGTCCACCAGGCGAATCTCGCCCGAGGGCATGCGGAGGGTCGCGTGGGCGCCCTCCTTCGCCAGCAGCTGCACGCTGACACCCGCGGAGCGGGCGATCTTCGCGCCGCCACCGGGCCGGAGCTCGATGGCGTGGATGACCGTACCGACCGGGATGTTCCGGAGCGGCATGTTGTTGCCCGGCTTGATGTCGGCGCCCGGACCGTTCTCGATCCGGTCGCCCTGCTTCAGCTTGTTCGGGCACAGGATGTAGCGCTTCTCGCCGTCCGCGTAGTGCAGGAGAGCGATGCGCGCGGTGCGGTTCGGGTCGTACTCGATGTGCGCGACCTTGGCCGGAACGCCGTCCTTGTCGTTGCGCCGGAAGTCGATCAGTCGGTACGCGCGCTTGTGTCCGCCACCCTGGTGGCGAGCGGTCACGCGACCGTGGTTGTTACGACCACCCTTGCTGTGCAGAGGGCGGACCAGCGACTTCTCCGGCTCGGACCGCGTGATCTCGACGAAGTCGGCGACGCTGGCGCCACGACGGCCCGGCGTCGTCGGCTTGTACTTGCGGATGCCCATGGCTTCTCTTAGTCCTCGTCCGTATCAGCGGCCGTCAGCCGACGGGTCCACCGAAGATGTCGATCCGCTCGCCCTCTGCAAGGGTGACGATCGCGCGCTTCGTGTCCTTGCGCTTGCCGAAACCGGTCTTGGTGCGCTTGCGCTTACCGACGCGGTTGATCGTGTTGACGCTCTCGACCTTGACCCCGAAGACCGCGATGACGGCCTGCTTGATCTGGGTCTTGTTGGCGTCGGGGTGCACGATGAACGTGTACTTGTTCTCGTCGATGAGCCCGTAGCTCTTCTCCGAGATCACCGGCTTCAGCAGCACGTCGCGCGGGTCGGTGTAGGTCTTGCTGGTGACCTTCGTCGTGCTCTCGACGGTGTCGGTGCTCACGCGATGCTCCCTTCGAGCTCGTCGGAGCCCGCGACCGCCGAGGCGGCCTTCGCCGGTCCGGCGATGAAGCGCTCCAGAGCGGCCTTCGTGAAGACCACGTCGTCGGAGACGAGCACGTCGTAGGTGTTCAGCTGCCCGACCTCGAGCACGTGCACCTGCGGGAGGTTGCGAGCGCTCAGCCAGGCGGCGGTGTCGGACTTCTCGACGACCAGGAGCAGGTTCTTGCGCTCGCTGATCTTGCCGAGGAGGGTCTTCGCGGCCTTGACCGAAGGCGTCTCGCCCTCGACCAGCGCGGAGACGCAGTGGATGCGCTCGTGCCGAGCCCGGTCCGAGAGGGCGCCGCGCAGGGCGGACGCCTTCATCTTCTTCGGGGTCCGCTGCTCGTAGTCGCGCGGCACGGGACCGTGCACGACGCCACCACCGGCGAACTGCGGCGCGCGGGTCGAGCCCTGACGGGCGCGACCGGTGCCCTTCTGGCGGTACGGCTTGCGCCCACCGCCGCGGACCTCGCCACGAGTCTTGGTCTTGTGCGTGCCCTGACGGGCGGCGGCGAGCTGCGCCACGACGACCTGGTGGATCGTCGGGATGCTCACCTGGACGTCGAAGATCCCCGCGGGGAGCTCGATCGTCCCGGACTTGTCGCCGGCGGGCGAAAGAACGTCAATGCTGGTCATGAGATTCACACACCCTTCGCCGCAGTGCGCACCAGAACCAGGCCGCCGTTCGGACCGGGGACCGCACCCTTGATCAGGAGCAGGCCCTTCTCCGCGTCCACGGCGTGAACGGTCAGGTTCTGGGTGGAAACGCGCTCGTTGCCCATGCGGCCCGCCATGCGCACACCCTTGAACACACGACCCGGGGTGGCGCAGCCACCGATCGAGCCGGGCGAGCGGTGCTTGCGCTGCGTACCGTGCGAGCTGCCGAGACCCTTGAAGCCGTGTCGCTTCATGACACCGGCCGTGCCCTTGCCCTTCGAGGTGCCCATGACGTCGACCTTCTGGCCGGCCTCGAACACATCGGCGGTGATCTCCTGGGCCGGCGTGTACTCGCCGGCGTCGGAGGTACGGAGCTCGACCAGGTGGCGACGCGGGGTCACGCCGGCCTTGGCGAAGTGGCCGGCGAGCGGCTTGTTCACCTTGCGCGGGTCGATCGCGCCGAACGCGATCTGGACGGCGGAGTAGCCGTCGACCTCGGCGGTGCGGACCTGGGTCACGACGCAGGGCCCGGCCTCGACCACAGTCACTGGAACGACGCGGTTGTTCTCGTCCCAGACCTGGGTCATGCCGAGCTTCTTGCCCAGGATGCCCTTCATCTGCTTCGTCATCGTCGGTGCGTCCTCAGAGCTTGATCTCGATGTCGACGCCGGCCGGCAGGTCGAGACGCATGAGCGAGTCGACCGTCTTCGGCGTGGGGTCGAGGATGTCGATGAGCCGCTTGTGAGTGCGCATCTCGAAGTGCTCGCGCGAGTCCTTGTACTTGTGCGGCGAGCGGATGACGCAGTACACGTTCTTCTCGGTCGGCAGCGGCACCGGTCCCGCAACCTGCGCACCAGTACGCGTCACCGTCTCGACGATCTTCTTCGCCGAGCTGTCGATGACCTCGTGGTCGTAGGCCTTGAGCCTGATGCGGATCTTCTGTCCCGCCATGGCTGCTTCGAATTCCTTCTCTCGTACCGCTGCGGATCACCCCCGCTGACACGGGGAGAAGACTTGGGCTGAAAACCCCTCGGGGTTTCCCTTCCCCGCCGACCCCCGCGGTCGGGCGTGTCGCCTTGTTGCTCACAAGCGCCCCTTGGAAACCCTTACGGGCGGCCTGGGGGCCTGGGCAACGTACGCTCGGCGTCACCTTCGCTGCGGCAAGCGAAAGGACGGCACGAGGTCACTAAGCGACGACGCCGGCTGCATGGGTGGCAGGACAGAAGTCCACCGATTGATCGGAGCCAACGGGGGCGCGCTACGTACCGTCTTCGCGACAGGCACGGCGCAGCCCGTTGTCCATCCGAGCAACTTGGCTAGTATGCCCCACCGATGGCGGGCTTGGCCAATCGAGCGGCTCCCCCGGGTTGGAGAGAGCCCCCGAGCAATGGATATCCGGTCCCACCTAGGGGGTGGAATCGATCCGGACAAAGTCCCGCCCGCCGACCCAGGTGGACCGGCGGGCGGGATTTCATCACTTCTTGATCTTGACGACCTGGCCGGCGCCCACGGTGCGGCCACCCTCGCGGATGGCGAAACGCAGGCCCTCTTCCATGGCGATCGGCTGGATCAGCGCGACGTCCATGCCGGTGTTGTCACCCGGCATGACCATCTCGGTGCCCTCGGGGAGGGTCACCACGCCGGTCACGTCCGTCGTACGGAAGTAGAACTGCGGCCGGTAGTTGTTGAAGAAGGGGGTGTGACGGCCACCCTCGTCCTTCGACAGGATGTAGACCTGGGCCTCGAACTCGGTGTGCGGCGTGACCGAACCCGGCTTGATGATGACCTGGCCGCGCTCGACGTCCTCGCGCTTGATGCCGCGGAGGAGCAGACCGACGTTCTCGCCCGCCTGGCCCTCGTCGAGCAGCTTGCGGAACATCTCGATGCCGGTGACCGTGGTGGTGGTCTTGGTCTCCTTGATGCCGACGATGTCGACAGTCTCGTTGACCTTGACGATGCCACGCTCGATGCGGCCGGTGACGACCGTGCCACGACCGGTGATCGTGAAGACGTCCTCGACGGGCATGAGGAACGGCTTGTCGGTGTCACGCGGCGGGGTCGGGATCGCCTCGTCGACGGCGGCCATCAGCTCCAGGAGCTTGCCACCCCACTCCTTGTCGCCCTCGAGCGCCTTGAGCGCCGAGACCCGCACGACCGGAAGGTCGTCGCCCGGGAACTCGTACTCGGAGAGGAGCTCGCGCACCTCGAGCTCGACGAGCTCCAGGATCTCCTCGTCGTCCACCATGTCGGCCTTGTTCAGCGCGACCACGATGTACGGAACACCGACCTGGCGGGCCAGGAGCACGTGCTCCTTGGTCTGCGGCATCGGGCCGTCGGTGGCGGCGACCACGAGGATCGCGCCGTCCATCTGCGCGGCACCGGTGATCATGTTCTTGATGTAGTCGGCGTGCCCGGGGCAGTCGACGTGCGCGTAGTGACGGTTCTCCGTCTGGTACTCGACGTGCGCGATCGAGATGGTGATACCGCGCTGCCGCTCCTCCGGCGCCTTGTCGATCTGGTCGAACGGCGTGAAGGGGTTCAGGTCCGGGTACGCGTCGTGCAGCACCTTGGTAATCGCCGCGGTCAGCGTCGTCTTACCGTGGTCGATGTGACCAATGGTGCCGATGTTGACGTGCGGCTTAGTCCGCTCGAACTTAGCCTTCGCCACTGGGGTCCTCCTGTGGACTGGTTCTTTACGCCGTACGACGTCGGGTATCGGGGGTGAGCCGGGGCGGAGGCCCCGGAGTCCGGTCACGGACCCCGGGTCCCCCAGGTATCGCTGGTGCCGCGCCTGCGGTGATTACTCGCCGCGCGACTTGGCGATGATCTCCTCGGCGACGTTCCTCGGAACCTCGGCGTAGGAGTCGAACTGCATCGAGTAGCTCGCGCGACCCGAGGTCTTGCTGCGGAGGTCGCCGACATAGCCGAACATCTCCGACAGCGGGACCAAAGCCTTGACGACACGCGCACCGAAGCGCTCGTCCATGGCCTGGATCTGGCCGCGACGCGAGTTGAGGTCGCCGATCACATCGCCCATGTAGTCCTCGGGCGTGGTGACCTCGACGGCCATCATCGGCTCGAGAAGAGCCGGCGACGCCTGCCGAGCCGCTTCCTTGAACGCCTGCGAACCGGCGATCTTGAAGGCGAGTTCGGACGAGTCGACCTCGTGGTAGCCACCGTCGATCAGCGTCAGACGCACGCCGACCATCGGGTAGCCCGCGAGTACGCCGTACTGCATGGCCTCCTGCGCGCCCGCGTCGACCGAGGGGATGTACTCCCTCGGGATGCGGCCACCGGTGACCTTGTTGACGAACTCGTACGCGTCGCCCTCGAGCGGCTCGAGCGCGATCTGCACCTTGGCGAACTGACCGGTACCACCGGTCTGCTTCTTGTGCGTGTAGTCCACACGCTCGACGACCTTGCGGATCGTCTCGCGGTAGGCCACCTGCGGCTTGCCGACGTTGGCCTCCACGCGGAACTCGCGCTTCATCCGGTCGACGAGCACTTCGAGGTGCAGCTCGCCCATGCCACCGATGATGGTCTGGCCGGTCTCCTCCTCGGTGTGCACCTGGAAGGAGGGGTCCTCGGCGGCGAGGGACTGGATGGCGACACCCAGCTTCTCCTGGTCGCCCTTGGACTTCGGCTCGATCGCGACCTCGATGACCGGGGCCGGGAACGTCATCGACTCCAGGATCACCGCGTTGGACGGGTCGCAGAGCGTCTCGCCGGTGGTGGTGTCCTTCAGACCCATCACCGCGATGATGTCGCCCGCGCCGACCGACGGGATCTCCTCACGCTTGTTCGCGTGCATCCGGTAGATCTTGCCGATGCGCTCCTTCTTGCCCTTCACCGAGTTCAGCACGGAGCTGCCGGCTTCCAGGACACCCGAGTAGACCCGGACGAAGGTGAGCTTGCCGAGGTGCGGGTCACGCATGATCTTGAACGCCAGGCCCGCGAAGGGCTCGTCGTCGCTCGGCTGGCGAACGATGACTTCCTCTTCGTTGTTGACCGCGTGACCCTGGATGCCCTCGATGTCGAGCGGCGACGGCAGGTAGCGCACGACCGCGTCGAGCAGGGGCTGGACGCCCTTGTTCTTGAACGCGGTACCGCAGAACACGGGGGTGAACGTGGGCTTGCCCTTGTTCTCACCCTTGGTCGACGCGATGGTCGCGCGACGGATCGCGGCGATCAGCTGCTCCGTGTCGGGCTCCTGGCCCTCCAGGTACAGCTCCATCATCTGGTCGTCGTATTCGGCGATCGTCTCGAGCAGCTTGCCGCGGTATTCGGCGGCAGCCTCGACGTGCGTGGCCGGGATGTCGACGACGTCGTACATCTCGCCCTTGGCCGCCTCGGCGGACCAGACCAGCGCCTTCATGGCGACCAGGTCGACAACGCCCTGGAAGTCCATCTCGGTGCCGATCGGCAGCTGCATGACCAGCGGAACCGCGCCCAGGCGCGCGTCGATCATGTCGACGCAGCGGTGGAACTCGGCGCCGGTGCGGTCGAGCTTGTTCACGAAGCAGATGCGCGGCACGCCGTACCGGTCGGCCTGACGCCAAACGGTCTCGGACTGCGGCTCCACGCCGGCGACACCGTCGAAGACGGTGACGGCGCCGTCGAGCACGCGCAGCGAACGCTCCACCTCGACGGTGAAGTCGACGTGGCCCGGGGTGTCGATGATGTTGATCGTGTGATCGACGTCGTCGAGCGTCCAGTGACAGGTCGTCGCGGCAGACGTGATGGTGATGCCGCGCTCCTGCTCCTGTTCCATCCAGTCCATGGTGGCAGCGCCCTCATGAACCTCACCGATCTTGTAGTTGACCCCGGTGTAGAACAGGATCCGCTCGGTGGTGGTGGTCTTGCCCGCGTCGATGTGGGCCATGATGCCGATGTTTCGGACCTTGGCCAGATCAAGAGCAGTGGTAGCCATCGTGGCTTGTCTTCTCTCGGCTTCTCGTCGTTGCGGGTGGAACTACCAGCGGTAGTGCGCGAAGGCCTTGTTGGACTCGGCCATCTTGTGGGTGTCCTCGCGGCGCTTGACCGCGGCACCCAGACCGTTGCTCGCGTCCAGCAGCTCGTTCATCAAACGCTCGGTCATCGTCTTCTCGCGACGGGCGCGGGAGTAGCCGACGAGCCAGCGGAGAGCGAGGGTCGTGGAGCGGCCCGGACGGACCTCGACCGGCACCTGGTAGGTCGCGCCACCGACACGGCGGCTGCGGACCTCGAGGGTCGGCTTCACGTTCTCGAGCGCGCGCTTGAGAGTGATGACCGGGTCGGTACCGGTCTTCTCGCGGCAGCCTTCGAGCGCGCCATAGACGATCTTCTCGGCGACGGAGCGCTTGCCGCTCATCAGGACCTTGTTCACCAGCGAGGTGACCAGCGGCGAGTTGTAAACCGGGTCGATGATGACCGGTCGCTTGGGGGCAGGGCCCTTACGCGGCATTAGCTCTTCTCCTTCTTCGCGCCGTAGCGGCTGCGCGCCTGCTTGCGGTTCTTGACACCCTGGGTGTCGAGCGAACCGCGGATGATCTTGTAGCGGACACCGGGGAGGTCCTTCACACGACCACCGCGAACGAGCACGATGGAGTGCTCCTGGAGGTTGTGACCCTCGCCGGGAATGTAGGCCGTCACCTCGATGCCACTCGTGAGGCGCACACGCGCGACCTTGCGAAGCGCAGAGTTCGGCTTCTTCGGCGTCGTCGTGTAAACACGGGTGCACACGCCGCGACGCTGCGGGCTCCCCTTGAGCGCCGGAGTCTTGGCCTTGTCGACCTTGTCCTGGCGGCCCTTTCGGACCAGCTGCTGGATCGTGGGCACCGCGTCTCCGTCTTCTTCGTGCCGAGCGGTCTTTTTGAAGCGACTGCAATGTCTGAATCGGCCTGCATCCCGGTCGACGCCGAAACCACCGGCAAGCTCGACCCCCGCGGTCGGGCGTGTCGCCCGGTCTTGGGAGTGTGCTTGCTCAGGAGGTTGCGGATCGGTCTCCCGCGCCCTCTCACGCACGCATCCCGACAGGATTGCGGTGAGCGCAGGCACAAGAGCCCGGGGACACCCCAGGCACAAGGAGAGAGACTACCTACCACAGCAGCAGAGGTCAAAGCGAAAAGAAAGACCCCCACCACGCCACGGAATCCGGGGCTCTCACGCTGGTGGAGCACCGATTCGCTCGGGCCGATATGTCACTCTCCGGGCCCCACCGTACCCGGCATCGCGGAAAGAGGCGAACGAGCGCCCGGGGCCGCTCCCCCGGGCGGGCCGGGCCTCGGGTCAGCGCACGCCGCACCCTCCGACGAGCAGACCGAGGTAATCGGAATACCCGTGACCGTGCCCGGAATCCACGATGAGCACCACGACCACCAGCGCGAGCACCGCCATGCCGACCCAGCCGAGCACCACGCCGGCGATCGCCATGCCGCGGCCCTCCTGGCCGGTACGGGCGGTCTGGGCCAGGGCTATGTGCCCGAAGATCACCGCGAGCAGGCTGCCGATCCAGTAGATCCAGACGATGCCCAGGATCATCGACGCGATGGCCAGGCCGTTGGTGCCGGGTTGGGGCAGGTAGCCGCCGTAGCCGGGCTGCGGGTAGTAGCCGTAGCCGTAGGGCGGTTGGCCGTAGGGGGCGTGCGGGTCGTAGGGCTGCCCGTACGCCGCCTGACCGTAACCGTACGGCGAGGCGGGGTCGCCGTACGGCGGCTGCCCGCCGGGGGCGCCGTAAGGGCCCTCGGAGTCGCCGGGGGGTCGTTCGCCGAAGGAGCCGTACGGGCCGGGCCCGCCGGGGGTGCTCATGGGGTTCTCCCGGGGTACGACGGAGCGTTGGGAGCATCGTCGCACTCCCGGGGCCCTCGTGGAGAGTCCTTCGGGCACCCGGCCTCGGACACGCGACAGGGCCGCCACCCCGAAGGATGGCGGCCCTGTCCGGTACCGGGACGGATCAGCCCTGGTAGCCGCCGAAGTCGTACTCCTCCAGCGGGACGGCCTGGCCGGAGCCGGAGCCGAACGCGGAGTAGTCGGCCTCGTCGTACCCGGACATCGAGTACATGGCGGCCTTGGCCTCCTCGGTCGGCTCGACCCGGATGTTGCGGTAGCGGGGCATGCCCGTACCGGCCGGGATGAGCTTGCCCAGGATCACGTTCTCCTTCAGGCCAAGGAGCGGGTCCGACTTGGCGTGGATCGCCGCGTCGGTGAGCACCCGGGTGGTCTCCTGGAAGGAGGCCGCCGACAGCCACGACTCGGTGGCCAGCGACGCCTTGGTGATGCCCATGAGCTGCGGACGGCCCGAGGCCGGGTGCCCGCTCTCCGACATGACCCGACGGTTCTCCGTCTCGAAGCGACCGCGCTCGACCAGCTCGCCCGGAAGCAGCTCGGCGTCGCCCGACTCGATGATCGTCACGCGGCGGAGCATCTGCCGAATGATGATCTCGATGTGCTTGTCGTGGATCGACACACCCTGCGAGCGGTAGACCTGCTGGACCTCCGCCACGAGGTGGATCTGCACCGCGCGCTGGCCGAGGATGCGCAGCACGTCGTGCGGGTTGACCGCGCCGACGAGCATCTTCTGGCCGACGTCGACGTGGTCGCCCTCCTCGACCAGCAGGCGCGAGCGCTTGCTGACCGCGTACGCCAGTTCCTCGGAACCGTCGTCCGGCACCACGACGACCTTGCGGGTCTTCTCGGTGTCCTCGATGCGGACCCGACCGGCCGCCTCGCTGATCGGGGCGACACCCTTGGGGGTGCGCGCCTCGAACAGCTCGACGACACGGGGCAGACCCTGGGTGATGTCGTCACCCGCCACACCACCGGTGTGGAAGGTACGCATCGTCAGCTGGGTGCCGGGCTCACCGATCGACTGGGCGGCGATGATGCCGACCGCCTCGCCGATGTCCACCAGCTTGCCGGTGGCCAGCGAACGGCCGTAGCACATCGCGCAGGTGCCGACCTTGGACTCGCAGGTCAGCACCGACCGCGTCTTCACCGACTCGACGCCTTCGGCGACGAGGTGGTTGATGATCACGTCGCCGAGGTCGGCGTTGGCCGGGGCCAGCACCTTGCCGTCGACGACGACGTCCTCGGCCAGGTTGCGGGCGTAGACGCTGGTCTCGACGTCGTCGTCCTTGCGGAGCACGCCGTCGGCGCCACGCGTGGCGATCGACAACACCAGACCGCGGTCGGTGCCGCAGTCCTCCTCGCGCACGATGACGTCCTGCGAGACGTCCACCAGACGACGGGTCAGGTAACCCGAGTCGGCGGTACGCAGCGCGGTGTCGGCCAGACCCTTACGGGCACCGTGCGTCGAGATGAAGTACTCGAGCACGGACAGGCCCTCGCGGAAGGACGCCTTGATGGGACGGGGAATCGTCTCGTTCTTGGCGTTCGACACCAGGCCGCGCATACCCGCGATCTGGCGCATCTGCATCATGTTTCCGCGAGCACCCGAGTCGACCATCATGAAGATGGGGTTCGTCTTGGGGAAGTTCAGGTTCATCGCCTCGGCGACCTCGTTGGTCGCCTTGGTCCAGATCTGAATCTGCTCCTGCTGACGCTCGTCCTTGGTGATCAGGCCGCGCTCGTACTGCTTCTGGACCTTCTCGGCCTGGGCCTCGAAGCGCTCCAGGATCTCCTTCTTCGCCGGCGGGACGACGACGTCGGAGATCGAGACGGTGACACCGGAACGGGTGGCCCAGTGGAAGCCGGCCTCCTTCAGGTTGTCGAGCGTCGCCGCCACGACCACCTTCGGGTACCGCTCCGCCAGGTCGTTGACGATGACCGACAGCGTCTTCTTGCCGATCTCCTCGTCGACGAACGGGTAGTCCGCCGGCAGGAGCTCGTTGAACAACGCGCGGCCGAGCGAGGTGCGCACGCGCAGCGGCGAACCGGGCTCCCAGCCCTCGGGCGCGACCCAGCCGCGCGACGGGACGGTGCCCGCCGGCAGCCGCAGCTCGATCTTCGCCTGCAGGTCGAGCTCACGGGCGTCGAACGCCATGATCGCCTCGGCCGTGGACGCGAAGACGCGCCCGTCGCCCTTGGTGTTCTCCCGCTCGGAGGTCAGGAAGAACAGCCCGAGCACCATGTCCTGGGTCGGCATGGTGACGGGGCGGCCGTCGGCCGGCTTCAGGATGTTGTTGCTGGACAACATCAGGATGCGGGCCTCGGCCTGCGCCTCCGCGGACAGCGGCAGGTGCACGGCCATCTGGTCACCGTCGAAGTCCGCGTTGAACGCGGTGCACACGAGCGGGTGAATCTGGATGGCCTTGCCCTCGACGAGCTGCGGCTCGAACGCCTGGATGCCCAGACGGTGCAGCGTCGGCGCGCGGTTGAGCAGCACCGGGTGCTCGGCGATGACCTCTTCGAGCACGTCCCACACCACGGGGCGGGCGCGCTCGACCATGCGCTTGGCCGACTTGATGTTCTGCGCGTGGTTGAGGTCCACCAGGCGCTTCATCACGAACGGCTTGAACAGCTCGAGCGCCATGGCCTTCGGCAGACCGCACTGGTGCAGCTTGAGCTGCGGGCCGACGACGATGACCGAACGCGCGGAGTAGTCCACACGCTTGCCGAGCAGGTTCTGCCGGAAACGACCCTGCTTGCCCTTGAGCATGTCGGACAGCGACTTCAGCGGCCGGTTGCCCGGACCCGTCACCGGACGACCGCGGCGGCCGTTGTCGAACAGCGCGTCGACGGCCTCCTGGAGCATGCGCTTCTCGTTGTTCACGATGATCTCGGGGGCACCGAGGTCGAGCAGGCGCTTCAGGCGGTTGTTGCGGTTGATCACGCGGCGGTACAGGTCGTTCAGGTCGGAGGTCGCGAAGCGGCCACCGTCCAGCTGCACCATCGGACGCAGGTCCGGCGGGATCACCGGGACGCAGTCCAGGACCATGCCGTTGGGGCTGTTCCGGGTCTGCTGGAACGCGGAGACGACCTTGAGGCGCTTGAGCGCGCGGGTCTTCTTCTGGCCCTTGCCGGTGCGGATGATCTCGCGCAGCTTCTCGGCCTCGGCGTCGAGGTCGAACGACTCCAGCCGACGCTGGAGCGCCTGCGCGCCCATGCCGCCCATGAAGTAGGTGCCGAAGCGGTCCCGCATCTCGCGGAACAGGATCTCGTCGCCTTCGAGGTCCTGGACCTTGAGGTTTTTGAACCGGGTCCACACGTCGTCGAGCCGGTCCAGCTCGCGCTGGTTGCGGTCGCGCAGCTGCTTCATCTCGCGCTCGGCGCCTTCGCGCACCTTGCGGCGCACGTCGGACTTGGCGCCCTCGGCCTCCAGCTCGGCGAGGTCGGCTTCGAGCTTCTTCTGCCGCTCCTCGACGCTGGCGTCACGGCGCTGCTCGATCTGCTGACGCTCGACCGAGATCTTGGCGTCGAGGGACGGCAGGTCGCGCTGGCGACGCTCGTCGTCGACGTACGTGATCATGTACGCCGCGAAGTAGATGACCTTTTCCAGGTCCTTCGGGGCGAGGTCGAGCAGGTAGCCGAGGCGGCTGGGCACGCCCTTGAAGTACCAGATGTGCGTGACCGGCGCGGCGAGCTCGATGTGGCCCATGCGCTCACGACGCACCTTGGCGCGAGTGACCTCGACGCCGCAGCGCTCACAGATGATGCCCTTGAAGCGGACACGCTTGTACTTGCCGCAGTAGCACTCCCAGTCCCGGGTCGGACCGAAGATCTTCTCGCAGAAGAGCCCGTCCTTTTCCGGCTTCAGGGTGCGGTAGTTGATGGTCTCGGGCTTCTTGACCTCGCCGTGCGACCACTGGCGGATGTCGTCTGCGGTAGCGAGGCCGATACGCAGCTCGTCGAAGAAGTTGACGTCGAGCACTGTTTCGTCAATCCCTCTTTCGGGGTTTGGTCCCGGCGGTCACGGCGGGGGCTGTGCCGTGTCCACCAGTGTGTGTCTTCATCAGGACTGGGGTCGAAATCCCGGGTCCGGCCTCGCGGCCGGACCCGGGAGGGAGCCTCAGACCTCTTCGACGCTGCTCGGCTCGCGCCGCGACAGGTCGATTCCAAGCTCCTCCGCAGCGCGGAAGACGTCCTCGTCGGTGTCGCGCATCTCGATCGACATACCGTCGCTGGAGAGGACCTCCACGTTGAGGCAGAGCGACTGCATCTCCTTGATGAGCACCTTGAAGGACTCGGGGATGCCCGGCTCCGGGATGTTCTCGCCCTTGACGATCGCCTCGTACACCTTCACGCGGCCGAGGACGTCGTCGGACTTGATGGTCAGCAGTTCCTGGAGGGCGTAGGCGGCACCGTATGCCTCGAGCGCCCACACCTCCATCTCACCGAAGCGCTGGCCACCGAACTGGGCCTTACCACCCAGCGGCTGCTGGGTGATCATCGAGTAGGGACCGGTCGACCGGGCGTGCAGCTTGTCGTCGACCAGGTGGTGCAGCTTGAGGATGTACATGTAGCCGACCGAGACCGGGTGCGGGAACGGCTCGCCGGAGCGGCCGTCGTACATCTTCGCCTTGCCGGTGCCGTCGATCAGCCGGACACCGTCACGGGTCTTGTTGGTCGAGTCGAGGAGACCGGTGATCTCCTCCTCGCGCGCGCCGTCGAAGACCGGGGTGGCGACGTTGGTGCCGGGGGCACCCTGGTCGGCCGCGATCGCCCGGAGGCGACCCTTCCAGTCCTCGTCGTCGCCCTCGACGCTCCAGCCGGTCTTGGCGATCCAGCCGAGGTGCGTCTCCAGGACCTGACCCGGGTTCATCCGGGACGGGACACCGAGCGGGTTGAGGATGATGTCGACCGGGGTGCCGTCCTCCAGGAACGGCATGTCCTCGACCGGCAGGATCTTCGAGATGACGCCCTTGTTGCCGTGCCGGCCGGCGAGCTTGTCACCATCGGTGATCTTGCGCTTCTGCGCGACGTAGACGCGGACCAGCTGGTTCACGCCCGGCGGCAGCTCGTCGCCGGCCTCGCGGTCGAACACGCGCACGCCGATGACCTTGCCGGACTCGCCGTGCGGGACCTTGAGCGAGGTGTCGCGCACCTCACGCGCCTTCTCGCCGAAGATCGCGCGCAGCAGGCGCTCCTCCGGGGTCAGCTCGGTCTCGCCCTTGGGCGTGACCTTGCCGACCAGGATGTCGCCGGGGACGACGTCGGCGCCGATCCGGATGATGCCGCGCTCGTCCAGGTCGGCGAGGACCTCTTCGGAGACGTTCGGGATGTCCCGGGTGATCTCCTCCGGGCCGAGCTTGGTGTCACGGGCGTCGACCTCGTGCTCCTCGATGTGGATCGAGGAGAGGACGTCGTCCTGCACCAGACGCTGCGACAGGATGATCGCGTCTTCGTAGTTGTGGCCCTCCCACGGCATGAACGCCACGAGGAGGTTCTTGCCGAGGGCCATCTCGCCCTCTTCGGTGCACGGACCGTCGGCCAGCACCTGGCCGGCCTCGACCCGCGCGCCCTCGTCGACGACGACCTTCTGATTGAAGGACGTGCCCTGGTTGGAGCGCATGAACTTCTGCACGCGGTACGTGGTGTACGTCGCGTCGTCGTTCATCACGGTGATGTAGTCGGCCGAGACGTCCTGCACCACGCCGGGCTTCTCGGCGGTGATCACGTCGGCGGCGTCGACCGCGGCGCGGTACTCCATGCCGGTGCCCACCAGCGGCGACTCCGCCTTCAGCAGCGGCACCGCCTGGCGCATCATGTTCGAGCCCATCAGCGCGCGGTTCGCGTCGTCGTGCTCGAGGAACGGGATCATCGCGGTCGCGACCGACACCATCTGGCGCGGCGAGACGTCCATGTAGTCGACTTCGTCGCCGGGGATGTAGTCGATCTCGCCGCCGCGGCGACGCACGAGCACACGGGCCTCGGCGAACGAGTCGTCCTCGTTCAGCGGGGCGTTGGCCTGCGCGATGACGAAGCGGTCCTCCTCGTCGGCCGTCAGGTAGTCGATGCCGTCGGTGACCCGGCCCTCGACGACCTTGCGGTACGGCGTCTCGACGAAGCCGAACGCGTTGACCCGGCCGTAGGAGGCGAGCGAGCCGATCAGGCCGATGTTCGGGCCTTCGGGGGTCTCGATCGGGCACATGCGGCCGTAGTGCGAGGGGTGCACGTCGCGGACCTCGAAGCCGGCCCGCTCACGCGAGAGGCCACCGGGGCCGAGCGCGGACAGACGACGCTTGTGGGTCAGGCCCGACAGCGGGTTCGTCTGGTCCATGAACTGCGACAGCTGGCTGGTGCCGAAGAACTCCTTGATGGAGGCGACGACCGGCCGGATGTTGATCAGCGTCTGCGGCGTGATCGCCTCGACGTCCTGGGTGGTCATGCGCTCGCGGACGACGCGCTCCATCCGGGCCAGGCCGGTGCGGACCTGGTTCTGGATGAGCTCGCCGACGTTGCGCAGGCGACGGTTGCCGAAGTGGTCGATGTCGTCGACCTCGACCACGATCTCCTGGCCCGACGCGCCTTCCATGGCCTCTTCGCCGGCGTGCAGCTTGACCAGGTACTTGATGGTCGCGATGACGTCTTCGACGGTCATGACGCCGGCGTCCAGCGCCTGCTCGACCCCGAGCTTCTTGTTCACCTTGTAGCGGCCGACCTTGGCGAGGTCGTAGCGCTTCGGGTTGAAGTAGAGGTTCTCGAGCAGGGTCTGCGCGGCCTCGCGGGTCGGCGGCTCCCCCGGACGCAGCTTGCGGTAGATGTCGAGCAGCGCGTCGTCCTGGCCCTGGGTGTGGTCCTTCTCCAGGGTCTGGCGCATCGACTCGTACTGGCCGAACTCCTCCAGGATCTGGGAGTCGGTCCAGCCGAGCGCCTTCAGCAGCACGGTGACGCTCTGCTTGCGCTTGCGGTCGATGCGGACACCGACGGTGTCGCGCTTGTCGATCTCCAGCTCCAGCCAGGCACCACGCGAGGGGATGACCTTCGCGCTGAAGATGTCCTTGTCGGACGTCTTGTCGACCTGGCTGTCGAAGTAGACACCCGGCGAGCGAACCAGCTGGGACACCACGACACGCTCGGTGCCGTTGATGATGAAGGTGCCCTTGTTGGTCATGAGCGGGAAGTCGCCCATGAAGACCGTCTGGCTCTTGATCTCGCCGGTCTCGTTGTTGGTGAACTCGGCCGTGACGAACAGCGGCGCCGAGTAGGTGAAGTCGCGCTCCTTGCACTCCTCGATGGAGTTCTTCGGAGGCTCGAACCGGTGGTCCCGGAACGTCAGGGACATCGAACCGGAGAAGTCCTCGATCGGCGAGATCTCTTCGAAGATCTCTTCGAGTCCGGACTTGGTGGGCACATCCTGTCCGCCCGCGAGGGCGGCCTCGACCCGTGCCTTCCACGCACTGTTGCCGAGCAGCCAGTCGAAGCTCTCGGTCTGCAACGCGAGAAGGTTCGGAACCTCCAGGGGTTCCCTGATCTTGGCGAAGGAGATGCGGAGCGGGGCAGTGGCGGCGCCGGGGTTGGTAGCGGAGGCGGTGCGCGAGGCGGCCAAGAGGGGTCCTTCCGAGGGCTCGGACTCACTATGCGCATACTGGACGGCCCGGGTTCATACACCGGGATAAGTCAATAGGCAGCGCAAAGGGTCAGTGTAGCCACAAGGCACACCGCTGTCCAGCCCCTATGAAGGGCCGGTCCACCACCCGGATTCGTGAACCATCCGGCAACCGTGCTTCAGGGGTGCGTCCGAAGAATTGCGCGCCCCGATCCGTTCGTCAAGGGGTTGCTTTCCCCCTGACGGCCGACGGAACCCTTCCGAGCGCCGAGAAAACAGGACCTCCGTCCCGAACTCGCGGCCTGCGGCGAGAGTCTCGTCACAGCGGCCGACCGAGTTGGCGAGAAGCCTCGGGAAGCCGGGAAAACACGGTAGACCGCCGGTCCGACAACGCCCGGACGGCGCGCTTCGAACCGGCGGCGCGCGCCGTGGCGCACGCCCTCGGCGAGGGCACGACGACGCTGGTGCGCGGGGGTTCGGCGACTGCTCAGGGTGTTGGGAGTATCACCCTTTCGGGCGAGGCCGATCGGGGCGTATCGGGCGCCGCGCGACCCCTTCCGACGGCCCGCCGGAGCCGGCCGACCGGGTGCGGGCGAGCCCGAAACCGGCCCCGAAAAGCCCGAAGGCGACCGCCCTGACGGACGATCGCCTTCGGTGATGCCGCCCGGATGGGCGGCGTCGAATTACTTGACCTCGACCGAGGCGCCGGCGCCTTCGAGGGCGGCCTTCGCCTTCTCGGCGGCCTCCTTCGAGACCTTCTCCAGGAGCGCCTTGGGGGCGGAGTCCACGAGGTCCTTGGCCTCCTTCAGACCGAGGCTCGTGAGCGCGCGCACCTCCTTGATGACCTGGATCTTCTTGTCGCCGGCACCGGTGAGGATGACGTCGAACTCGTCCTGCTCCTCGACGGCCTCGGCAGCGGCGCCGCCGCCGGCGGGGCCGGCGATGACGGCGGCCGGGGCGGCGGCCTTGACGTCGAAGGTGGTCTCGAACAGCTTCACGAAGTCCGCGAGCTGGATGAGGGGCATGGCCTTGAACTCTTCGATGAGCTCTTCGTGCGTGAGCGCCATGATCGGCGTTCCTTCCTGATCAATTCGGCTGGTGCCGGGTGGTGTGGATGGGCGGGGGCGCTGCCCCCGGCGACGTCGGTCGCGACTGCCGAACTACTCGGCGGTCTCGGCCTCCGCGGCGGGAGCCGGCTCGCCGGCACCGCCCTGCTCGACCTTCGCCCGAAGCGCGTCCGCGGTGCGGGCGAACTGCGTGAGCGGAGCCTGGAAGGTCGCCGCGGCCTTGGCCATGGAACCCTGCATGGCACCCGCCAGCTTGGCGAGCAGCACCTCGCGGGACTCGAGGTCCGCGAGCTTCTTGATCTCGTCGGCGCTGAGCGCCTTGCCCTCAAGGACGCCGCCCTTGATGACGAGAAGGGGGTTCGCCTTGGCGAAGTCACGCAGGCTCTTCGCGGCCTCCACGGGGTCACCCGTGACGAACGCGATCGCGGACGGGCCCTCGAGGAGGTCGTCCAGCTGATCGATGCCCGCCTCGTTGGCGGCGATCTTGGTCAGCGTGTTCTTCACCACGGCGTACTGCGCGTTCTCACCGAGCGAACGACGCAGCTCCTTGAGCTGCGCGACGGTGAGCCCGCGGTACTCGGTCAGCACTGCGGCGTTCGAGTCACGGAACTGGTCCGTGAGCTCGGCGACCGCGGCCGCCTTGTCGGGCCTCGCCATGGGGCTGGCCTCCTTCCGCGATGCGATTGCCGGTCGACCGTGGCGGTCGACCTGTGCCGGATGAATTCGCCGGTCCGCGGGGCGGAAGGGGTCCACACACGAAAAACGCCCCGGCGCAGGCGCACGGGGCGTACATCCTCGATCCACACGGCAACCGTATGTATCGGGGGTAACGTCTCACGTTCACACCTGCGCAGGCCGTCCGCGATGCGGAACCTTCGTTTGTCGATCCGCCTTGCGGCGCGACGACAACGACCGACGGTCTTTGGCTTGGGATAAAGGTACGCGACGGCACTCGTTCGGAGCAAATCGCTTTCCGTCGGGCGGGCGGCGCGGGCTTCGCCGGGGCCGGACGTGCCGAGGCCCGGCACGCCGTGTGGGGTGCCGGGCCTCGTTCGCGTGCGGGGCGGATCAGACCGCCTCTTCCTCCACCAGGAGGTTGCGGGTGCGGTTGGGGTCGACCTGGATGCCGGGGCCCATCGTGGTCGAGACGCCGACCTTCTTGATGTAGCGGCCCTTGGCGGCCGACGGCTTCGCGCGGAGCACCTCTTCGAGGGCGGCGGCGTAGTTCTCGACGAGCTGGGCGTCGTCGAACGTCGTCTTGCCGATGATGAAGTGCAGGTTCGAGTGCTTGTCGACGCGGAACTCGATCTTGCCGCCCTTGATCTCGTTCACGGCCTTCGCCACGTCGGGCGTGACCGTGCCGGTCTTCGGGTTGGGCATCAGACCACGCGGGCCGAGCACGCGGCCCAGGCGGCCGACCTTGCCCATGAGGTCCGGGGTGGCGACGACGGCGTCGAAGTCGAGCCGACCCTTGGCGACCTCGTCGATGAGTTCGTCGGAGCCGACGATGTCGGCGCCGGCGGCCTTGGCAGCCTCGGCACGGTCACCGGTCGCGAAGACCAGGACCCGGGCGGTCTTGCCGGTGCCGTGCGGGAGGATGACCGTGCTGCGGACCATCTGGTCGGCCTTGCGCGGGTCGACGCCCAGGCGCATGGCCACCTCGACGGTGCCGGCGAACTTGGTGGGCGAGGTCTCCTTGGCCAGGCGAACGGCCTCGAGCGGCGAGTAGAGACGCTCGTGGTCGACCTTGGTGTCGGCCTCGCGGTAGGACTTGCTGCGCTTCACTGAAAGCTCCTGGAATTCTGAAAGGAGTTGTGGTGGGAGCGGGTCGCGCGGACCCTTCCACTCCGCGAGTCGGTGGGCGTACGCACACCTTCCCGCGCTGTTTCGGTACTGCCGAGTGCTGCGGGGGCTGGATCAGCCCTCGACCGTGATGCCCATCGAACGCGCGGTGCCGGAGATGATCTTCTCGGCGGCGTCGAGGTCGTTGGCGTTCAGGTCGGCCATCTTGGTCTGCGCGATGCCGCGGATCTGCTCGCGAGAGATCTTCGCGACCTTGGTCTTGTGCGGCTCGCCCGAGCCCTTCTCGACACCGGCGGCCTTGAGGATCAGGCGCGCGGCCGGCGGCGTCTTCGTCACGAAGGTGAAGGAGCGGTCTTCATAGACCGAGATCTCCACCGGGACGATGTCGCCACGCTGCGACTCGGTCGCCGCGTTGTAGGCCTTGCAGAACTCCATGATGTTGACGCCGTGCTGACCCAGCGCGGGGCCGACCGGCGGGGCCGGCGTGGCTGCGCCGGCCTTGATCTGCAGCTTGATGATCGCTGACAGCTTCTTCTTCTTGGGAGGCATTTTTTCCGGGTCCTTCGACGAGATGTACGTCCCGATCACCACGCGGAGCGCGGACGTGTTCGGGCCCGCCACGCGGTGCGGCGCCCACTCAACGATAACCACCGTTGTGAGGGCGCCTTGTCCACCACCCGGGTGCGGCCCCGGCGAACCGGGGCCCCACCAGGGGGAAGTATCAGTTCTTCTGGATCTGGTTGAACGAGAGCTCGACCGGCGTCTCGCGCCCGAAGATCTCCACCAGGCCCTTGACCTTCTGCGAGTCGGCGTTGATCTCGTTGATCGTCGCCTGCAGCGTCGCGAAGGGGCCGTCGATGACGGTGACCGAGTCGCCGACCTCGAAGTCGAGCACCTTGACCTCGGTGGTGCTCTTGGCGCCGCTGCCGCCGCCGGTCGCCTTCTCCTCCTCGGGGGCGAGGATCTTGACGACCTCGTCGAGGGTGAGCGGGAAGGGCTCGTGCGCGTTGCCGACGAAGCCGGTGACACCGGGGGTGTTGCGCACCGCGCCCCACGACTCGTTGGTCAGGTCCATCCGGACCAGCACGTAGCCGGGGAACTTGTTGCGCTTGACGGTCTTGCGCTGACCGTTCTTGATCTCGACGACCTCTTCCTGCGGCACCTCGACCTGGAAGATGTAGTCCTCCATGTTGAGCGAGGTGGTGCGGGACTCGAGGTTGGCCTTCACCCGGTTCTCGTAGCCGGCGTACGAGTGGATGACGTACCACTCGCCCGGGGCGCGACGGAGGACTTCCTTGAAGTCCTCGACGGGGTCGCCCTCGGGGACGTCCTCGGCTGCCTCGGCCTCGTCGTCGGACTCGGACGCGTCGGCGAACTCGTCGTCGTCCTCGTCCTCGTCGTCGGCGAACTCGGCTTCCGCGCCCTCGGCGTCTTCCTCGCCGGCCTCGACATCTTCCACGTCGTCATCGGTGGAGACGGCCGGGGCCTCGGCCGCGTCCTCGAGGGCGATGTCCTCGGGAGCCGCGGCCTCCGCCTGCTCCGACAGGGTCCCCGTCTCATCGGCGGAGTTGTCGGCGGACAGGTTCGGGTCAGACACGTTGGGTGCTTCTTCCTGGCTGGGGGTCGAACGGTCGTTGCAGGCGCGCTGCGAGGGACGGGGCTCAGCCGAAGACGGCGAGTGCGGCCTTCGCGAAGGCGAGGTCGAGTCCGTAGACGATTCCGATGATCATCAGACAGAACACGATGACCACGGTGGTGTACGTGCTCAGCTCGTTGCGGGTCGGCCAGACGACCTTGCGCAGCTCGGCAATGATCTGCCGGTAGAAGAGAGCCGCCCGCGCGAACAGGTTTTTCTTCTTCTGCTCCGGCTTGCCCGAGGAGCCCTTCGGGCGATTGGCCCGGCGACCGCCGGGGGGCACGTCGTCGGAGCCGTGGCCATCAGAGCTGCTGTGCTCAGGCGTAGCCGTGGAGCCGTGGGCCTCCGTCAACTCGTCCTCACCTGATCCGGTCCGACCGTGGATCACCGACGGGGTTGTCGGCGCCGACAGTTTGCGCTGACTGCGTGCACGTCACGGTCGATCCGAGGATCGACCGCTCTCGCACATCGCAGGGCACGAGGGACTTGAACCCCCAACCCCCGGTTTTGGAGACCGGTGCTCTGCCAATTGAGCTAGTGCCCTTCGTTTGGTCATCAACCTAGCGGAGTCACCGGCCCGAGAACACAGGTTTCGGGCGCGGCAGCACGCAGGTTGGGACCGCCAAGCGTCGAGTGTACGGGGTCGGGTGCGTCAGGTCGAACCCGTGCCGTGACGGTACCGAAGTTCGGGTGTGCTCGCGGCGCGGAATCGGCGTGCTCTCGGCGAGGACGAATGCGACGATGGCCGGCATGACGGCTTCCACCCCCAGCTCCCCGTCCGCCGCGTCCGGGTCCGCGTCCGGGTCCGGGTCCGCCGCCGGGCGACGGGTCTCGATCCGCGTCGGCGCCATCGCCGAGTCCGCGACGCTCGCGGTCGACGCCAAGGCCAAGGCGCTCAAGGCCGCCGGGCGTCCCGTGGTCGGCTTCGGCGCCGGAGAGCCGGACTTCCCGACGCCTGACTACATCGTGGACGCCGCGGTCGCGGCCTGTCGCGAACCGCGCTTCCACCGCTACACCCCGGCCGGCGGGCTGCCGGAGTTGAAGGCGGCGATCGTGGCCAAGACGCTGCGCGACTCGGGCCTGGCGGTGGATCCGGCACAGGTCCTGGTCACCAACGGCGGCAAGCAGGCCATCTACGAGGCCTTCGCGGCCCTGCTCGATCCCGGCGACGAGGTGTTGGTGCCGGCGCCGTACTGGACCACCTACCCCGAGTCGATCAAGCTCGCGGGCGGCGTCCCGGTGGCGGTGGTCGCCGACGAGACCACCGGCTACCTCGTGTCGGTCGAGCAGTTGGAGGCGGCCCGGACCGAGCGCACCAAGGTGCTGGTGTTCGTCTCGCCGTCGAACCCGACCGGCGCGGTGTACTCGCGGGCGCGGACCGAGGCGATCGGGCGCTGGGCGGTCGAGCACGGGTTGTGGGTGCTGACCGACGAGATCTACGAACACCTGGTCTACGACGACGCCGAGTTCGTCTCGATGCCGGTGGTGGTGCCGGAGCTGGCGGACCGCTGCGTGATCGTCAACGGGGTGGCCAAGACCTACGCGATGACCGGGTGGCGGGTCGGGTGGATCATCGGCCCTCGGGATGTGGTGGCGGCCGCCGGGAACCTGCAGTCGCACGCCACCTCCAACGTCTGCAACATCGCCCAGGCCGCCTCGCTGGCCGCGCTGAGCGGGGATCTGTCGGCGGTGGACACGATGCGGACGGCGTTCGACCGGCGCCGGCGCACCATCGTGCGGATGTTGAACGAGATCCCGGGCGTCGAGTGCCCCGAGCCCAAGGGCGCCTTCTACGCCTATCCGTCGGTGAAGGGTGTGCTCGGCCGGGAGATCCGGGGCGCGCGCCCCGCGACCTCGGCCGAGTTGGCGGGGCTGATCCTGGACGAGGTCGAGGTGGCGGTGGTGCCGGGCGAGGCGTTCGGCACTCCGGGCTACCTGCGCCTGTCGTACGCGCTCGGCGACGAGGACCTGGTCGAGGGCGTACGCCGGATCGCGGAATTGCTGGCCGAGGCGAAGTAGCCGCGGTTCGTCGTTCGTGTCGACGTTCGCGTCGTCGTTCACGTCGGCGCCGCCGAAGTTTCCGCTCTCCTTCAGGGGGATCATCGGCGGTACCCCTCACGCGTGCGGGGCCGGTGGTCCATGATCTGTGGATGGATCGTCCCGCACGCGATGTCCGCACCCTCCCGAAGGCTCATCTCCACCTGCACTTCACGGGATCCATGCGGTCGGAAACCCTGTTGGAACTGGCGGACCTGCACGGTGTGCGGCTGCCCGACTCGCTGACCTCGGGTCGGCCGCCACGATTGCGGGCGACCGACGAACGCGGCTGGTTCCGCTTCCAGCGGCTGTACGACATCGCGCGCTCGTGTGTGCGCTCCGAGGACGACATGCATCGGCTGGTCCGTGAGGCGGCCGAGGACGATCGGGCCGAGGGGTCCGGGTGGCTGGAGATCCAGGTCGATCCGACCTCGTACGCGCCGCGGCTGGGTGGGCTGACCCCGGCGGTGGAGATCGTGCTGGACGCGGTGGAGGCGGCGCGGGCGGCGACGGGGATCGGGATCGCCGTGGTGATCGCGGCGAATCGCACCAAGCACCAATTGGAGGCGCGTACGCTCGCGCGGCTCGCGGCGCAGTACACCGATCGTGGCGTGGTCGGGTTCGGGCTGTCCAACGACGAGCGGCGCGGGCGGGCGCCGGCGTTCGAGCGGGCCTTCGGGATCGCCCGGCACGCGGGGCTGTTCGCGAATCCGCACGGCGGCGAGTTGGACGGGCCGCGCAGCATCCGGGACTGCGTGGACGTGTTGGGGGCGCGGCGGCTCGGGCACGGGATCCGGGTGGTGGAGGATCCCGAGTTGATGGCGATATTGGCCCGGCGGCGGATCGTGTGCGAGGTGTGTCCGGCCTCCAATGTCGCGCTCGGCGTCTACGACAAGGCGGCGGATGTGCCGTTGCGGACGTTGTTCGAGGCGGGGGTGCCGATCGCGCTGGGCGCGGACGACCCGCTGCTGTTCGGGTCGCGGTTGGCCGCGCAGTATGAGCTGGCCCGGGACGAACACGACTTCACCGACGCGGAGTTGGCGGAGTTGGCGCGGCAGTCGATCCTGGGCTCGGTGGCGCCGGCGGAGGTGCAGCGGGCGTTGCTGGACGGGGTGGAGGGGTGGCTGGCGAAGCCCGGGGCGGTGGTGGGGGCGGGGTTTGTGCCCACCCGCCCACCCGCTGCGTGAGGTGAAAGGCTGCGGGATTCGGGCAGGCGGTGAGCGAATCGGGCCCCGCGGCCGCGAGCGTCGGGGCGCGGGTCGGGTGCCGACGGCTGGGTGTGCGGCATGGGTGGGCTCTGGACTGCACCCTGCGATGCGGGCCCGGGGGCGGCGAGGCCTCGCGAGCGGGGCCGGTGCGGCCGACTCGGCCCGGGCGCCGGGAGTTGGGTGGCGGGCGTGAGCGGGCTGCGGGCTTCGGCGGGCGCCGGGCGGTAGTGGCCTCGTGAACCAGGGCCCGGGCGGCCGACTCGGCCCGGGTACCGGGAGTTGGGTGGTGGGCGTGGGTGGGCTGCGGGCTTCGGTAGGTGCCGGGCGGTAGGGGCCTCGTGAACCAGGGCCCGGGCGGCCGACTCGGCCCGGGCGCCGGGAGTTGGGTGGCGGGCGTGGGCGGGCTGCGGGCTTCGGCGGGCGCCGGGCGGTAGGGACCTCGTGAACCAGGGCCCGGCTGGCCGACTCGGCCCGGGTACCGGGAGTTGGGTGGCGGGCGTGGGCGGGCTGCGGGCTTCGGCGGGCGCCGGGCGGTAGTGGCCTCGTGAACCAGGGCCCGGGCGGCCTGCTCGGCCCGGGCGCCGGGAGTTGGGTGGTGGGCGTGGGTGGGCTGCGGGCTTCGGTAGGTGCCGGGCGGTAGGGGCCTCGTGAGCCGGGGCCGGGGCGGCCGGCTCGGCTCGGGCGCCGGGGGCTGGGCGCCGGGCGGTAGGGGCCTCGTGGGCAGGGGGCCGTGCGGGGGCGGTTGGGTGCCGGGGTTGGGTGTGGGGCGGCGGTGGGTTGGGGGCTTCTGTGTGGGCCCGGGGGCGGTGGATCCTTGCGGCTGGGCGGGCGTGGGCGGGTTTCGGGCTTTGGTGGGTGTCCCGGGCTTGTGGGCTGGGGGTGGGTGGGTCAGAGCTTGGCGTTGATGAGGACTGGTTCGTTGGTCAGGGTGATGCCGAAGGTTGTCGCTACGCCGTCGCGGACCTCTCGGGCCAGGGCGAGGAGGTCTTCCGTGGTGGCTTTGCCGCGGTTGGTCAGGGCCAGGGTGTGCTTGGTGGAGATGCGGGCCCTGCCCTCGCCGTAGCCCTTGGTGAAGCCCGCCCGTTCGATCAGCCAGGCCGCGGAGGTCTTCACGTGGTCGGCGCCGGACGCGTAGCGGGGCGGGGTGACGTCGGGGCCCAGGTGTCGGGCGACGCGCGCCAAGAGGTCGGCGAAGGCGTCGTGGGTCAGGATCGGGTTCGTGAAGAAGGAGCCCGCGCTCCAGGTGTCGTGGTCGGCGGGGTCCAGGACCATGCCCTTGCCGCGGCGCAGTTCGAGTACGGCGGCGCGGGCGGCGGCCGGCGCGACCCGCTCCCCCGGCTCGACGCCGAGCACGCGGGCCAGTTCGGCGTAGCGGATCGGGGCCGAGCGGCCGTCGTCGTCGTGCAGCCGGAAGTGCACCCGCAGCACCACGAAGCGGTCGTCGCCCTTGAAGACGCTGTGCCGGTAGGTGAAGCGGCAGTCGGCGGCGGTGAGCGTGCGCGGGCGGCGTTCGGTGCGGTCGTAGACCTCGACGGAGGTGATCGTCTCGGCGACCTCCTGGCCGTACGCCCCGACGTTTTGCACCGGGGTGGCGCCCGCGCTGCCGGGGATGCCCGCGAGGCATTCGATGCCGGACAGGCCCGCGTCGACGGCGGCGGTGACCACGTCGTCCCACGGCACGCCGGCGTCCACGCTCAGCTCGGTGCCGTCGATGCGCAGGTCCGTGGTGGCGATCCGCAGCACGTCGCCGGCGAAGCCGTCGTCGCCGACGACCAGGTTGCTGCCGCCGCCGAGCACGAGCAGCGGGATGCCCTGCTCGTCGGCGGCGCGGACGATCGCCAGGACCGCGTCGGTGGTCGTTGCCGTGTGGAGCCGACGGGCCGGGCCGCCGAGGCGGAGGGTGGTCAGGGCGGCGAGGGGCGCGTCGATTTCAGGCTGCACCGTTGGATTCTCGCATCACCGGCCCGGCACCGGGCTCGGGCCGGCCGCCCCGGGGCGCCGGGCGCACCCCGGCGCCTGGGCTCAGGCCAGTTGCACGATGGCTCTGGGTACGCCCAGGACCTTGGCACCGTCGGCGGTGACCACGAGGTCCACGCGGGCCCGGCGGTCGTCCAGGAGCACCGCGACCTTGCCGGTGACCTCGATGGTCGCGCCCTCGACGCTGTCCGGGACCACGACCGGCTTGGTGAAGCGCACGCCGAATTCGACCAGCGCGCCCGGGTCGCCGAGCCAGTCGGTGACCACGCGGGCGGCCTCGGCCATGGTGAACATCCCGTGCGCGATCACGTCGGGCAGGCCGACGTCGGTCGCGAACCGGCCGTTCCAGTGGATCGGGTTGAAGTCGCCCGACGCGCCCGCGTAGCGGACCAGGGTCTCCCGGGTGACCGGGAAGCTGCGTGTGGGCAGTTGGGTGCCGACCGCGACGTCGTCGAAGGAGATCTTGGCGGTCATGGTCAGCCTTCCGATTCGTCGGCGGCGCGGGCCACCAGACTCGACAGCGCGGTGACGACGTGCTCGCCCTCCACGGTCCTGACTTCGGCGCGGGTGGTGAGGACGTCGTTGCCCGCGAGGGACTTGATGTCGTCCACCGTGGTCACCACGGTCAGTCGGTCGCCGGCGCGGACCGGTCGGGTGTACGTGAACTTCTGGTCGCGGTGCACCACACGCGAGTAGTCCAGGCCCAGTTCGGGGTCGTACACGACCTGGTCCGCGGCGCGCATCGTGACCACGATCGCGAAGGTCGGCGGCGCGATCACGTCGGGGTGGCCGAGCGCCTTGGCCGCCTCGGGGTCGTTGTACGCGGGATCGGGGTCACCGATCGCGGCGGCGAACTCGCGGATCTTCTCCCGACCCACCTCGTACGGCTCGGTGGGCGGGTAGGTCCGCCCGATGAACTTCGCGTCCAGCGGCATGAAGCGGTTCTCCCTGGTGGAGGCGGCGATGGCCGGCGAGCCGGCGGGGCAACGCTGCGGAGAATACGACAACGAGGCCACCCCCTCGTGGGGGGTGGCCTCGTCGGTGTCGGAGTGCGAAACGCCTAGCGGGTTTCGCGGTGCGCGGTGTGCGCGTTGCAGCGGGGGCAGTGCTTCTTCATCTCAAGACGGTCCGGGTCGTTGCGCCGGTTCTTCTTGGTGATGTAGTTCCGCTCCTTGCACTCCACGCAGGCCAGCGTGATCTTCGGGCGGACGTCGGTGGCAGCCACTGGAGTGCCTTCCTTGCGGTCAGGGGTGAATACAGCAAAAGCAGCCGATGCGGAGTCTCCCCCGAATCGGCTCGCTTGGTAGCGGCGACCGGACTTGAACCGGTGACACAGCGATTATGAGCCGCTTGCTCTACCGTCTGAGCTACGCCGCCTCGACGAGGCCCCCGCCTGTTGCCAAGCGGGGATCTCATCGTCTGAGCCCCAATACGGAATCGAACCGTAGACCTTCTCCTTACCATGGAGACGCTCTACCGACTGAGCTATTGGGGCGAGCAGGAAAACCATACACGCTGCCCGACACCGATCGGAAATCGATTGGCGCAACGCCCCCCGCCTCAGCCCTCGGTGGACCAAACAGCCCTGGTCAGAGCCCCTTCCACGGTTTGCGCGTACACGGCGGCGGCCAGCCACGCAGCGGACAAAAGGTCGTTGTCGCCCGCGCGAAGACGCCCGAAAACATCCCGTTCGCGGCCCGCCGCGACGTGCGTCAGACGCTCCACGAGCAGTGCCCCCGTGGCCAGCCCCACCCGGCGCAGGCGGGCGGTGTCGCCGGCGGTGGAGCCGGCCAGGGCCAGGACGGGACGGCCGCCGCTGATCGCGCGTTCGACGTGACGGTGCATCAGGTAGAGCGGGGCGGGCGGGGGTTCCTCGGCCGCGCCCGGTATGGACGGGGTCGGGTCGGCGGCGGGCAGGTCGGCGCGGTGCAGGTGCTCCAGGCCCAGGTCGATCCGGCCCAGGCGGTCCTCGGCGAGCCGCAGGGTCGGGCCCTCGCCGGGCGCGACGCCGACCGCGAGCGCCCGGATCGCCCGGTCGGCGCCGGGTTCGAGGCGGCCGACCACGCGCAGGCGCAGTCCGGGGCGGTCGGCGAGCAGGCGCAGGTTGTCGCGGTAGGCGAAGACGGGGTCGGCGTGCGCGACGAGCAGGTGTACGGACTGCCCGGCGCAGTCGGCGAGCAGGCGGTCCCGGGCGCCGGGGGTGGTGCCGAGCACGGTGACGTCGAGGAAGAGCAGGTCGGCGCCGGCGGGGCGGTCGTCGGGGGGCAGGTCGCGGTGGCCCACGATCCGGTCGATCTGGGCGGACAGCGGCGTCTCCCACAGGGCGCGCAGCGGTTCGTCGGTCCAGGCCGCGCCGCTCGCGCGCGCGGCGCGGACGGCCTGGCCGGCGCCGAGCCGACCGTTGGCGGAGACGGTGGCACCGGAGACGACGAGGCCGGCGCGGGTGAGCGCGACGGGGTCGATCGAGGTGTCGCCGAGCCGGATCGCGCGGGTGGCGGCGCCGATCGCTCGCTCGGCGCCGCCGGGGGCGACGTCGCCGATGGTGCGCAGGGTGCCGGCGGGGTCGACCGTGGTGGTGACCGCGCCGGCGAACCCCCGGGCGGTCAGGACGGGTTCGGTGAACAGGCCGTACAGGCGCAGCGAGCCGGCCGGGGCGTAGGCGCGGCGGGAGGTGCCGCGCAGGACGTCGAGGGACTGTGGGTAGGTCGCCGCCGGGGTGCGCAACGCGTGGGCCACGTCGAGCAGTTCGCGCATGGCGGCGACGAGGTCGGCGAGCCGGTACGCGGGGTCGCGGTCGCGGGCGGCGCGCAGGCCGGTGGCCACCGTGACGGCCGCGGCGGCGGCGCGGTGCAGGCCGGCGAGGCGGGCGGTGTGCGCGGCGCGGAGCAGGCCGGCCTGGAGGACGGCGCCGGCGCCGTCGACTCCGGCGTCGACGATCGCGGCGCCGGCGGTCCAGAGGGCGTCGGCGGCGGTGCGTTCGGCGGGCGTGGGCTCGGCGGGGGTGGCGGACTCGGCGGTTGCTTCCGCCGGTTCCGCCGGATCCGTGGGCTCGGTCGTCGCCGGCGCGTCGGGTGTGGCGTTTTCGTCGGGGGCTTGGGGCTCGGCCACCGGGGCCGCGGCGGCGGCTGCGGCGCGGTGTACGCAGGCGGGGGCCAGCAGGCAGCTGCAGCGCAGGTCGGCGGTGGTGGTGACGGCTCCGGTCGGGATGTACAGGGTCAGTTCGGCGTCCTCGCCGACGGTGATCCGCACCGTGTCGCCGTCGTGTTCGATCGGGCAGGCGGCGAGTTTGCCGATCGCGGCGTCGAGGCGTTTGCGCAGGCGCGGGGTGAGTGCTTCGACGATGTCGGCGGTGACGTCGGGGGCGACCGGCGGGAGGCCCTGCGTGCTCATCGGACCTTCTCTCCGACCCAGCGGGCCAGTTCGGTGGGGCTCAGCGCGGCGACCGGCATGCCGGCGGCGACCAGTCGGCCGGCGACGGCGGTCGAGTAGCGCGGTCGACCGGCGTCGTCCAGGCTCGCGCAGCCGAGGATGTGGCAGCCCGAGGAGGCGAGTGCGCGGACCTCGGCGAGCAGGCCGCCGATCGGGTAGCCCTCCTCGAAGTCGCTGACCACGGCGATCAGGGTGCGCGAGGGCACGGTGACGAGGTCGCGGGCGGCGCGCAGGCCGGCGGCGATGTGGGTGCCGCCGCCGACCTTGACCTCCAGGAGCAGGCCGAGGGGGTCGTGGACGTGTCCGGTGAGGTCGATGACCTCGGTGGAGAAGGTCAGGAAGTGGGTGCTCAGGGACGGGACGCCGGCCATGATCGAGGCGGTGAGCGCGGACCAGATGGTCGACGCCTCCATCGAGCCGGACACGTCGACCACCAGGATCAGCCGCCAGTCGTTGCCGCGGCTCGCACGGGTGCGGAAGATCGGCCTCTCCGGCACCACGAGCACCGAGCCGTCGGCGGCGCGGCGGGCGGTGGTGAGGTTGGCCCGCAGGGTGCGCGGCAGGTCGAGCGCGCCGCCGGGGCGGCGGGTGGGCCTGGGGGTGGTGATGCCGGTGAGCGCGGGGCGCAACCGGGTGGCGAGTTCGCGGGCGAGTTCGGCGACGATGCGGGCGATCAGCGGGCGGAGGAGGGCGAGTTTGCTCTCCGGGAGGCCGCCGGCGTGGGTCAGGACGGTCTTGAGCAGGTCGACGGAGGGGCGGGCGGCGGCGGGGTCGAGATGGGTGAGCACATCGGTGCGGCCCGCCGACGCGGCGGCGGCCAGGACCTCCTCGCGGACGGCCGGGCCGAAGAGGGCGATCAGGTCCTCGGACCATTCGCGGACGCCGGGGTAGGGGGCTTCGCGGCCGGCGCCCGGGGCGTCGCCGAGGTCGCTGCGGGAGCCTTCGCCTTGGCCGGTGCCGTATAGCTCGTCGAGCGCGCGGGCCATGCCGGATGCCGTTGGGGGGAGGCGGTCGGATTGGCGGCCGAGGATGAGTTTCCAGCGTTGGGCGGGGGGGAGGTCGTGGATTTGCGCCCACCCGCCCACCCGTTCCGCGAGACCTGCGGGCTGCGGAATTACGGCATCGGCCGAGCCGAATCGGCCTCGCGGCCGCCCGTCGGAAGCGGGAAGGACGGCGGCGGACGCGGGATTCACGGGCTGCGGATCCACGGCGTGGGCCGGGACGGATCGGTCCTGCCGACCGCCGGCGGCGAGCGCGGGGCTCGCGGGCTGCGGAGCCACGGCGTCGGCCGGGACGGATCGGTCCTGCGGACCGCCGGCGGCGAGCGCGGGGTTCGCGGGCTGCGGAGCCGCCGCGTGGGCCGGGGCGGATTGGTCCTGCGGGCCGCCGGCGGGGGTGGAAGAGGCCGGGGTGAGGGCGGGGTTCGCGGGCTGCGGAGCCGCCGCGTGGGCCGGGGCGGATTGGTCCCCCGGGCTGCCGGCGGGGGTGGAGGAGGCTCGGGTGAGGGCGGGGTTCGGGGGCTGTGGATTCAGCGCGTGGGCCGGGGCGGATTGGTCCTGCGGGCCGCCGGTGGTGGGGACCCGGGTGAGAGCGGGGTTTGCGGGCTGCGGAGCCGCCGCGTCGGCCTGGGCGGGGTGGGCTTGGGGGACGCCGGTGGTGGGAGCCGGGGCGAGGGTCGGGTTCGGGGGCTGCGGAGTGGCGTCGGATCGGCTCTGGGCGTCGGGCGTGGGCTGTGGGTTTGGTGTGTCGGGTCGGGTTTGTGGGCTGCCGGTGGTCGGGGCGTGGCTGGGATGTGAGGGCTGGGGATTTTCGGCGTCGGCGTGGACCGATTGGGCTCGCGCCTCGTTGGAAGCGACGGAGATGGCGTTCGGGGGCTGCGGATTGGTTGGGTCGGGTGCCGGGGTGGAGGGTGGGAGGAGGGCTCGTTGGGTCAGGGCTGATTTGGCTGTCAGGTCGGTGCTGGTCCAAAGGGCCAGGGTGATGGGGTCCGCGTCGGTGTCGACGCGGTCGCCCAAGTGGTCGGCCAGGGTGGCGAGGACTCGGTCCCGGGCGGCGGGGGTGAGGGTGTCGAAGCCGCCACGCAGGGCCGGGAGGCGGTCCAGGAAGGGGCGGTCGGGGAGGGTGTCGACGCGGTCCAGGAGGGGGGTGAGGATCGGGCCGCCCGCTTGGAGGAGGGGACCGGCCGCGGTGAGCAGGCCGGTGAGGCGGCGGGTCAGTTCGGCTCGGGTCGCCGGGGTGGTCGCGGTGTCGATCCAGGAGCCGATCCGGTCGCCGAGGGTGGTCGGGTCCTCGTGCCCGAGCAGGACTCGGACGGCGCCCGCGGCGGCGGACATCAGCGGCGAGCCGTCGGCGGCCAGGCGGGCCAGCCCGGCGGTCAGCCGGACTCCGCCGAACACGTCGGCGCGTCCGGCGAGGTCGGCCAGCGCGCGGGCGTCGGCCGGGTCGTCGGATCCGGTCAGGCCGTCGAGGTGGCGGACGGCGGCGGTGAGGAGGATGCGGGTGATCTCCTCGCCCGACCCCGACCCCGACCCCGAAACCGTGGTCGTGGGGGCCTTCGGGTCGCCGGGCTCCGCGTACTCGTCGGCCACGGTGGGATCGGGGGCGGGGAGGCCCAGATGGCCCTTGTGGATGCGGTCGGTGAGGGTCAGGGCCGCGAGGAGGTCGGGGAGGCCGGCGATCGTGGGGAGGGATTCGGCGGTTTCGGCGAGGCGGGTCGCGGTGAGGTCCGGCAGACCGCAGGCCGCGGCGCGTTCGAGGCCGGTGAGGATCTGGGCGGCCGTGGGGCCGCCTTCGGCAAGTTCCTGGTGGTGTTGGGCGCGGAGGGTGCCCTCGGCGGCCTGTTCCGGGGTGACGCCCCGGGTGCCGGCCGCGTCGAGCAGGGCCGCCACCGACGGCGTCCAGCGCACCCGCCAGCGGGTGGTGACCGCGTCCGCGCCGCCGGTGCCGACCACCGCGGTCGGCTCGGCGTAGGGGATGCGGCAGGTCGCCAGCTGTTGCAAAAGCAGTTCCCGGCGCCGGTCGCGGTCGCTGCGCAACGGGTCCAGGCGCAGGTCGCGCTCCGCCGGGTCGGTCGGTCCGGGCAGGCCCAGTTCGGCGATCCGGCGCTCCACCTCGGGCCCCAGGCCGCTGCGCGGCGCGGCCGGTGACGGGCGCCCGGCCCGCGTGCCGACCAGCACCCGTTCCAGAGCGCGGGCGACCGAGCGGCCCCGGCCCAGCGGCTCGCCGTGGGTGAGCACGGTCTGCGTGGCTTCGAGCAGTTCGCCGCGCCCCGCCGCCGGCAGGCCGCGCAGGTTCGCGAGGTCGCCGGCGATCCGGACGATCTCGCGCGCGTCGACCGGACCACTGGGGTGTCCCTGGCCGCGCAGATCGGTGCAGATCCGTACCGCCGCGCCGATCAGCGCCTCGTGCAGCGCCGCGGGGTCGCCGGCCGATTCCAGGACGGACTGCTGCCACTCGGGGTCGCGGATGCCGGCGGGGTAGCCGGAACGGGAGTCCAGGAGCGGGTAGGTGTACGGGATCAACGACATCGTCACATCGGCGATGTCGCCGGCGGGCGGTTCCGCGTCGCCGTCGAGCAGGGCCGGTGCGTGGAACGCGCCGAGCACCACCGTGATCCGCGTCGCCCCGGCTTCCTCGGCCGCGCGCAGCGTGGACCGCATCCACGCCTCGCGGCGCAGGTCGACCGGGTCGACGCCGCCCGTGTCGCGGCGCAGCGCCCAGCCGACGGTGAGCGCGGCGCGGCGGATCGCCTCGGCGGACGAGCCGGGCGCGGTGGCCTCGACCAGCCGGTCCCACAGGTCGTCCCCGGCCCGGCCGGTGAGCCGGTCGCGCAGCGCCGCGTGCAGGCCGCCGCCCCGCGCGCCGGTGTCCCCCGCGTCCGCCCCCGGGCCGGCCGCCCGGTCCCACCCGGGGTGGCCCAGCGGGAGGTCGCACGGGATCGCCGGCACGCCGTTGCGCGCGGCCCAGCGCAGCGCGGCCAGTTCCGGCGAGAAGTCGGCGAAGGGGTAGAAGCCGAGCCCGTGCGGTCCGGTCCCGGCCAGCGCGATCGGCGCCCGGGTGTCCTCGTGCGCGAGCCACTCCAACCAGGGCGCGGCCTCGTGCGGCAGTTCGACGAGCAGCACGTCGGGCCGGGCCTCGTCGAGCAGCGCGGGCACCGCGGCGGCGAGCGAGGGCGCGTGGTGGCGCACGCCGATCAGGTGGGGCCGCCGGGACGCGGCAAGGCGCGCGGCGGCCGGACGGGCCTCGTCGTTGGGCCCGTCCGTACGTATGGTCGACACCTCGTCAGCCCTCCAGGACTCCGCGCAGGTCCCACAGGGTGCGCCAGGTGGCCGAGCCGTGTTCGGCCCGTCGGCGCACCGCCGCGTCCCAGTAGGAGAGCAGCCGGGCCGCGTCGGCCGGGTCGTCCTTCTTCGCGACGCCGAGCAGGTGCCCCGGCAGCAGGCTCAGCACGTCCCGGTCACCCGGGAAGTAGGCCGCGGCCAGCGCGAGCGAGGAGGCGACCGAGACCGCCTCGGCGGTGCTCAGCACGGTGGACGGGCGTTCGATCTCCCAGCCCTCGGCGGAGCGGCCGGTGCGCAGGTCGCGGAACGCGGTGACCAGCACCTCCAGGACCGTGTCGTCGACGGCGTACGCCGTCCCGGTCCGCTCCACCGCGGCCTTGGCCTGGCGGCGCACCAGCGCGGTCTCCGCGTCGTGGTCGCCGATCGGGCCGACCGTCTCGAAGTTGAACCGGCGCTTGAGCGCGGCGGACATCTCCGAGACGCCCCGGTCGCGCAGGTTCGCGGTGGCGATCAGGGTGAAGCCGGGCGCGGCGTGTACCTGTGCGTCGGGGCCGCCCGCGAGTTCGGGGACCGCGATCCGCCGCTCCGAGAGCAGCGACACCAGCGCGTCCTGCACCTCGGGCAGGCAGCGGGTGACCTCCTCGATCCGGGCCACCGCGCCCGTGGTCATCGCGGTGAGCACCGGCGAGGGCACCAGGGCGCCGCGGCTGGGGCCCTGGGCGAGCAGCAGCGCGTAGTTCCAGCCGTACTTGAGCTGGTCCTCGGTGGTGCCCGCGGTGCCCTGCACGGTGAGCCCGCTGGTGCCGCAGACGGCGGCGGCGAGCAGTTCGGACAACATCGACTTGGCGGTGCCGGGCTCGCCCACCAGGAGCAGGCCGCGTTCGCCGGCGAGGGTGACCACGCAGCGCTCGACGAGGGCACGTTCCCCGACGAACTTGGCGCCGATGGTCAGGGCGCGGGGCAGGCCCTCGACCGGTTCGGGCAGCTTGAGTTCGTCGCCGCTGCCCATCACGAAGGTGACCACGGCGCGCGGGGTCAGCCGCCAGGCCGGCGGGCGCGGGCCCCGGTCGTAGGCGGCCAGGAACGCCAGTTCCCGGGCGTACAGGTCCTCCGGCGGGTGTATCTGGCGTGCGCCGGCGGCGGGTTCGGTTGCGGTTGCCATCAGCGGCGGCCCTTCCGGGTGGTGCGGGTGACGAGTTCCTCGAAGCCTGGCGCATCGCCGTCCTGCACGCGCCGCCAGGCCCGGTGGAACAGTTCGGGGACGGGCAGGTCGGGCACGATCATGCCCTGCCCGGGCTTCGGGTAGAGCCCTTCCTTCCAGACCTCCAGGGGCAGTGCGGGGCTCTTCAGCGCGTTCCAGCCGCCGGGCAGGAAGAGGGTGCGGCCGGCTCGGGCCCGCTTGGCCTCCAGGACCAGGTCGGTGCCGGCGAGTTCGGTCCGGGCCTTCTTCAGCCGGGCGGGCTTCCAGCCGGTCCAGCGGGCGACCTGACGATCCGTCGGGTCCGGCAGGGCGAGCAACTGGAGGTACAGCACGGCGGCGTCCTCGCCGATGCCGTGCGTCTTGGCGACCTCGGCGACCAGTTCGGGCACCGAGCGGCTCGGATCCTGCGGGACGCCGGGCGGGCCGTCGGCGCGCAGGAGCGTCTCGAAGGCGGGGTCGAGGATGCGGCGGAAGGCGGCGAAGGCGGCGGACCTCGCCTCGCCGCGCAGCGCGATCAGCCGGTCGAACCACGGGTCGTCGGCCCCGGTGAACCCGGCGGTGCGCACCAGGGTGAACTCGTTGTCGCCGTACCAGGGACGCAGCCAGAAGCGGTCCTCGATCCGGAGCACGCCGTCGGGGTCGGCGCCGCCGGTGGCGGGCAGTCCGGCCGCCTCGCGCAACAGGGTGGAGGTGGAACCGCGTTCGGCGTACTCGACGTCCAGGTCGACCACCAGGCCCGGGTCGGCCACCCGCTTGCGCAGCAGGTCGAGCACGCGCGGCAGGTGCGGACGCAGCGGATCGCCGTAGGGCAGCCGGTAGGCCAGCCAGGCGAGCGCGGTCACGGTCTGGCCGAGCGTGTGGCCTGCGGGCACGGCCGCGGGGTCGGAGGCGACGAGGTTGCCGTCCTTGTCGACGCTGTGGGTGGAGGTGCCGGTGATCCACCGCTGGGATTCGGGGGTGAGGACGTACTCGAACGCGGCGGCGGCGATGCCCCGGACGTCCGCCGCGACCTCCTCGGGCAGCCGCAACACCCGCCCGAAGGCGGCCTCCCAGGCGCGGCTGCCGGCCGCGATGTCCCAGCCGCTCGTCCACAGGGCGGCGACGTCCTCGGGCCGCTCGGGCACCAGCGCGCCCTGGACGCCGGCGCGCGCCACGCGGTCGAGCCGGTCCAGTTGCTCCCGGGCGCTGGTCGCCTCGGCCGCCCTGAGGCCGAGCACCGCCCGTCGGTCCTTGTCCATGTCGCCCGCGACCAGCCCGGCGAGCAGCACGCTCGCCTCGGCGCGGCCCAATCCGGTGCCCTCGGTCAGGGCCGACACCGCCTCCGGTCGCCACGGGACCGGGCCGTGGGCACGAATGCCCTCGACGACGGCGGCGACCCGCTCGGGGGACATCGGCTCGCGGTAGCGGTGTTCCTCGTGCGTGGTGAAGCCGTCGACCGCCTCGAACCGGCCCGACGGGTCGTGGTCGAGCGCGAGCCAGTGCTGCGTGTCGTTGCCGTAGGTGTACTGGCTGTCCAGGATGAACACGGTGCGGTCGGCGCGGCGCAGGATCCGCCCCTTGCGCTTGCGCTCCTTCTTCTTGCCGCTGGGCTCGCACAACACGACCCGGCGCAGCGTCCCGGCGGGGGTGCCCAGCGGGCCGGCGGAAAGCGCCTCCAGGAGCAGCAGCAGCGAGGCGCGCTGTGTGTCGGATGTGAGCGGCGACAGGGCCCGGGCGACCATCGCGGCGCGGTGGTCGAGCAGGTCGTGCCAGGCGGCCACGTGGGGTTCCTTGAGCCCCTCGGGTTCGGTGGTCCACTCGGCCGGGCCGTCGGTGCGCGCGAGCATCGCGGCCACCGCGGTGATGTGTTCGAACGTGGTCCAGGTGCCCCGGCCCTGATCGCCGTAGTAGCGGCAGCCGACGCCCGCGATACCGGCCACCGCCGGGCACAGCTCGTTGTCCCGGCCGTGCTCGGGGCCGGTGGGCACCGCGCGGGGCTTGTGCTCCTTGCGGTTCACCTTGCCGAAGTCGCGCAGCCGCTCGGCGAGTCGGGCGGTCTCCCCGACCAGCGAGGCGACGCCGCGGACCAGGCCGGCGTGGGTGATCGCGGACAGCAGGCGGCGCACCGGTTCGGTCCGGATCGAGTCCGGCTTGGCGGGCTTGTTCGCCGACCCCTTGGCGGCCTCGTACTCGGCCCGGGCGCGCTCGCGGTCCGCGCGCACCTCCTCGACCAGTACGACGGCCTGCTCGTGGGTGATCGCGCGCAGCGCCAGCGAGCCGGCCTCGTCGCGCGGTCGCAGCGCGTGCCAGAACGCGGGCGCCGGCACCACCCGGGTGCCGGCGGCCAGTCCGGAGCCGGCCCCGCAGTGGCCGAGCAGCACGCCGTCGTGCCACAGCGTCGCGGCGCCGTTGTGCGGGGCGACCGCGGTCGGGGCCGCGCCGCCGGGCAGGCGCAGCGCGCCGATCGGAATCTCCAGCGGCCGCTGGTCCCAGTGCCGCCGGCCGCGCACGGGCGCGGTCACGGTGCGGCCGTCGACCGAGCCGGTGGTGAGGGTGTCGCCGTCGATCCTGACCCAGCGGCCCACGAGCGTGCCGTCGGTGCCGAACGGCGTCTGCTCCAGGCCGGGCAGCAGCGGCAACAACTCGCACTCGTCGGGCACCAGCGAGCCGCCGTCGGCGACCGCGGCGGCGAAGGGGGCGGGCAGCGAGGCGCGGCCGTGGGTGCCGGTGGCCGGGTCGAACTCGGTCCACTTGCGGTCCGAGCGCTCGTAGTCGAGCGACCAGTGTGTGGTGCCGTCGGTGAGCACTCCCCGGCGTGTGGGCAGCTTGGTGTCGCCGGCGTACAGCGGCCGGCCGCCGGTGGTCACCCCGCCGCCGGGCAGCGCGAGGGAGAGCATGGTGCCGTCGGAGCCGTTGTTCGGCGGTCCGCCGAGCAGGAACGTCTCGGTCGGGCGCGCGGACCAGTAGCCCTCCCAGTCGTAGTCGGTGTTGTACCAGGCGACCAGGAGTTGTCCGTCGACGTAGCGGTACTGGGTGCGCTGCCAGCTGGTGCGGTCCTTGGGCACGCGCGGTTCGTGGTCGAGCAGGATGCCTTCGGGGCCGACCACGAGCGCGCGCTTCTCGGTGGAGAGCACGAGCGCGGGCCAGGACTCGTCGAGCCGGATGTCGCCCTTGCGGCCGAGCAGTTCGACGGCCTCGTCGAGCGCGGGCCAGCCGAGTTCGTCGTAGACGCCGGCGCGCAGCGTGGTCGCGAGCAGCGCGACGGCGTCGAACGCGCGGACGCGGGCCACCAGGTCGGGGGTCACGTCCTCGACCACGCCGCGGAAGCCGTCGAGCACCGTGAGCTCGCGCTCGGCGTCGGGCAGGCCGGCCGCGGAGGTGAGCCGTTCGCCCAGCTCGGTGAGCCGGCGGGCGAGCACGGGGCGCAGCACGGGGTGGGCGGCGGTGGCCGGCTGGTGCTTGGCGTTCAGGCCGCCGACGGCGGTCAGGAGCAGGGCCAGGAAACGTTCGTCGGCGGCGACCGCGGTCAGCTCGCGCCGGCCCTCGGCGTCGTCGTCCCACCACTCGCCCAGGAGGAAGGTGTGCTGCGGGTCGGGGTCGGTCACGGGTATGCGCTCGGCCAGGGCAAGGTCCAGCAGGTCCAGGTCGACGCCGGTGCGGTAGCGGCTGCCGCTGAACAGGGTGATCGGTACCGCCTCGGCGCGCAGCGTGTCGGCCATCCGGGCGACCAGCGCGGCGGTGCGCGCGCTGCGTCCGGTGTAGCCCCAGCCGCGCTGACGGTGCGCGGTCCAGCGGGTGACCCACTGGGCCCGGGCGCCGGGTTCGAGGTCGCCGCCGACGAGCAGGTCCAGGACGCCAGCGTCGTCGAGCAGGTCGAGCCAGAAGTCGTCGACCTCGGCGTCGGACGTCGAACCGCCGGGGGTGGGCAGGATGTCGAGGAGGCGGGCCCGCGACTCGGGCTCGGCGCCGGCCAGTGCCGCGATCGGGGCGCGGTTGACCTTCCAGAAGGACAGCGGCGCGCGGGCGATCGCGGGGGTGGCGAGCAGTTCGCGCAGCAGCGCGCGCTCCTCGGCGGTGTGGTCGCCGCCTGCCGCGCGGATCAGCGCGCGGGCGTCCTCGGCCAGGCCGGCGTACGGCGGCATGCCCGCGGTGCAGCGCTCGACCGCCAGTTGGCGGAACTGTACCCACGCCTCGGCGGGTCCGAGGCGGGCGGCGAGCGACTTGGCGTGCTCCTTGAGCGCCTTGGCGGTCAGCGCGCCGGCGAAGGCGAACTCCAGGAAGACCGCGCGCAGCCGCTCCTCCTCGATCGCCAGGTTGTGCACCCGCTCGGCCTCGCGGGCCTTGCCGAAGAACGCGGACGCGTAGGTCTTGTTGTCGTGCTTGAGGAAGATCCGCGCGGCCTGCTCGTGGAAGGTGGGCAGGAAGTGCGGTACGGCCCGGCCGAGGCGGATCGCGAGCTGGTCGAAGCCGTCCTTGGCCGCGCCGGGCTTGGTCTTGGCCTGCCGGTCCAGGCGTTCGATGTCGCGGACCAGGGCCAGTGCGTGGTGTCCGTTCGCCGGGTCGTTGACCAGTGCCCAGGCGGGGAAGCCGAGCGCTTCGCGGCGGACCTGGCCGACCTCGGGGGCGTCCGCCTCGCGGGTCAGCCCCAGGAAGCCGAGCGCCAGGTCCTCGGCCTCGCCCAGGGTGCCCGGGACCAGCCGGACGATCGGGCGGTCGCCGAACACGGGGTGCAGGTAGGTGCGCACGGTGAGCGTGTCGATGTCGTCACCGGCGAGGGTGCCGACGGGCAGGACGGCGCCGGCGTCCAGCAGGACGCGCGACGGGTCGGGGGTGGTGCCGGTGGTGCTCATGCCGCGTCCTCCGTGGTTTCGATCGTGCGGCCCGCGTACAGCGCGGCGCCCATCCGCATGCCCTCCGACCAGGCCACCGGCGGCACCCGGTCGAGGGTCAGCGTGGCGCCGTCCTCGGTCCAGGCGACCGAGCCGGTCTCGGTCGACTCGTAGCCGTCGTAGTCGCCCAGCCACATCCGCGCCTCGATCTCGCGTCCGCCGTCGAGCACGGCGCACACGGCCTGGCCGCCGCGCACCTGGTAGCCCAGCTGGGTGGCCCGGCCGATCAAGAAGCGCAGCTGGTCGTAGCGTCCGCCGGCGAACTCCTCGACGCCGGTGCGGGCGGCGTCCACGTCGGCGGGGCGGTGCCACACCTCGCGGTAGAGCTGCTGGACGCGCTGCTCGACGCCGAGTTCGACGGCGAATTCGCGCAGGTCCTCGAGGTCGTCGAGGAGCACGGGGTGCGGGATGCGGATGGTTTGCACGTCGAGGTAGACGGTGTCGCCGTCGGGGTCGACGATGCCCACGCCGCGTTCGGGGTCCGCGCCGCGCAGGAATCCGGCCACCGCGCCGTCCTCGTCGGTGGTGACCACCAGGTCGCGCAGCACCTGCTGCCAGGCGGGATCCGGCCACACCCGGGCCAACACCGCGATCGGGACCGGGAGCGAGCCGATCATCCAGCGCTCCACCGCGTCCAGGCAGGCCCGATCGTGCCGATCCAGCCACTCGACGAGCTGACGCAGGCCCACCACGGCCGGATCGTCGGCGAGTTTTCCGGGCACCGACTTCAGTTGCCGCCCCTTGGCGTTGCGGCACACCACCTTGCCGTCTTCCAAGGCGACCTCATAGTCGCCCGCCCGGATCCATCCCACGATCGTTCCCCTCCACGCATGTGTGCGAATGTCGGTGACAACCCGTCAACTGCCCAGCGGCACAAGGCGCTCGGCGCCCGTGATCAGGTTGGCGGGAACGTTAGCCGTCGATTCCGACAGCGCCGTCACCCGTCAGGATGAAACATCGCGCGAATCGACATTCGATGGCCGAAAAGTACGCCCCGCAGGGAAATTCGCGGGGGCGGGTCGGCTAACTTGCGGGGAATGACCGTGCCCGCCGTGCCCCGTGGACTGCGCAGCCTGATTCCCGGCCCCGGCCCGGAGGGGATTCCGGACGACGCGGGGCGACCCGCGACCGGCCCCGCCGAGGCCGCCGGGCCCCCGCCCGGGTCGCCGCCGATCGCGGCCAGGACCCGCTCGATGCTGGACGGACTCGCGCCGGTGCCGGTACCGCGCGCGGTCGCCGAGGCGTCGGCGGACGTGTTGTGCGCGCTGGCCGCGAGCGCCCCGGCGGAGTTGGCCCAGGTGGCCCACGAACTGGCCGGTCGACTGCGGGCCGCCGCCCGAACGGCCTAATCCCACGGGCCCGCGCCGCACGTTCGGAGGTGTCGCCGTATCTCCCGGCGCCTTGACGCGTTGTTCAGGACCCACCCGCCGAGGGTGGGACCTGTACGCACCGAAAGGACCGACTCACCATGTCGCGTATCGCCAAGGCCGCTGTCCTGACCGCCACCGTGGGTGCCGCCCTCGCCGGCGCCGCCGGCCCCGCCATGGCAGGCTCCGAGGCCGACGGCGCGGCGGTCGGTTCGCCCGGCGTGCTCTCCGGCAACAACATCCAGATCCCGGTGCACATCCCGGTCAACGTGTGCGGCAACACCATCAACGTCATCGCGGCGCTCAACCCGACGTTCGGCAACGTCTGCGTCAACGGCGGCTGAGCCGACGCCTCGGCCCCGCCCGGCGCGCGTTTCGACGCGCCGGGCGGGGCCGTTCCCGTGTGCCCGCGATCGGGGGGATCGTGGGCCGCGGCGCCCGCCGAGGGACCCGGACGGTGGGTGTGCTCGCGCGGGGCGTGGTTCCGCTCCGCGGCGCCGGGAGGGTAGGAATGCGCGCATGACGTCCTTCGCCCTGCACCACGTACAGCTCGCGATTCCCGCCGGCAGCGAGGACGCGTGTCGTGCGTTCTATCTCGGCGTGCTCGGCATGACCGAGGTGGCCAAGCCGCCGGTGCTCGCGGCACGCGGCGGACTGTGGGTGCGCGCCGGCACGCTGGAGATACACCTCGGCGTCGAGGCCGACTTCCGGCCCGCGCGCAAGGCCCATCCCGGCATCCTGGTCGACGACCTGGACGATGTGATGGCCCGGCTCGCGGCGCACGGCACCGAGGTCACGCCCGACGGCGAGTTCCCCGGCCACCGCCGGTGCCACGCGCACGACGCGGTGGGCAACCGGCTCGAATTCCTCCAGCCGCTGTGACCGCCCGCGCCGCCTTCGGTCACGGGCGGCGGGCCACCACGTCGATCTCGACCAGGATGTTCATCAGGTCCGAGCCGACGGTGGTGCGCACCGGGTACGGCGCGGTGAAGTACTCGCGGTAGACCTCGTCGTAGCCGGCGAAGTCGCGCCGCAGGTGCTCCAGGTGCGTGGTCACCTTCACCACGTGGCCGAAGTCGAGCCCGGCCTCGGCCAGTACGGCCTTGAGGTTGTCCAGCACCTGGCGGGTCTGGGTCGCCACGTCGTCGCCGACGATCGCGCCGGTGGCCGGGTCGATCGGGCCCATGCCCGCGGTGTAGACGAAGTCGCCGGTGTCGATGCCCTGCGAGTAGGTGCCGCCGGGCTTCGGCGCGGCGTCGGTGCGGATTTCCTTGTGGGCCATGGTGGTTCGCCTTCCCGATCGCGTGTGCGGATGCGTGGGAATGCTATGTGCGGCCGGGATTCAGCGGGTGACCGCGTCGTCCTGGGCGAGCAGCCGCAACTCGTCCCGGCGGGGCAGGCCCTCCCAGTCGCCGGGCACGGTCACCGCGAACGCCCCGGCCGCGGCGGCGGTGGCCAGTCGGGTCGCGACCGGGCCGCCCCCGACCAGTTCGGCCAGGTAGCCGGCGGCGAACGCGTCGCCCGCGCCGACCGGGTCGACCGCGTGCACCCGGTGCGGCGGCACCTCGTGCGGCCGGCCGTCGACGATCGCGACCGCGCCCAGCGCGCCGCGCTTGAGCAGTACCTGGGCGGGGCCGAGCGCGGTCAACTCGCGGGCCAGGTCCACGAACGGGGTGTGGTCCGGCGCCTTGAGCACCAGGCGGGCCTCGTCCTCGGTGGCGAACAGGATGTCGGCGTGGCCGGCCAGGGCGCGCAGTTCGCCGGCGGCGTCCTCGGCCGACCACAACGCCCGCCGGTAGTTCAGGTCGAGCGAGACCGGGACGCCGGCCGCGTTCGCCTCGGCGACGGCCGCGCGCACCGCGGCGCGCGCGGTCGGGGACAGCGCGGGGGTGATGCCGGTGACGTGCAGGATCCGGGCGGAGCGCACCAGGGCGGGATCCACGTCGTCCGGGCACAGGCGCGAGCCGGCGCTGCCCGCGCGGTAGTAGCGCACGTCGGTGGCCGCGCTGGTACGTCGGGCCTTGACCATCAGCCCGGTGGGCGCCTCCGGGTCGACCACCGCGGCGCGTGTGTCCAGTCCCTCGCCGCCGAGCACGGTCAGCACCAGTCGGCCGAACTCGTCGTCGCCGACCCGGCCGATCCACGCGGCCCTTCCGCCGAGCCGGGTGATCCCGATCGCCAGGTTGCTCTCGGCGCCGCCGATGGCGACGTCGAGCGTGCGGGCGTGCCGCAGCGGGCCGATGTGCGGCGCGCGGAGCAGCACCATGGTCTCGCCGAGCGTGACCACGTCCGGGGTTTCCCGGGGTTCGGCGGTCATGATGTCCTCTCGCGGGGGTCGCGTCGTCGACGGCATCGGATGCGGGATCGGTTCGGGTGGGGCCGGTGGTTCGGGTGGGGCCGGTGCTTTGGGTGGTTGCGGTTGTTCCGGTGGTTCGGGCGGGGTGTACCGGTGCGCCGGGACCGGCTCGGGGCCGGGCCCGGCGCGGCTCCCCCGGTCAGAAGTGCGTGTTGAGCACGTCCACGACGCGGTGGTCGTCGTCCACCACCGGCACCACGCGCCACTTGTCGAAGGCCGTACAGGGGTGCGAGATGCCCAGGCAGACCAGTTCGCCCGGGGCCACCTCGGTATCGCCCAGGTCGAGGTAGGCGTGCTGGTCGTCGAGCCTGGTCACCCGCGCGGCGCCCGGCTCGCGCAGCGTCCCGTCCAGCGCACGGATGCGCAGCGGCACCGGCAGGTCCTGGTCGAAGGGCACGTCGCGGCGGCCCGCGCCGAGCAGGGCCAGGCCCGGCTCGGGCGCGGAGAGCACCTGCGCCCAGACCTCCAGGGCGCTCGCGAGCGAGCCCTCCTCGGGGTGCCGGACGAACGGGGTGCGGACCGCGTAGAAGCCGTCGTCGTGTGAGACGTAGGCGCCGCTGCGCAGGATGATCGTCCGGTCGGGGAGCGGCTTGCCGTCCGGTGCGAGCGTGTCCACGACCGCGTCGAACCAGGCACTGCCGCCCGCCGAGACGATCGGCGAACCGGGCACCAGGTCGGCGATCTCGTCGGCCAGGGAGGCGAGTTCGCCCATCCACGCGGACACCGCCGCGGCGTCGGGCAGGCCGCCTTCGTAGCCCGCCACGCCCGCCACGGTCAGCCCCGGAACCGCCGCCGCGACCCGGGCCAGCTCGGCCGCCTCGGCGACACTCCGGCACCCGGTCCGCTCGCCGGCGCGGCCCAGTTCGACCAGCACCGACAACCTCCCCCCGGGCACCGCGGCGAGCGCCGCCGCCGCGATCTCGACGCCCGCCCGGGAGTCGACGTAGAACAGCAGGTCCGGCCGGGTGGCGGCCCAGCGCAGCACCTTCTCGTCCAGGATCTCGTTGGCGACCAGGATCCGCGGTACGCCGAACCGGTGCGCGGCGAGCGCCTGGTTCGCGGTGGCGACGGTGATCCCCCAGGCGCCCGCGCCCAGTTGCTCGGCGAACAGCTCGGGCGACATCGTGGTCTTGCCGTGCGGGGCGAACAACACGCCGTGCCGCTCGGTGTACGCGGCCATCGTGGCCACGTTCGCGAGCAGCGCGGATTTGCGCGCGACCATCACCGGCCACGTGAGCGGCCCGTCGAAAAGGCTGTGTCCGGCGGCGCCGAACTCGTCGTCGGTGAGTTCCTCGTAGGGCAGCCAGGTGCCCTTGGTGTACGAGTCGAGTGTCATCGGGTCGCTCCCAGGGTGCGCGATACACGGAGTGCCGCCGCCGCGACCGCGGGTCCCAGTTCGCGAACTCGCGCCGCGGTGACGCGCGACGTGAGACCGGAGACCGACAGGGCCCCGACCACGACGTCGTTGTGATCGAAGATAGGCGCCGCCACGCAGCGCACCTCGGGCTCGTTCTCGCGATCGTCCACCGAGTAGCCGCGGTTGCGGATCCGGGCCAGTTCGGTGCGCAGCAGGCCGGGGTCGGTCAGGGTGCGGGTGGTGACCGTGGGCAGGCCCGCGTCGACCACCTGGGCGAACACGTCCTCGGGCAGCCAGGCGAGCATCGCCTTGCCGACCGCCGTGCAGTACATCGGCGCGCGGCTGCCGATGCGCGAGGCCATCCGTACCGCGGTCTCGTTCTCGACCTTGTCGATGTAGACGATGTGCGGCGCGTCGGGCACGCACAGGTGCACGGTGCCGCCGGCCTCGCGCATCAGGCGGTGCGCCTCCTCGGCGGCGGCGGTGCGCAGGTCGATGCCGGCCAGGTACGCCTGGCCGAGGGCGAGCGCGCCGGGGCCGAGCCGGAAGTGTCCGTGCCGGCGATCGCGGGCGAGCAGGCCGGTGTCCAGGAGCGGCTGGGCCAGGCGCAGCACCGTGCTCTTGGACAGGCCGAGCGTGTCGGCCAGCTCCGTCAGGCTCAGTCCCTCGGCGGCGGCGTGGTCGCGGACCTGCTCCAGCACGGCGAGGGCGCGGCGCAGGGACGCGGACTGGTTGCGCGGCGGGGCCGGGGGGCGGCCGGCGCGGGCGGCCTCCGGCTCGTCGGAGCGGGTCGGCGCGACCGCGGGAGCGGGAGCGGGGGCGGCCGGGTGGGCCGCCCCGACCGCGCGGGTCGACGCGCCCGCGTGCGCCGGTCCGAGCGCGTGGGTCGATTCGACCGGGCGCGTCGGCTGGTCGACGCGGGTCGACGCGCCGCCGTCGACCGGTTCGGGGCCGTGCTCGGGAGTGCTCACTCGCATGTCCTCAGGACGACCTGACCGGGTGCGCGGGCGGGTTGCCCGTCGGGGCTTCGAACGAGAGTACGGGGACACCCGCCACCGGCACATCGCCGCCGCCGGGCACCCGTCCGCCGCGCGGCGGTACGTCGTACATGCGAGCCCTCCCTGCCCTTTCACGCGTTCCTCGCCGCGCGCCGTGCGGCGTCGCTTCCCGCGTGCTCTTGCCTCGTCCGCACACCTCGCGTGACCCCGTGTGTCCGCCCGCCCGCGCTCCGGAACGCACGGTGTCCGGCGGATGACCGACGGGTCGACCGAGCACGGACGTTACGTGTCCGTAAGCGTCCGATACCACTTTCGCAGCACACAGTTTTGCAGTGCACAACGTTCGGCGGGACGCCTTGTCGGAACGACGCGCCGCTTTCTAACGTCCCGCTCACGCCGCACCGGATTGTTTCCCCCTTGCGGCCCCGTTCGTGTCGATTGACGCGACGTCCAGACGTACAGGCCGACCCTCGGGTCGCGGCACCCCCCGCGGTCGCTTCGGCCTGCCTCGCCGCAGGAGGAATTGTCGTGAAGATCCGGAGTTTGGCCGCCGTCGCAGTGGCCGGCATCGCGCTGGCGGCGTGCGCGCCCGGCACGGCGTCCAAGACGAAGTCCGCCGACGAACAGACCGGCACACTCAAGGTGTGGCTGTACGACGAGGCCAACCGGGCGCCCAAGGAGAAGGTCGTGGGCGCGGCCGTCGCCGACTTCAAGGCGGCGCACCCCAAGGTGACCGTCGAGGTGGGCTACATCCCCACCGACGCGGGCCCGCGCGCGGAGAAGATGAAGGGCGCGTTCAACGACCCGAACAGCGCGCCGGACGTGGTCGAGTTCGGCAACACCGACCTGTTCGGCTACGTCCAGGCCGGCGGCCTCGCGGACATCTCCGGCGACCTGGCCAACTGGTCGGAGGCGGGCGACCTGCCCAAGGACCTCAAGGACACCACGCTGGTCGACGGCAAGACCTACGGCCTGCCGTGGTGGCTGGGCCTGCGCTCGCTGTACTACCGCACCGACGTGTTCACCGAGCTGGGCCTGAAGCCCCCCACCTCGTACACCGAGCTGGTCGAGGCGGCGAAGAAGGTGCGCCAGGCCAAGCCGGACATGCTCGGCATCGCGGTCGGCGGCAAGTACACCTTCGGCGGCCTGCCCTTCCTGTGGGCCAACGGCGGCGAGATCGCCACCCAGCAGGGCGGCAAGTACGCGGCCGCGATCGACTCGCCGCAGTCGCAGGCGGGCGTCAAGGCCTACACCGACCTGTTCGCCAAGGACATCTGTCCGCCCCAGCAGTGCGCCGACCTGACCGGCGGCAAGACGGTCGAGGCGTTCGCGGCCGGCACCGCCGGCATGGCGATCCTGCCCAACTCCTCGCGCAGCGCGGTCGAGGCGGGCACGGCCAAGGGCAAGTACGCGGTCGTGCCGCTGCCGGGCACCGCCCCGGGCTCGATCGCGCCGGCCTTCTCCGGCGGCAACGACCTCGGCGTGATGAAGTCCTCGCAGCACCGCTCGCTCGCGGTCGACTTCATGAAGATCCTGGGCGGCAAGAAGTACCAGCTCCAGATGTTCGACGCGATGGGCAACCTGCCCACGCTCGCCTCGGCGCGCGGCGACGTGGTGGCCAGGGACCCGTGGCTCAAGCCGTTCATCGACACCCTGAACGCGGGCACCAAGTTCGTGCCCAAGGATGCCGCGTGGGCCAAGATCGACTCGCAGTCCGTGGTGCCGACCATGTTCCAGAAGGTGATCACCGGCAAGTCGGACGTCTCCGGCGCCACCGGCGAGGCCAAGACCGTCATCGACAACGCGTTCGCCGGGAAGTAAGCCGGTGACCACGACCACCACGCCCGCGCGGGCGGACCGGCCGACCCCGGCCTCGGTCCGCCCGCGCGGCGGCGCGGGCAAGACGAAGACCGGACGGCGCCGCTCGTGGACGCCGCTCTGGCTGCTGCTGCCGTCGGCGGTCATCCTGATCCCGCTGTTCGGCTACCCGCTCTATCAGCTCGGCCTGCTCTCCTTCCTGAAGTTCGGCCAGCCGCAGGCGTCGGCGGGCGAGGTCGCGGAGTTCGTCGGGTTCGACAACTACTCGACCCTGCTGGGCGACGATCAGTTCTGGGACGTGCTGTTCCAGACCGTGGTGTTCGCCGCGGCGTGCGTGGTGGCGACCCTGGCGGTGGGCGCGGCGCTGGCGGTGCTGCTGACCCGGGTCGGCAAGTGGCCCCGGCTGTTGCTGCTGTTCGCCGCGCTCGGCGCCTGGGCGGCGCCGGCGATGACCGGCTCGACGGTGTGGATGTTCCTGTTCGACACCAACCTGGGCCTGGTCAACGAGGTCCTGGGGATGCAGGGCCACAACTGGTTCTACGACAAGTGGTCCGCGTTCGCGCTGGTCGGCGTCGTGGTGGTGTGGCACTCGTTCCCGTTCGTGATGATCTCGCTGTACGCGGGCATCGAGTCGATCCCGGTCTCGGTGCTGGAGGCGGCCCGCCTGGACGGCGCGTCCACCTGGACCGTCTTTCGACACGTGATGCTGCCGATGTTGCGGCCGATCCTGACCATCGTGGTGATCCAGTCGATCATCTGGGACTTCAAGGTCTTCACCCAGATCTACGTGATGACCGGAGGTGGCGGCATCGCCGGCCAGAACCTGGTGCTCAACGTGTACGCGTACCAGAAGGCCTTCGCGTCCTCGGACTACAGCCTGGGCGCGGCGATCGGCGTGCTGATGACGCTGATCCTGCTCGCGGTCACCATCTTCTACATCCGCGCGCTGCGTCGCTCCGGGGAGGAGCTGTGAACCGTACCTCCGCCGCCGCCGTCCGGCCGGCCGGCCCCCGTCGCTCGAAGGGCGGTCGCACGGTGTCCCGAAGGATCGCCAACACCACGGCGATCGTGGTCGCGCTGCTCACCGTCTTCCCGCTGTACTGGATGGTGCTCTCCGCGTTCAAGCCGGACGGCGAGATCAACTCGGTCGACCCGCGCCCGTGGACGTGGCATCCGACGTTGTCCAACTTCCGGGACGCGTTCGGGGTCAGCGGCTTCGGCGGCTACTTCCTGAACAGCCTGATCGTGGCGAGCGTGGTGGTGGTGCTGTCCGGGCTCGTGGCGTTCCTGGCGGCGGTGGCGCTGACCCGGTTCGACTTCAAGTTCCGCACCACGATCCTGGTGATGTTCCTGGTCGCCCAGATGGTGCCGGTCGAGGCGCTGACCATCCCGCTGTTCTTCCTGGTCCGCGACATCGGTTCGGTGGCGCCGCAGTTCGGGCTGAGCACGCTCGGCTCGCTGATGCTGGTGAACCTGGCCTTCTCGCTGCCGTTCGCCATCTGGATGTTGCGCGGTTTCGTCAAGGCGATCCCGGAGTCGCTGGAGGAGGCGGCGCGGATCGACGGGGCGAACCGGTTCACCATCCTGTGGCGGATCCTGTTCCCGCTGGTGGCGCCCGGGCTCGCGGCGACGTCGGTGTTCTCGTTCATCACCGCGTGGAACGACTTCGTGTTCGCGAAGACGTTCATCCTGGACACCGATCACCAGACGTTGCCGGCGGCGCTGATGGTGTTCTTCAAGCCGGACGAGAACGACTGGGGCGGGATCATGGCGGCTTCGACGCTGATGACCATTCCGGTGCTGATCTTCTTCGTGCTGGTGCAGCGGCATCTGGTGTCGGGGTTGGGCGGGGCGGTGAAGGACTGAGGGTTCGGGGTGTGCCGGCGTTCGACTCGTCGTTGATATCCGTGGTGACCTCCTCGTTGGTGAAGGGCTGATTCCGTGTCATCGTCTTCGTCTTCCTCGTCCGTGGCGCCTGTGGCATCCGGGCCGTTCGTGGTTCCCCGACCGGCGCGCATGACGCCCGGTGTGGGCGGGTTCGTGTTGACGCCCGCGACCGGGTTGAGTCATCCGCCGGAACTGGCGGGCGAGGCGGCGTGGTTGCGCGGCGCGCTCGGCCCGGCGACCGGGTGCCTGCTGCCGCCGGGGCCGGGGATCGAGTTGCGGCTCGACCCGGAGGCGCTGCCGGCGGAGGGATACCGGCTGGAGGTCACCGCCGCCGGGGTGGACCTGTGCGGCGGTACGCCGGCGGGGGTGTTCGCGGGCCTGCAGACGCTGCGGCAGTTGTTGCCGGCGGACGTGTTCCGGCGCGGACGGGTGCGGGACGGCGCGTGGTCGATGCCGGCGTGCCTGATCGAGGACGCGCCGGCGTTCGGGTGGCGCGGGGTGATGCTGGACGTGGCCCGGCACTTCGTGCCCAAGCAGGACGTGCTGCGCTTCGTCGACCTGCTGGCCGCGCATCGACTGAACGTGCTGCACCTGCATCTGACCGACGACCAGGGCTGGCGGATCGAGGTGCCGGGGTGGCCCCGGTTGACCTCGGTGGGCGCGTGGCGCACCGCGAGCATGCGCGGGGCCCGGCAGCACGAGCGCTTCGACGAGAAGCCGCACGGCGGTTTCTACACGGGCGACGATCTGCGCGAGATCGTCGCGTACGCGGCCGATCGGCACATCACCGTGGTGCCCGAGATCGACCTGCCGGCGCATGTCCAGGCGGCGGTGGCGGCCTATCCGTCGCTGGGCGCGGTGCCGGTGGACGGGGTGCGCACCCGCTGGGGCGGGCTGTCCGACGGGGTGCTGGCGCCGACCGAGGAGGCGCTGGGCTTCTGCCGCGACGTGTTGGCCGAGGTGTGCGCGATCTTCCCCTCGCGGTATGTGTGCGTCGGCGGCGACGAGGTGCCGACCGGGCCGTGGGAGCGGATGGGGCACCCCGACCCCGGCTCGCTGGGCGGCTGGTTCGTGGCCGAGTTGGCGAAGATGTTGGCCGCGCACGGGCGGGTGGTGTTCGGCTGGGACGAGGTGCTGGCGGGCGGCGACGCGGTGCCGTCGGACGCGTTGATCGGGGGGTGGCGCGCCGAGCACGGGACGATCGTGGCGGCGCGGGCCGGGTTCGACGTGGTGGCGTGCCCCGACATGTCGGTGTACTTCGACTACCGCCAGGGCGAGGCGGCGGACGAGCCGATTCCGGTGGGGCCGTTGTTGACGTTGGCGGACGTGTACGCGTTCCGGCCGGTGCCGTCGGTGCTCACCGCCGAGGAGGGCGCGCGGATCCTGGGCGGGCAGGCGCAGATCTGGACCGAGCACATGGATTCGGTGCGGCGGATCGACTACATGGCCTTCCCGAGGATGTGCGCGTTCGCCGAGGCGGTGTGGTCGGAGCCGGGCGACTTCGCGGAATTCACCGAGCGGTTGACGTCGGCGCACCTGGCGCGGCTGGACGCGTTGGGCGTGGAGTACCGCCCGCTCGACGGGCCGCACCCGTGGCAGACCCGGCCGGACGCGCCGGGGTTCCCGAAGTCGCGGGCGGAGCGGGAGGCGGAGTTGCTGGAGCTGACGGAGAACATCAGGGGCGGGACGGTGGGGTGAGGCGGCGCCGCGGCGGGGCCGGGCCGGGCCGCGCGGGTGGCACTGACATCTGACGCTGCGTCAGTTATGGTCGCCCGGATGGGGTCCGAGTGGTCTCGGCCTCCTCACCCCTCCCCCACGAGAGGTCGGTCGGTGCCGTCATGCCATCCGGATACCACGCGATCCCGAACCTGATCGGGCTGTACGCCGAGCGCATCGACGCGGGCGATTTCGCGGGCGTGGGCGAGCTGTTCGCGCACGCCGTGATCACCTCCGAGGGCCAGGACCTGGAGGTGCGCGGCGCGGCCGGGGCGCGGGAGATGTACGAGGCGTGGACGCGCCGGTATCCCGACAACGGCACGCCCCACACGCGGCACGTCACCACGAACCTGATCGTGGACGTCGACGACGACGCGGGGACGGGCACGTGCCGCAGCTACGTCACGGTGTTCCAGGCACTGCCCGACTTCCCCCTCCAGCCCGTCTTCACCGGTCGTTACCACGACACCTTCGCCCGCCTCGACGGGGCGTGGCGCTTCACCCGCCGCCACATGATCACGGACTACGTGGGCGACCTGAGCCGACACCTGAAACACCCGCTGTAGGGACGCGGGCGGTCGGGCGGTCGGGCGGTCAGGCGGTCAGGCGGTCAGGCGAAGGTGACGCCCTCTGGGGGGACGTCGACGCGGCTGTCGTCGTCCAGGATCGGGACGCCCAGGCGCTCGTGCGCGATGCGCTGGGCGGCGAGGGCCTGCGGCAGTCGGGCGACGTAGCCGTCGCCGAGGAGGGCGGCGGCGCGGCGCGGGGTGACCAGGACCCGGCTCCACGACCAGCCCGTGGCCGGGTCGGGGGCGAGCGGGCCGAGCGCGGCGAGCCGGGCGGCGCTGCGGGAGCGCACGTCGCCGCCGTCCGGGTCGGACAGGTAGCCCACGTGGGTGACTTTGCCCAGCACCGCGTTGGCCTCCTCGGCCACCTCGCGGGCCAGGGTCGCGAGCGCGTCCGCGTCCTCCGGCTCGGCGCCGCCGCCGGGCAGGGCGTACCCGCCGTCGGGGTCGCCCACCAGCAGCACCCGCCCGTCCGGATCGAACAGCCACCCCGCCGCGCGGCCCACGGGCGTACCGGCCGGGATCGGCTCGTCCTCGTGCCAGACCCGCTCCTTCGGCGGCCGATGCTCGCGCCCGTCGACCACGTACAGACAGGACCCCGACGCCTCCGCCTCCAACGCGACCGAGACCCGCCGCCGGGTGCGTCCCGGAAAACGCGGCAGCGCCTCGTCGGGCGTGAGCACGTACACCGCGCGCAACTCGGGGTCGGCCGGAGCGAGTACGGCGACCTGCTCGTCGGTGAGCGTCGGCCCGGCGAAGACGAAGTCGAGCACGACCCGTCCGAACGTCGCGGCGGACGTGGTGCACACCGCGAGCAACCGCCCGACCGCGAGGTCGAGGCCCAACTCCTCCCGCACCTCGCGCCCGGCCGCCTCGTGCGGGGACTCCCCGGCCTCGGCCATTCCGCCGGGCAGGTCCAGGCCGGGCTTGTACCCGGGGTCGACCACCACGAGCCGACCGCGCCGATCGCGCAGCACCATCGAGGCGCCCACGACCACGCCCGGCAGGCCGGCGCAGTAGTCGATCAGCTCCCGGGATACCGGCTCGTCGATGCCATCCACGCTCATCCGCTCCCCCGTCACATCCGTCGTCGTACCGGGCGCCATGCTCGCCGCCCATCCTCGCGGAAGCCTCGCCCGCACCGGGCAGTCGGGCGCAAGGATCGCAACCTTCCGGGCCCCACGACAGATACAGCAGCCCATGTACGTCCGAACCACCTACACGACCGGCGACCCGCCCCGGACCGACGCCGCCCTCGACGGGATCAGCCGCGAAACCCCCGTACCGCCGCCCGGAGCCGCTGAAGCCATTCGCCTCCTCGGTGACCACCGAGGCGTGGACGGCGGTGCCATACCCCCCGGCACCGACCCCCGGCAGGAACGAAGAAGACCCCTGGCCAGCGTTTCCGCTGATCAGGGGCCTTCTTGGTGGTGTGGCGGGTGTTGGGTTCGAACCAACGTAGGCGTACACCGGCAGATTTACAGTCTGCTCCCTTTGGCCACTCGGGCAACCCGCCTTGTGCGTCTTTCGGCGCGACGGGGACAACAATAGCGGACCACCCCGGGTGCTTCGCCACTCGGTATCGGTTCGGGTGGGGGCGGGTGCGGTCGGGGTCTGGGTTGTGGGGGACGCTCTAGGCTGGAGGGGTTGCCTTCCCTCCCTGTCAGATCCCACAGAAAGCGATTCCGAGCCTTGGCTGACTCCTCTTTCGACATCGTGTCCAAGGTCGACCGTCAGGAGGTCGACAACGCGCTGAACCAGACCTCGAAGGAGATCGCGCAGCGGTTCGACTTCAAGAACGTCGGCGCGCACATCGGCTGGACCGGCGAGCAGATCGAGATGCGCGCCAACTCCGAGGAGCGTGTGAACGCGATCCTCGACGTGTTCCAGGGCAAGCTGATCAAGCGCAGCATCTCGCTCAAGTCGCTCGACGCCGGTGAGCCGAAGGCGTCCGGCAAGGAGTACAAGATCTTCGCGTCGATCCAGGAGGGCATCTCCCAGGAGAACGCGAAGAAGGTCTCCAAGATCATCCGCGACGAGGGCCCCAAGGGCGTCAAGGCGCAGATCCAGGGCGACGAGCTGCGTGTGTCCTCGAAGAACCGGGACGACCTCCAGGAGGTCATCGCGCTGCTCAAGGGCAAGGACTTGGAGTTCGCGCTCCAGTTCGTGAACTACCGCTAGTCGCGGTCGTCGCCGCGCGACGACGTGGGCTCGACGGCCCGGCGTCGACCGGGACGAAGGGCACGACGAAGGTCCGGGGAGGGGTCGCCTGGCGGCGGCCCCGCCCGCGGTTCTCGCCGTGCCCTTCGTGCGTGTCGGCGGCGGTGCGCCCGCGCCGTCAGCGGGGTGCCGCCGCCTTGGGCTCGGTCGTGGTCGGGGTGGTCAGGACCTCGGTCAGGTGGGTGGGGACCCTGTCTTCTTCGAGGCGGCCCGTGAAGCCCGCGTGGAGGACTCTGAGGGCCTCCTCGTATGCGAAGGGGGCCAGGTCCGAGCCCGTGGCCAGGTGTTCCTGGGCGATCGCGAACATCGTCAGCGCGTGGCGGCGGAACCTCGCGACGCGGCCCGTCGGCGGCACCGGCCAGCGGGCGATCACCGTGCGGTACGTGTCCTCGTACTGGCTCAGCCACGCGACCCGGGCCGCCATACCGCCCGCCAGGCTCGCGTCGGCCCGTTCCCGGTGGTAGACCACCCCCGGCTCGGACAACCGGGTGAACGACCAGCCCCGGTCGTGCACCAGGCGCAGCCACAACGACCAGTCGACCAGGATCGGCAACTCCGGATCGAAGCGGAACCACGACGCGGGCGCGGTGTGCGCGGGGTTGCGGGCGACCACGGCCGTGGTCGGGACGAAGTTGGCCACCGAGAGCATGTCCGGGTCGTACGGGAAGTCGTAGCGGTACGGGCTGCCCGCCGGGATCTCGCCCGGCACCGCCCGCGCCCCGCTGAGCACGCAGTCCGCGTACACCGCGTCCGTCCCGGAGTGCTCCAGCGCGGCCAGGGCCCGGTCGAGGTGGCCCGGCAGGTACAGGTCGTCGTCGTCGAGGAAGGCGACGAAGCGGCCGGTGGCGATCTCCAGACCCGCGTTGCGCGCCGCGGCCGGCCCCCGCGAGCGCGGGAACGACAACAGCCGCACGGTCATCCCACGCACCCCGAGCGGCAGCACGCCCGCCACGTCCGCGCCGCCGTCGTTGATCACCACCACCTCGATGCCGCGGATGCCCTGGAGGGCCACGCTGCGCAGGGCGTCGGCCAGTTGGGCCGTGCGATCCCGGGTGGGAACGATGACACTGACCGTAGCCGCCACGGCAACCTCCGCGCTTCCCGGATGGGATCAACAGGGCTTACCGGTGGATATCGCCACACCGGTGTCTCGACCCATATCGACACACCGGATGCGCGACTACAGCGATCGGGTGCCCGTCTCCCTCGTACGAGACCTCCCGATTGGCCTGTCCGGGCTCAGACGCCGACGTGCATCGGGTCGCTCGTCGAGACGATCTCGCGGCCCAGCGGGGTGAGCGAGACCGGGATCAGCTTGAAGTTGGCCAGACCCAGCGGAATGCCGATGATCGTGATGCACAGGAGCACGCCGGTGACCAGGTGCCCCAGCGCCAGCCACCAGCCGAACAGCACGATCCACAGGATGTTGCCGAGCATCGACCCGGCCCCGGCGTCCCGACGCCACTCCACCCGCCGCCCGAACGGCCACAGCGCGTACGCCGCGATCCGCCAGGCCGCGATGCCGAGCGGGATGGTCACCACGAGGAAGAAGAGCAGGAAGCAGACGAGGCCGGCGACCGCGTAGCCGATCGCGAGCCAGAAGCCGGCGAAGACGAGCCAAATGACGTTCAGGACAGTTTTCACGAGGGTTGTTCTACCCCGGCCCGGGCCGACATGCCGTCACCCATAGGACTGACCTCGGCGAATCACGCGGCCGCGCACCACGCGCGAACCCCTCACCGCCCCGCCATCTGCTCCAGCCGCGCGATCCGGTCCGCCATCGGCGGGTGGGTCGAGAACAGCTTGCTCATCCCGCCCGCGCCCCGCCGGAACGGGTTGGCGATCATCAGCGAGCTGGTGGTCTGCAACTTCGGCTCCGGCGGCAGCGGCAGCGCCTGGGTGCCCGCGTCCAGCTTGCGCAGCGCGCTCGCCAGCGCCAGCGGGTCGCCGGTGAGCCGGGCCCCGGAGGCGTCCGCCTGGTATTCACGCGATCGACTGACGGCCAACTGGATGACACTGGCCGCCAGCGGCCCCAGGATCATGATGGCCAGCATGCCGAACAGGCCGGGACCCTCGTCGTCGTCGCTGCGGCCGAACGGGATCAGCCAGGCGAAGTTGACCAGGAACATGATCACGCTGGCCAGCGCACCGGCCACGGACGAGATCAGGATGTCCCGGTTGTACACGTGCGACAGCTCGTGCCCGATCACCCCGCGCAGCTCCCGCGCGTCCAGGATGCGCAGGATGCCGGTCGTGCAACACACCGCCGCGTTGCGCGGGTTGCGGCCGGTGGCGAACGCGTTCGGCGCCTCGGTGGGCGAGATGTACAGGCGCGGCATCGGCTGGCGCGCGTCGTTGGAGAGTTCGCGCACGATCCGGTACAGCTCGGGGTTCTCCGCCTCGCTGACCGGACGCGCCCGCATCGAGCGCAGCGCGATCTTGTCGCTGTTGAAGTAGGCGTAGCCGTTCGTCGCGAGCGCCACGAACAGGGCGATGATCAACCCGGTGCGGCCGAAGAAGCTGCCGACGACCAGGATGAGCGCCGACATCCCACCGAGCAGTACGGCGGTCTTCAGTCCGTTGTGCTGGCCGTGCACGGCAGAGTCCTCTCGAAGCGTCAGCGTCCAGGGGTGACAATGCGGGCCCGTGCGGGGTATCCGCCGGCTTGTCGCCCTCTGCCCGTTGTCTCTTCTTTCGCAACGGGACAACGCCACGCAGAGTTCCCTTCCGAGGCCGGTGTAACCCCCCCGCCTCGGGACGGAATCGCAGGTCAGCCGAGCAGTCCCGGCATGGTGAGCACCCGCAGGACCAGCTGCGGCGCGACCGAGAGCAGCACCCCGAGCACCCCCGTGAGCGCGAGCGCGGCGACCAGCGGAAGCGGCATCGGGGCCGTCCCGGTACGCACCCCGGCCGCCCCCTCGGAACCCGCGACCGGCGGCATCCCCGGCGCCTCGACCGCGAACAGCTGCGCCGTCCAGGCCAGGTAGTAGTACAGGCCGATCACCACGTTGACCGCCATCACCACCGCCAGCCATCCGGTGCCGGCCCCGATCACCGCCTGGAACACCGTCACCTTCGCGAACAGCCCGGCCAGACCCGGCGGGATACCGGCCAGGCACAGCAGGAAGAACGCCATCGCGAGCGCCGCGACCGGATGCGCGCGGAACAGGCCGCGATGGTCGGCGACCAGCCCGCCCCGCTCGCGCGCGACCAGCGTCACCACGGCGAACGCGCCCAGGTTCATCACCGCGTACACCGCCAGGTACGCCACCGCCGCGGGCAGCGTGTCGGCCAGGTCCTCGCCGTGCCCCGCGGCCGTGCCGAACGGCACCAGTACATAGCCCGACTGGGCGATCGAGGACCACGCGAGCAGCCGTACCGCGTCGGTCTGCCGCAGCGCGGCCACGTTGCCCGCGGTCATCGTCACCGCGGCGAGCACCGCGAGCGCGGGCCCCCACAGGTGCGCGTACGGGCGAAACGCGATGCCGGCGACGAGCAGCAGTCCGGCGAAGCCCGCGGTCTTCGAGACCACCGACAGGTACGCGGCGACCGGGACCGGCGCACCGCGATAGGTGTCGGGCGCCCAGGCGTGGAACGGCACCGCCGCGACCTTGAAGGCGAACCCGATCATGGTCAGCACCGCGCCGGTCGCGGCCACGTGGGTCAGCTTCGGATCGAGCCGGTCCAGCTCGCCCGCGATCCGGGCCAGATGCACACCGCCGGTGCTCCCGTACACCAGGCTCACCCCGAACAGCAGCACCGCGGTGGCGCCGGCCGAGAGCAGGAAGAACTTCAGCGCCGCCTCGCCGCCCCGACCGTCCCGGCGCAACCCGACCAGCGCGAACGCGGGCAGCGACAACGTCTCCAGCGCGACCACCAGGGTGAGCAGGTCGCGGGCGCCGGCCAGTGCCACCGCCCCGGTCACCGAGGACAGCAGCAGAAAGTGGTACTCCCCGCCCGGCACCTCCGACGAGTCGCCCGCCCCCTCGGCACCGTCCGCCCGCACCATCGGCATCGACAACAGCACCACCACGACCGCCGAGCCGAGCAGGACCAGCTGTAGCACCAGCGTCAGATCGGTGACCACGTACGAGCAGCCCGACGGCGAGCAGAACGTGCCGCGCGCGTCGTCCCCGTCCGCCCGCAGCGGCAACAACAGCACCAGGCCCGCGCCGAGCCCGGCCAGCGTCAGCCAGGGCAGCACCGCCTTGCGCGCACCCTCCAGGAACAGGTCCGCGAGCAGCACCACCAGCGCGGCGACCGCGACCGCGAGGACCGGCGAGATCGCGAGCCAGTCGATCGACTGGACGTCGAACGGCATGTCAGCTGCCTCCCATGAGGGCACGCACGGCCGGGTCGGTGATCGCGAGCAGGGTGGCCGGCCACAGCCCGGCGACCAGGGTCAGCGCGACGAGCGGGGTCCACACCACGAGTTCCGGACCGGTCACGTCCACCCCGGCGGCCGGTTCGCCGCCCGCCGGGCCCATGCAGAGCCGCCGGACCAGGCCGAGCAGATAGGCCGCGGTCAGTACGGTGCCCAGGCCGGCGATCACCAGGAAGGTCCGGTAGCCGCCGACGGACAACCCCGCACCCGGCTCGTACGCGCCGTACATCGCCAACAGCTCGCCCCAAAAGCCCGCCAGCCCCGGCAGCCCGAGCCCGGCCACCGCGCCGAACGCGACCAGCGCGCCCAGTCGGGGCGTACGCCCGTACATCCCGCCGCCCAGCCGGCCGAGCAGCGCCGTGCCGTGCCGGTCCTTGACCGCGCCCGCCAGAAAAAACAGCAGGCCGGTGACCAGCCCGTGGCCGATGTTGACGAACAGCGCGCCGTTGACGCCCTGCGCGGTGAGCGTGGCGATGCCGAGCAGCGCGAAGCCCATGTGGCCCACCGACGAGTAGGCGATGATGCGCTTCAGGTCCCCGTCCGGGTCGCGCAGCAGCGCCAGGCACACCAGCGACCCGTACACGATGCCGACCACGCCGAACGCGGCCAGATACGGCGCGAACGTCTCGGCGCCCTCCGGCAGCACCGGCACCGCGATCCGGATCAGGCCGTACGTGCCCATCTTGAGCAGGACGCCCGCCAGCAGCACCGAGCCCGCCGTCGGCGCGGCGGTGTGCGCGTCGGGCAGCCAGGTGTGCAGCGGCCACATCGGCACCTTGACCGCCAGGCCCAGGCCGATCGCCAGGAACGCGAGCACCTGCACGCCGTGCGACATGCCCTCGCCGTGCCGGTCGGCGAGTTCGACCATGTCGAAGGTGCCGGTCTTCGCCTGGACCAGCAGGAAGCCGAGCAACATCACGGCCGAGCCGAGCAGCGTGTACAGGATGAATTTGTACGACGCGGGGCCGCGCTCGCCCGGACTCCCCCACCGGTTGATCAGGAAGTACATCGGCACCAGTACGACCTCGAAGAACAGGAAGAACAGGATCAGGTCGAGGGCCGCGAAGGTACCGAGCGTGCCGGTCTCGAGCAGCAGGAACAGCGCGACGAAGGCCCGCGAGGAGCCGCCCGGCGGAATGTTCCACAGGCTGTGGACGGCGACGAGCAGGGTCAACAGCGCGGTGAGCACGAGCAGCGGCAGCGAGATGCCGTCGATGCCGAGGTGGAACCGCAGCCCGAGCGAGGGCGCCCAGGACACGTCCGTCTCGAACCGCATCCCCCGCCCGCGCCGGAACGCGCAGGCCAGTGCGACGGCGCCGGCCAGGGTGGCCGCGGTGGCGCCGACGCCGATCAGCCGGGCCGCCCGATCACCGACCCCGGGCAGCAGGAGCAGGGCGGCACCGAGCAGCGGCGCGGCCACGACGAGGATCAGCACGACGCTCACCGCGGGGTCTCCTGGGCGTGAAGGGGCGTCGGGGGAAACGACCGGGGGCGGATCACGAGCCCACCGCCACCGCGAGGGCGAGCACGACCACACCGGCGAACAGGCCGGTCAGATACAGCCGGGTGTTGCCGTTCTGGCCGCGGCGGATCCCGCCGCCGAGCAGCCACGCGCTCTGCGCCGCGCCCTTGACGTAGGTGTCGATCACGGCCCCGTCGGTGAACCGGGCGGCCTTGGCGCCCGCTCGGACGGGGGTGAGCACCAGCGCCGCGTACAGCCCGTCCACGTCGAACCCGCGCAGCGCCGGGCCGCGCACCGGACCGAGCACCCGGGCCGGGTCGGCGGCCGGATCGCGCCGCCACGCCGCGGCGACCGTACCCGCGCCCAGGAGCAGCGCGAGCAGCGCCAATCCCGTGGTCAGCGGATGCGGCGTCAGCTCGTCGTAGCCGAGTTCACCGCCCAGTGAGGGCAGCCCCGGGAAGGCCAGGAAGCCGAACAGCACGGTGGGCACGGCGAGGACCACCAGCGGCCACACCATCGCGCTCGGGGCCTCGCCGTGCCGGCCCCGCCCGGGTTCGCCGTAGTCCGCCGCGTCCGCGTGCGCCGGCACCTCCGCACCGGGCGCCGCCTCGCGCGTCGGCCCGAAGAACACCCGCAGCCAGACCCGGGTCGCGTAGGCCGCCGTCAACACGGCCGTCAACAGCCCCGCCACCAGCACCAGCCAACCGGTGACGGCGGGCACCGAGTCGTGCCCGGCGGCGGTGTGCTCGGCCGCGCCGAGCACCGCCTCCTTGCTGAAGAAGCCGGAGAACGGCGGCACGCCGGCGAGTGCGGCCAGACCCGCCGTCATGGTCCAGAACGTGATCGGCGCGCGCCGGCGCAGGCCGCCCATGCCGGCCAGCGCACCGGTCCCGGCCACATGGATCAGCACACCGGCGCCGAGGAAGAGCAGCGCCTTGAACGCGCCGTGCGAGAGCAGGTGGAACACCGCCGCGTCGCGCCCGCCGACCGCCAGGCCGCCGGTCATGTAGGCGAGTTGGCCGACCGTGGACCACGCGAGCACCCGCTTCAGGTCCTCCTGGGCGAGCGCGGCGAGCGCCGAGCCGACCATCGTCACCGCGGCCATGACGGCGAGCACGATCAGCGTCGGGTGCGCGGCCAGGAACGCCGGGTAGAGCCGGGCCACCAGGTAGGCGCCCGCGGCGACCATGGTGGCGGCGTGGATCAGCGCGGACACCGGGGTGGGGCCGGCCATCGCGTCGGGCAGCCAGGTCTGCAGCGGCACCTGGGCCGACTTGCCCGCGACGCCGCCCAGCATCAGCAGGGTGCCCGCGGTGACCCAGCCGGCGCCGCCCTCGGGCACCGCCGCGAGCACGTCGCGGATCCGGAACGAGTCGGCGCCCGCGGCCAGGACCAGGATGCCGATCAGGAACGGCACGTCGCCCAGCTTGGTGACCACGAACGCCTTGATCGAGGCCGAGCGGGCCGCCTCGGTCTCCCAGTGGTGGCCGATCAGGAAGTAGGAGCAGACGCCCATCACCTCCCAGCCGACGAGCAGCACGATCAGGTCGCCGGTGTAGACCACGAGCAACATCGCCGCGGTGAACAGCGAGACCAGCGCGGCGTAGGAGGAGTAGCGCGGGTCCTCGCGCAGATAGGCCGCCGAGTAGACCTGTACGAGCAGCGCGACCACCGTGACGAGCACCGCGGACAGCGCGGCGAGGCCGTCCACGCGCAGCCCGAGGGTGATGTCGAGGGCGCCGGTGGGGGTCAACCGCACCGCCGACTCGCGCACGTCGTCGCCGATGCCGGCGGCTACCACGATCGTGAGCACGGTCGCGGCCAGGCCGGCGGGTACGGCGATCAGGACCGGGCGCACCCGGCGCCCGAGCAGCAGCCCGAACAGGGCCGCGAGCGCGGGCAGCGCGGTGGCCGTCGCGGCGGCGACCGTCATACCGATCCCTCCTTGTGCTCGGCCAGCTCGCGCAGGTCGGGGATGTCGGCGGTGGCCCGGTTGCGGAACACCATCAGCACGATCGCCAGGCCCAGGCCGATCTCGGCGGCGGCGATGGTGATCACGAACAGGGTCAGCGCCTGTCCGGCGTGCAGCGTGTCGCGCAGGTACATGTCGAACGCGACCAGGTTGACGTTGACCGCGTTGAGCATCAGCTCGATCGACATCAGCACGAGGATCGCGTTGCGGCGCGCGAGCACCCCGTACAGCCCGATGCCGAACAGCAGGACGGCCAGGACGAGCGGATAGACCAGATGCATCGGGTCAGTCCTTCCGATCCGAGCGCGCGCGGGCCCGGGAGCGGGAGAGCACGACGGCGCCGATCAACGCGGCCAGGAGCAGCACGGACAACACCTCGAACGGCAGTACCCACACCTTGAACAGGCTCTCCCCGGTGACCTTCGTGGTGCCCACGGTGTCGTCGCCCAGGTGGAGGTAGGCGGTCCGGAACGCGTCCACGATCACGGCGACCAGGGTCGCGGCGGCGCCGAGCGCGACCGCGGCGGCCGGGATCCGGGCGGTGCGGTCCACCGGTTCCGAGTAGCCGATCGGCGCCTTGGTGAGCATCAGCCCGAACAGCAGCAGCACCACGACCGCGCCGACGTAGATCAGCACCTGAACCCAGGCGATGAACTCGGCGGTGAGCAGCAGGTACTCGGCGGCCAGACCGCCGAGGGTGACCACCAGCCACAGCGCGGCGTGCACGACCTGACGGGTGGTCACCACGAGCAGCGCGGAGCCGAGCACCACCAGGCCGATCAGCACGAACGCGATCTCCGCGCCGGTGGGCGAGAGGAACCCGTGCTCGGTGGCGGCGAGATTCACGGTGTCTCCTCCGCGTCCGACGCGGCGGCGCGGGCCGCCGCGGCCTTCTCCGCCTTCTCCACGGCCTTGCGGGCCTGGGTCAGCTCCTTGGGGTCCTCGGCGCGCTCGTCGAGGGCGGGCGGCGGCGGGACCGTCCACATCCACTCGCGCAGCCGGTCCTTCTCGTGCGTGAGTTCGTGGATGTCGCCCGTCGCGTACTCGAACTCGGGCGACCAGAACAGCGCGTCGAACGGGCACACCTCGACGCAGATCCCGCAGTACATGCACAGCGCGAAGTCGATCGCGAAGCGGTCGAGCACGTTGCGGGTGCGGTCGCGCGCGCCGGGTTCGCGGGCGGGCACGACCTCCTTGTGCGAGTCGATGTAGATGCACCAGTCCGGGCATTCGCGCGCGCACAACATGCAGACCGTGCAGTTCTCCTCGAACAGCGCGATCACCCCGCGCGAGCGGGGCGGCAGTTCGGGGAGCACCTCCGGATAGGACTGGGTCGTGCTGCGCCGGGTGAGCGTCTTGAGGGTCACCGCGAGGCCCTTGGCCAGGCCCTTCATCAGGTCGCCACCTTTACCACCCCGGTCAGGACGAGTTGGCCGAGCGCGAGCGGGACGAGCGTCGTCCAGGCCAGTTTCTGCAGCTGGTCCTCGCGCAGTCGCGGGTAGCTGACCCGCAGCCAGATCACCACGAACGCGAGCACGCCGATCTTGAGCAGGGTCCACAACCAGCCGACCGAGTCCGACCACGGCCCGTGCCAGCCGCCGAGGAAGAGCACGGTGGTCAGCGCGCAGACGACCAGGATCCCGGCGTACTCGGAGAGCAGGAAGAACGCGAAGCGCAGGCCGGTGTACTCGGTGTAGGCGCCGAAGATGATCTCCGAGTCGGCGACCGGCATGTCGAACGGCGGGCGCTGGATCTCGGCGAGGCCGGCGGTGAAGAACACCACGCCGCCGATCGCCTGCCAGGGCAACCACCACCACTCGAAGCCCTCGACGATCCCGGGCAGCGACACGGTGCCGGCGGCCATCGCGACCGAGGCGGCGGCGAGCAGCATGGGCAGCTCGTACGCCATCAGCTGGGCCGCCGCGCGGATGCCGCCGAGCAGCGAGTACTTGTTGGCCGAGGCCCAGCCACCCATCAGCGAGCCGAGCACGCCGACGCCCATCACCGCGAGCACGAACACGATGCCGGCGTCGATGGTGCGGCCGACGAACCCGTTCGGGCCGATCGGGATGGCGATCAGCACCACGAAGTAGGGGATCAGCGCGACGGCCGGCGCGAGTTTGAAGACCCGGCGGTCGGCGCCGGCCGGGACGATGTCCTCCTTCTGGGCGAACTTGACGCCGTCGGCGACCAGTTGTGCCCAGCCGTGGAAGGCGCCGGCGTAGATCGGGCCGACCCGGGCCTGCATGTGCGCCATCACCTTGTGCTCGGTCTGACCGATCACCAGGGGCAGCACGAGGAAGGCCCCGAGCACGAGAACGAGCCGGAGGCACACGTCGAGGAGACTCACGGGGTGTCCCCTTCGGCGGGCTCGGTCGACTCGGTCGGCTTGGTGGGCTTGGTCGGCTTGGTGGGCTTGGTCGGCTTGGTGGGCTTGGTCGGCTCGGCGGGCTTGGTCGGCTCGGCGGGCTTGGTCGGCTCGGCGGGCTTGGTCGGCTCGGTCGGCTCGGCGGCGGGCGGCCGCGTGGCCGGCGGCGTCTGGCTCGCCGACCCCTGGGACGCGCTGCGGGTGCGCCGCGCCGGGGGCGCGCCCTCCGCCGCCTGGCTCGCCGACCCCGCCGAGGCACTGCGGGTCCGGCGCGGCGGCGCGCCCGCGCCCTCCGTCGTCCCCGTCCCGGCCTGGCTCGCCGACCCCGCCGACGCGCTGCGGGCGCGGCGTGGGCGCTCCTCGGCGGCGGCCGCGGCCTCGGCCGCCGCCTCCTCCTTGTGCGGACCCCACGTAGCCGGGTCCGGCACACCCGGCGGCAGCGTGCGCCGCCGGCCCGGCGAGCGCCCGGGCCCGCCGCCGTGGTCGGACTCGCCCGGCTCCTTGGCCCCCGGCCAGGGCTTGGCCACCCGAGCGGCCAGGACGAACTCCTTGCGCAGCGGATGCCCCTCGAACCCGTCCGGCAACAACAGCGGATCCAGGCCGGGGTGCCCGGTGAAGTCGATCCCGAACATCTCGTGCGTCTCCCGCTCGTGCCACCGGGCCCCCGCGTACACCCCGGTCGCGCTCGCCAGCACCGCGCCCTCGCGCGGCACCCGGGTACGCAGCAGCAGCCGGGGCCCGCGCGGGATCGCGCACACGTGCGCCACCACACCGAACCCGTCCGCGAGTTCGTCCACCCCGGTGAGCCAGTCGAAGAACGTGCAACCGAGCCGATCGCGCGCCGCGGTCAGCGCGTCGACCCAGTGCTCGGGCGCGACGTCGAGCGTGACGAGCCCGTAGGCGTCCGACACGGCGAGCACCAACTCCTCGCCCACCCCGGCGCGGATCTCCTCGGGGGTCATCCGGCACCCCCGGCCGGCGGCGTGGGCGGCGTGGGCGGCGCGACCGGCGGCCGACTCAGCGCGGCGGCGGGCAGCTTACGCCCGTACCGCGCGGCCGGGTTCTCCACCGCGATCCGCTCCTGGAGCTTGAGGATGCCCTGGAGCAGCGCCTCCGGCCGCGGCGGGCAGCCCGGCACGTACACGTCGACCGGCACGATCTGGTCCACGCCCTTGGTGACGCAGTACGAATCCCAATACGGCCCGCCGCAGTTGGCGCACGACCCGAACGAGATGACGTACTTGGGCTCGGGCATCTGCTCGTACAGCCGCTTGATCGCGGGCGCCATCTTGTCGCTGACCGTGCCCGACACGACCATCAGGTCGGCCTGGCGCGGTCCGGGCGCGAACGGGATCACGCCGAGGCGGATGAAGTCGTGCCTGGCCATCGACGACGCGATGAACTCGATCGCGCAGCAGGCCAGGCCGAAGTTGAACACCCAGAGCGAGTAGCGCCGCCCCCAGTTGAGCACCAACCGCACCGGGTCGGGCGCCAGCCGGGAGAGCACCCCGAGCCGGGGTGTCGGCAGATCGACCGGCGGTCGATCCGCGGGAGCGGGTGTCACGTCCATGCGAGCACGCCCTTCCGCCACGCGTACAGCAGTCCGGTGGCCAGGAAGCCGACGAACACGAACATCTCCACCAGGGTCGTGGCGCCGAAGCCGGGCGCGTCGAAGACCGTCGCCCAGGGGAACAGGTAGATCGCGTCGACCGCGAAGATGACGTAGAGATAGGCGTAGAGGTAGTAGCGGATGTGCACCTGCGCCCAGCCCACCCCCACGGGGTCGACACCGCACTCGTACGTGGTCAGCTTCTCGTGTGTGGGTACGCTCGGTCGCAGCAGTCGCCCGCCGACGAACGCCACCGCGACGAAGGCGGACGCGACCAGCAGCACCAGACCCACGAGCGCGTACGTTCCGTAGTAGCCCTCCACCCGGCGCCTGCCTCCCGATCGACATTGCCTCGACGTTGCGTGGACGTTGCGTATCTTTGTGGCACGGGAGTCTAGGGGGGTTGCGCCGGACCTGTCCCCGGTGTCCGGTCCGGTGGACCCCGCCGGACCGGTGACATCCGCCCCGGCCCCAGGTGGTAGGGACAACCCCACCCCCAAGACACCGACCCGCGCCATGGGACCCGTCCGGGCCTCCAGGCAGAGTTGACCCAACGGATCGGCTTCTCTCCCAGCGAGGCAACTCCATGTCCATGCCCTCACCCGTGACTGCCTACGACGGGTCCACAGGTGATGCCCCGGCTCGAACCCGGCCGGGCATCCTGCGCGCGCCGTTCACCGTGCGCACGTGGACCGACACCATCCACCTGGTGCTGAATCTGCCCGTCGGCATCGTCGGCTTCACCTACGCGGTGGTGTTCATCGCGCTCGGCATCGGGCTGACCCCGCTGTTCCTGCTCGGGTTGCCGCTGCTCGCGCTGACCCTGCTCGGCGCTCGCGCGTTCGGGCGGATGGAGCGGGCCCGGGCGAGCGCGCTGCTCGACGAGCACGTCCGCGCCCCGGCGCCGGTGCGGCGCCCGCCGGGGTGGACGGGCTGGATCAAGGGAGGATTGACCGACCGAACGGGGTGGCGGGCCTGTCTCTACCTGTTCCTGCAACTGCCCTGGGGCGTCTTCACCTTCGTGGCCACCACCGTGTTGTGGGCGACCTCGCTGAGCGCGATCACCTATCCGCTCACCCAGCCGCTGTACCGCCGGGCCGACATGCCGGGCGCGATGATCTCCGGCGACGGGCCGAACGAGCCGGGCGTGGACCACTACCTCGCCGGACCGGGCCCGGTGTCGCTGACCGTGGTGGCCGGGGTGGTGCTGTTCTTCGCCACCCCGTGGCTGGTGCGCGGGATGGCCAACGTGGACCGGGTGATGGTGCGCGGGCTGCTCGGCCCGGCGTTCCTGTCCGAGCAGGTGCGCGACCTGACCGTCTCGCGCGGCGCGGCGGTCGACACCGCCGCCTCGGACCTGCGGCGGATCGAGCGCGACCTGCACGACGGCGCCCAGGCACGGCTCGTGGCGCTGGCGATGGACCTGGGCATGGCGAAGGAGAACCTGAACGCGAGTCAGGACACCGAGACCGCGCGGATGGTGTCCTCCGCGCACGACGAGGTCAAGCTCGCCCTCCAGGAACTGCGCGACCTCGCCCGGGGCATCCACCCTGCGGTGCTCACCGACCGCGGTCTGGACGCGGCGCTGTCCTCGATCGCGGCCCGCTGCACCGTTCCGGTCCGGGTCGAGGTGGATCTGCCGGAGCGCCCGCCCGCGCCGATCGAGTCGGTCGCCTACTTCTGCGCGTCGGAGTTGCTGACCAACGTCTCCAAGCACGCCCGCGCCACGCACGCGTGGGTGACGGTGGGCCACGAGGACGGCCGGATGTACCTGATCGTCGCCGACGACGGCGCGGGTGGCGCCGCCACCGGCAAGGGTTCCGGTCTGGCCGGCCTCACCGAGCGGGTACGCGGTGTGGACGGCACGCTGCACGTGGACAGCCCCGAGGGCGGGCCGACCCGGGTCACCGTGTGGTTGCCGCTGTGAGGTTTTGTCGGAGGTGACCCCCGCCCTCCCGATCGGGACCGCCGGGCGCGGTTTCCGCCGGGGTACGCCGCATCCGTTCGAATCCGGAAGACTGTAGGCCGCACCCGCCGTCCGGGTGCGGCCTACCGGATTTGGGGGATGTGAACGCAGTGCGCGTCGTCATCGCTGAGGATTCCGTACTACTTCGGGATGGTTTGTCCCGATTGTTGACCGCTCGTGGCCACGAGATCGTGGGAGCGGTCGGCGACGCCGAACAACTGGTCGCGGTCGCGACCGAGCTGCGTCCGGATGTCTGCGTGGTGGATGTGCGCATGCCGCCGACGCACACCGACGAGGGCATCCGCGCGGCGGTCGAGATGCGCGCGACGCTGCCCGAGGTCGGGGTGCTTGTCCTGTCACAGTACGTCGAGGAGCAGTACGCGACGGAACTGCTCGCGGGCAACACCAGCGGCGTCGGCTATCTGCTCAAGGACCGGGTCGCCGACGTCGGCGAGTTCGTCGCCGCGGTGGAGCGGGTGGCCGGCGGCGGTACCGCCCTCGACCCCGAGGTGGTCTCGCAACTGCTCGGCCGCTCGCGCAAACGGGATGTGGTGGAAAAGCTCACACCGCGCGAGCGCGAAGTACTCGGTCTGATGGCCGAGGGGCGTACCAACGCGGCCGTGGCGCAGGCTTTGGTGGTGTCGGACGGAGCGGTGGAGAAGCACGTCAGCAACATCTTCGGCAAGCTCGGCCTGGCGCCCAGTGACACCGATCACAGACGCGTGCTCGCGGTACTCGCCTATCTCGGATCCTGACATCGTAGGGATCGAATTACTGGACCCATGCAATCATCCGGTCGATCGCAGGCGCCGTCCCAGCCGGGGACGAGCCTTTGTTCTGCTCGGAAACCCCAGCGTTTTGCTCGGAAAACCGCAGCGCTTCACCTGGATCCAGCTGTGGTTTGCTCGGATTCAGCCGGATTTGTACCGTTTGCGGGCCATGTCCGGGGCGTGACGCCGCTCACGTCGCGCGCCAGGGCGGATCCCCGCCCGTTCGCGGGGGGCACCACGGTGTCCCTCCGTGCCGCCGTACGATGAAAACTGCGACATCCGCGCGGTGCGCGGACCAACCGCCGCAGCGCCGAGGAGGTCCTTCCCCGTGACCAAGCAGGTCAAGCAGCTCGACCGGGTAGTGATCCGGTTCGCCGGCGATTCCGGTGACGGAATGCAGCTGACGGGCGACCGTTTCACGTCCGAGACGGCGACGTTCGGAAACGATCTGTCGACCCTTCCCAACTTCCCCGCCGAGATCCGGGCGCCCGCGGGCACCCTGCCGGGCGTGTCGAGCTTCCAACTCCACTTCGCCGACCACGACATCCTGACCCCGGGCGACGCGCCGACCGTCCTGGTCGCGATGAACCCGGCCGCGCTCAAGGCCAACATCCGCGACCTGCCGCGCGGGGCCGAGATCATCGTCAACACCGACGAGTTCTCCAAGCGCGCGATGGCCAAGGTCGGCTACCCGACCAGTCCGCTGGAGGACGGGTCGCTCGACGCCTACAACGTGCACGCGATCCCGCTGACCACGCTGACGGTCGGCGCGCTCGCCGAGTTCGAGATCTCCAAGAAGGACGCCGAGCGGGCGAAGAACATGTTCGCGCTCGGGCTGCTGTCCTGGCTGTACCACCGCCCGACCGAGGCGACCATCGACTTCCTGCGGCGCAAGTTCGCCAAGCTGCCGGTGATCGCCGAGGCGAACGTGGCGGCGTTCAAGGCGGGTTGGAACTTCGGCGAGACCACGGACGACTTCGCGGTCTCCTACGAGGTGGCACCGGCGAAGCTGCCCTCGGGCACGTATCGCAACATCACCGGCAACCTCGCGCTGTCCTACGGCCTGGTGGCCGCCGGACAACTGGCCGAGCTGCCGGTCTACCTGGGTTCGTACCCGATCACCCCGGCCTCGGACATCCTGCACGAGCTGGCCAAGCACAAGAACTTCGGCGTGCGCACCTTCCAGGCCGAGGACGAGATCGCGGGCATCGGCGCCGCGCTCGGCGCGTCGTTCGGCGGCGCGCTCGGGGTGACCACCACCTCCGGTCCCGGCGTCGCGCTCAAGTCCGAGACGATCGGCCTCGCGGTCTCGCTGGAGCTGCCGCTGCTGATCGTCGACGTACAGCGCGGCGGGCCCTCCACCGGGCTGCCCACCAAGACCGAGCAGTCCGACCTGCTCCAGGCCATGTTCGGCCGCAACGGCGAGGCGCCGGTGCCGATCGTGGCCCCGCAGACCCCGTCCGACTGCTTCGCCGCCGCCGTCGAGGCGGCCCGGATCGCGCTGAAGTACCGCACCCCGGTCTTCCTGCTCTCCGACGGCTACCTGGCCAACGGCTCCGAGCCGTGGCGCCTGCCCGAGACGTCGGAACTGCCGGACCTGCGGGTCGCGTTCGCCACCGAGCCGAACCAGGAGAACGCGGACGGAACCAAGGAGTTCTGGCCGTACAAGCGCGACCCCGAGACGCTGGCCCGCCCGTGGGCGGTGCCCGGCACCCCGGGTCTGGAACACCGCATCGGCGGCATCGAGAAGGCCGACGGCATCGGGTCGATCTCCTACGACCCGGCCAACCACGACCTGATGGTGCGCACCCGCCAGGCCAAGGTGGACGGCATCGCGAAGGACATCGACCCGCTGTGGGTCGACGACGCGACCGGCGACGCCGAGGTCCTGGTGATCGGCTGGGGCTCAACCTACGGCCCGATCGCCGCGGCGGTGCGCCGGGTGCGGGCCGCGGGCGGCAAGGTCGCGCAGGCCCACCTGCGCCACCTCAACCCGTTCCCGGCCAACACGGCCGAGGTGCTGCGGTCGTACGACAAGGTGATCGTCCCGGAAATGAACCTGGGTCAGCTCGCCCTGCTCCTGCGCGGCAGGTTCCTCGTGGACGCCATGTCGTACAACCAGGTTCGCGGGCTGCCGTTCAAGTCCGAGGAACTGGCCCACGTGATCCGGGAAGTGATCGAGAGTGTCTGAGTCCGCGAACGGCGCCGGCGGTTTCCCCTCGCTGGCGCTGATCCCGAAGGCCGATGCCAAGCAGTCCATGAAGGACTTCAAGTCGGACCAGGAGGTGCGCTGGTGCCCGGGCTGCGGCGACTACGCCATCCTGGCCGCCGTGCAGGGCTTCCTGCCCGAACTCGGGCTCCGCAAGGAGAACGTGGTGTGGATCTCGGGCATCGGCTGCTCCAGCCGTTTCCCGTACTACCTCAACACCTACGGCATGCACTCGATCCACGGGCGCGCGCCGGCCATCGCGACGGGTCTGGCCACCTCGCGCGAGGACCTGTCGGTGTGGGTGGTCACCGGTGACGGCGACGCGCTGTCCATCGGTGGCAACCACCTGATCCACGCGCTGCGCCGCAACGTCAACCTGAAGATCCTGCTGTTCAACAACCGGATCTACGGTCTGACCAAGGGTCAGTACTCGCCCACCTCGGAGACCGGCAAGATCACCAAGTCCACCCCCATGGGCTCGCTCGACCACCCGTTCAATCCGCTGTCGGTGGCCATCGGCGCCGAGGCGTCGTTCGTGGCCCGGTCGATCGACTCCGACCGCAAACACCTGACCTCGGTGCTGCGCGCGGCGGCGGCCCACGAGGGCACGGCCCTCGTGGAGATCTACCAGAACTGCAACATCTTCAACGACGGCGCGTTCGAGCAGCTCAAGGACCCCGCGCAGCGCGACGACGTGACCATCCGGCTCGAACACGGGCAGCCGATCCGGTTCGGCGCGCAGGGCCAGTACGGCGTCATCCGCGGCGCGCACGGTGCGCTGGACGTGGCCGAGGTGGCCAAGGTCGGCGAGGACGCGGTTCTCGTGCACGACGCGCACGCGGACAATCCGGAGCTGGCCTTCGCGCTGACCCGGCTCGGCGATCTGACGAGCAACACGCACACCCCGATCGGGGTGTTCCGCGACATCGCGCGTCCGGTCTACGACCGGCTGATGTCGGCCCAGATGGCCGAGGCGGCGACGAAGCAGGGCCCGGGCGACCTGGCCTCGCTGATCCGCGGCAACGACACCTGGACGATCGCCTAGCGAACGACGCGAGACCCGAGCGGGCCCGGCACGAGCGTGTGCCGGGCCCGCTCGGGTTCGGGTCGAGCCCCCTGTTCGGGCGAGCACCCGCATGCACGGCCCGGGGCCGGGGCAACCGTGCGGGTATGCAGTCGCCCCCGGGACCGGGCGGCCGGGCCGGGGTGCCGGCGGTCGGCGGCCCGCCCGCCCCGCTCAGCGTGGACGTCCACATCCCCGAGACGATCGGGTATCGGCTCAAGAAACGACTGCTCGGCCCGCCCCTGGTGAGTTCGCGGCTGCGCGCCGAGAGATTGTCCAACCCGACCGCGCTGGGCGTGCTGGCCTCGGACTGCATCTCCTCGTCCGCGTACGGCACCGAGCAGATGTTGCGCGCCCTGGTGCCCTATGTCGGCGTCGCCGCCTTCACCCTGCTGCTGCCGGTCACCTACGCGATCCTCGCGGTGCTGCTCCTGCTCACCCTGTCCTACTGGGACGTGGTGAGCCTGTACACGAAGGCCGGCGGGTCCTACATCGTGGCCCGGGACAACTTCGGGCCGCGTGTCGCACAGGTCGCCTCGGTCGCGCTGCTGATCGACTACGTGGTCACCGTCGCGGTGCAGACCGCGGCCGGCACCGACGCGATCGCCTCGCTGCTGCACCTGATGTGGGGCACCGACATCAGCCGGTGGAAGCCGGAGGTGTGCGTCGCGGTGGTCGGCGTGCTGTTCTACGGCAACCTGCGCGGAGTCCGGGAGGCCGGGCGGGCGTTCGCGCTGCCCGCGTACCTGTTCATCGGCGCGCTGGCGATCGTCTTCGCGGTGGCGCTGATCCGCTGGACGACGCAAGGGTCGCTGCCCCAGGCCGACGTACACGCCGCGGGCGCGGTCCCGCTGGGCACCTCGGGCAACGGGCTGCTCTACGGCGCCTCGCTGTTCGTGGTGCTCCGGGCGTTCGCCAACGGCGGGTCCTCGCTGACCGGCCTGGAGGCGCTGTCCAACAGCGTCTCCACCTTCCGCGAACCGCAGGGCCGCAACGCGCGCAAGACGCTGGTGGCGATGTCGCTGGTGCTGGCCACGCTCGTGCTCGGCGTCTCGCTGCTCGCGCACGCCACGCACGCGATCCCCTACGTGGACGGCGATCCCACGGTGATCGCGCAGGAGGCGCACCTGGTGCTCGGCGGCGGGGTGCTCGGCCGGGCCGGGCTGGTCTTCGTACAGCTCGCCACCGCGCTGATCCTGTACACCGGTGCGAACACGCCGTTCAACGGCTTCCCGTTCCTGGCCGACTTCGTCGCCGAGGACGCCTTCCTGCCGAAGATGTTGCGCAAGCGCGGACACCGGTTGGCCTTCTCCAACGGCATCATCCTGCTCGCGGTGCCGGCCGTGGCCCTGCTCCTGGCCACCCGGGCGAGCGTGGACTCGCTGGTCGCGCTGTACGCGATCGGCGTGTTCACGGGGTTCATGATGGCGGGCGCGGGGCTGACCAAACACCACTGGACGCATCGCACCGGCCAGTGGCGGGTCGGATGTGTGGTGAACGCGCTCGCGGCCGTGGTGTCCGGCACGGTCGTACTGATCTTCGCGATCACCAAGTTCACCGAGGGCGCGTGGCTGGTGGTCGTGCTCTTCCCGCTCGGCGTGTGGGCGTTGATCGGGGTCAACCGGCGCTATCGCGAGGAGGCGGCGGCCCTGGAGGCGGCGCCGGCCACCGCCGACTTCGGACTCCGCGACCGGTCGGTGGTGGTGGTACTGGTCGATTCGCTCGACGTCGCGGTGCTCCAGGCGCTGCGCTACGCCCGCTCGTTGCGCGCCGACGACCTGCACGCGGCGCACTTCGTGCTGGACAACCGGCATGCCCGCAAGCTGAGCACCCGCTGGGACGCCAGTCGCGCGGCCGACATCCCACTGGAGTTGATCGAGTGCCCGGACCGGCGGCTGGCCCGCGCGGTCGTCGAACTGGCCGCGCGGGAGGTGGCGGACGGCGCTTCGGGAATCATGCTGCTGCTGCCCCGTCGCACGTATCCGCCGCTGATCGGTCGGCTGCTGCACGGGCGGACCACCGAGTCGATCGCGTCCGCGCTGACCCGGGTACCGCACGCGGTCGCCACCATCGTGCCGTTCGACGTCGGCGCGGCGATGGCCCATCGGCCGGAGCCGGATCGCGAAGCCGCCGCGAAGTGTGTTCCCCGGTTGCTGCCGATCGTGGACGCGGAGCCGGAGCCGGCCGGCGGACCGGTCGCGACGGTCTCGGTGGCCGCGCTGAAGTGGCGACAACACGCGGACGTGGTCGGCCGGATCCGGGCGGTGTCGCCCTCGCCGGAGACCGCGCGACCGGCCCTGGAGGTCCAGCTGTACGACGACACGGGCGGCATCCGGCTGCTCTTCCACGGCCGGCGCCGACTCGCGGGCGTGGAACCGGGCCGCCGACTGCGCGTGCGCGGGGTGGTCGGCGAGGCGGAGGGCCATCTGGCGATGTCCGATCCGACGTACGAACTGCTGCCGGAGGACGAGGAGGAGTAGCCGGGGGACACGGGCCGCTCCGGGCGTCGCGGCCGACCGGGTCAGCCGACCCGGCGCAGCAGGCCCAGCCGGCTCGCGGTGCGCACGATGTCGGTCGGCAGGTCGTCGCCGGCGAGCAGTTCCGACAGCGGGCGGTCGCTGCCCAGGAAGAGCCGGACGTCGGCGTCGCAGCACACGTCGATCAGGTTCACGAAACGTTGCCGGGCCTCGGCACTCGCGGTCTTCAGCGGCGGCAGGTCGCGGATCACCCACGTGGGGTACGTCTCGGCCAGCACGAGGTAGTCGAGCGGCGAGGTCCGCCCCTCGCACAGCGCCCCGAACCCGGCCCACAACTCGTCCGGCCGCGCCGCCTCGACCAGCAGCGCGCGGTTGTTCACGGTCAGCGTCGCCGCCTCCGCCGGCGTGGGCGGCACCAGGCCCTGTGCGCGCAGTTGCCCGGGATCGCCCGGCCACAACACCGCGCCCCGCGCGAACGCGCCGGCGCCGGACTCGGCCCGGGGCAGCGCCCGATAGTCCTGCGGGCCGGCGACGGTGACCACGCTCATCCGGGTCTCGATCTCCCGGATCGTCGGCTCGAACAGGTGGTGGTAGAGCGGGTTGGGCAGCAGTCCGGACGGCGGGTAGTTGGAGGTGCAGACCAGGACCACCCCCCGCGTGTGCAGTTCCCGCAGCAACCGGGTGACCAGCATCGCGTCGCCCGGGTCGTGCACGTGGAACTCGTCGAAGCAGACCAGGTCGACATCGCCCACGAGTTCGGACACCGCCGCGTCCACCGCGCTGTGCTCGTGGCCGTGGTTGTCCCGGTGCCGCCGGACCGCCTCGTGCAACTGCCGGAAGAAGGCGTGGAAGTGCACCCGGGTCCGCCGGTCGGCGGGGCCGGCGACGGCGGCGAAGAAGGTGTCGAGCAGCCAGGTCTTGCCCCGCCCGACCGGCCCCCACAGGTACAACCCCGGCGGCGTCCGGCGATGGAACAGCCCGTGCGCCCGGCCCCGGCCCAGCGCGAGGCCGAGTTCGGCCAGGCGGTCGGCGGCCTGCCGCTGCGCCGGATCGAGGATGTATCCGCGCGCCCGGGCGGCCTCGTCGAAACGGCTCCGGATCGTCTCGACCGTTGTTCGCATGATCGAGATCCTAGGGCCGGCACCGGATGTCGCCTCAGTCCACCGGCGAATCGTCGGACCGGACCGGAACGGCGTGGTACTCGACTTCGACATAGAACTGCCCGTTGGGCCTCTTCAGCCGCCGCACGGTGCGGTGTCCGGCGGCGCCCAACTCACGCAGCGCCTTCTGCACCCGATACGGCCCCTCGGGCATCACGTCGGCCACGTCCTTGCCGGTGAACTTGATCCCCTCCGGCACGGCCAACATGCACGCGAGCACCCGACGGGCAAGCGGGCTGAGTCCATCGTCGGTGCGCTCGGGATCGTCGGTCACGGCGTCACCCCCCCGGGTGCTCAGTCGATCAGATCGGCGGTGTCGATGGTCAACGAGAACGGCGCCGGCAGCACCAACTCCTTACCGAAGGCGACCTCGTTGCGCCCGGTGTACGCATCGCGCTCGGGGTCGGAAAACAGGATCATCTTGCCGTTCTGCCGATCGACGAGCAGGTAGAACGGGATGCCCGCGAGCGCGTAGGCCCGATACTTCTTCGTGCGATCTCGACTCGGATCGGAGGAGGTCACCTCCACCACGAGCAGCACATCGTCCGGTGGCATCCACGACGGCGCGTGCCGCAACCCACCGTGCCGCACGTAGGTCGCGTCGGGAACGACGAAGTCGCCGCTCGGCAGGGCCAAGCCCTTGTTGCCCGACGCGTTCAACCGGATGGCGGACCGCAACATCTGCACGCGGAGCTGATCCACGATCGTCTCGTGGTCTCCGTCCGGTGGTGGCGCCACGTTGATATTCCCGTCGATGAACTCCACACGATCGTTCTTCAGCCGCTCGGACAGCGCGAAGAACTCGGCCAGAAGCGGTGTCGGTTCCTCATCGGTTTCCACATGATGGGGATACACCGATCCAACGGTCATCACACCCAGCCCTCCTCTCCCCGAGGCAACTCCTTCAGCCTAGTTTCGGGGTCGGGGGCACAGTAGACCTTCTCGGGCCATTCACCCGTTCGGGCAGATGTGCTCTCGTCTAGGGTCGCGGTATGCGTGTACAGCTGCGTCAGATCGTCGTGGACGCCCGGGAGCCGCGGGTTTTGGTCCGGTTCTGGGCCGGGTTGCTCGGTGGGGAACCGGTCGATCGGGAGCGGGGCTGGTCGCATGTCGAGCCGGCCGGCTCGGCGCGGATGGCGTTCCAGCCGGTGCCGGAGGACAGGGCCGGGAAGAACCGGCTGCATCTGGACCTGGCGGTGGCCGACATCGACGCGGCCGTGGCGCTCGCGGTCTCGCTCGGGGCCACACCCGTGGGCGAGACGGTCACCGACGAGCAGGGGTCGTTCCGGGTCATGCGCGATCCCGAGGGCAACGAGTTCTGCTTCGTCGACTGAGGTGGGGCGGCGCACGTGACAGGCGACGGATCGGCTCGGACCGGGAGGCGGCGGGACACGGTCGCCGCTCCGGGTGAGCCGATCCGTCGCGGATCGGGATCGGATCCGCTCAGGCGGCGGTCACCACGGCCTCGCGGGCCAGTACCCGCTCGTCCGGCTTCGGGCCGCCCCTGCGCGCGAAGATCACCAGGCGCATGAAGGCGAATCGGCCGATGCCCGCCAGGCCGGAGGCGGACAGGTACACCGCCTGCTCGACCGGCACCCCGGCGTGCGGCCGGATCGTGTGCAGCACCAGCATCGCGGCGGTGGTGAACAGGTAGCAGACGAGCACGGTCAGCGCCGCCTTGACGTGGTCGCTCTTTCCCGGCTTGTCCTGCCCGAAGGTGAAGCGGCTGTGCAACTCGGTGGCGATCAGGGTGGAGCCCACCGTCACCAGCGCGTTGGCGGCGGCGAACGGCATGTGGCCGCAGAGCAGGACCAGCGTCGCGCTGCTCGCGAGGCCGACCCCGCCGCCGAAGACGACGAAGCGGACGAAGGAGGCGATCACTCCGGGGGTCCGGGTGGGGGCGGCGGTGCTGCTCGTGGTGTCCATGTCGAAGAGCATCCGCCGCACCGCCGGCAGCCCTCGCACAATCCGCTGACCGCCTCTGTCGGCGGCTGTCAGCCGGTGCCGGCGGCCGGCTTCGGGGCTCGAATGCCGGTCTACCACGGGGGTGTTTCGGCCGGCGCCGAAGCGTGGCGCGGCTAGTGTGCCGGGTCTCGGGTCGTTCGCCGGCGGGCCCGGTCCGGTTCGTGGGCCGAGGGTCGCCGGTCGTAAGCGGAGGTGGCGTGGGATGGGTGGCGGCACGCGGGTTCACGTGGCTCCGAAGGGTGCGCGGGACGTGGCCGCGCGGTTTCGGGAGGTCAACGGGGAGCACCCGATGACGCCGGCCGACGACGCGTACGTGAACCGGCGGTTCGTCGAGCTGACCGCGTTGTGCGCGGCGACCGGGCGGGATCCGGAACGGGTGCGCCGACTCGTCCTGGACCGGTGCCTGCCGCTGCCCTCCTACCTGCGCTCGGACGGGGCCGAGATGGTGCCGGCCGACCTGTTCGCGCTCGCCGACGCGGCCGGCGGCCCGGACCGGCTCCGGGCCTGGTTCGTCGGGCACTGGGCCGATCCGGTCGAGGGCGAGCAGGAGTGGGCCGGCTACCTCAGCGGGCAGTACGTCTGCCTGCGCTCCGTCTCCCCCACCACGATCCGGCGCAAGAGCGAACTGGTGGCCGCGATCGACGCCGCCCTGGCCGCTCCCGCGCCGGACGATCCGGCCTGGCGCGCCGCACTCCACCGGTCGATCGACGACCTGGACGCCCTGGAGCCGGACTTCACCGCCTACGACCGCCTCCGCTTCGGTGGCCCGGTCTCCCGCGACACCCACATCACCGCACCCCGCGCCCGCCACCCGCGCACCCCCTGATCGGGGCCGCGGCGAGCCGCCTCAGGACCCCGGCCGTACCGCCCGCAGCGCGTCGACCAGTCCGTGTCCGTGGAACGAGTCGACCTCCCCCGACGCGTTACACGACCCCGCACACGGCAGCCGAGTCGCGGTGGCGGCCAGCCGGGCCGCGATCGTGTCCGGGCCCCACTCCGGGTGCTCGGACACGATCAGCGCGGCCACCCCGCTCACCGCGGGCGCCGCCATCGAGGTGCCGTCCTTCCGGGCCCACCCGCCGTCGCGCGCGGTGGACAACACGCCCTCGCCGCCGGCCGAGCCGTTCCCGCCGGGCCCGGCCAGATCCACCACGCCCAGGCCGGTGTTCGAGTAGCCGGCCCGTCGACCGTCCGCGCCGACCGCCGCGACCGTGACCACACCCGGGAGTTCGGCGGGCGCCATCCGACACGCGTCGGTCACCGGGCGCGGCGGGACCGGCCGGCTCGCCGCGTCGTTCGGGCTGTACGGGTCCACCGTCTTGTGCGCGAGGTCGTAGTCGTCGTTGCCCGCCGCGGCGATCGACAACACGCCGCGCTCGGCCGCGTACGCCGCCGCCCGACGGATGCCCTCGTACGCCACCGCCTGGTCCTCGTCGTCCGGACACATCAGCCACCACGGGTCGTTGTAGTAGCTGTGGTTGGCGATCCGCAGCCCCCGCGCGGCGTGCTCGGCCAGCCACACGAACCCGCATACGCTCGCCTCGGCGTGGAACATCGTGTCCGCGTCGCCGACCCGCACCGCCGCGATCCGCACCCTCGGCGCCACCCCGACCACGCCGGTGCCGTTGCGCGCCGCCGCGATCGTGCCCGCCACGTGCGTCCCGTGGTCGGAGCGCGGCGCCCGCCACGCCGCACCCTCCCGGATCGGCCGGCCCGTCGAACAGTCCACCGACAACTCCGCGTCGAAGTTCGGCGCCAGGTCGGGATGCCGGTCGTCCACCCCGGAGTCGACCACCGCGACCGCCACCTCGGGGCTGCCCTCGGTGATCCGCCGCGCCTCGTACGCGTGCACCATGGCCAGGTTCCACTGCGCGGCCTCCGCCGGATCCTCGACCGCGCCGCCACCACGCGCGGCCGGCCCATCGTGCGCCGCGATCGGCGCCGTCCGGGTGGCCCCCACCCGCGCCACGCCCGGCCGCCCCCGCACCGCCGCCGCGAAGCCCGGCCCGCCGTGCGCCACGACCACCCCGATCCGCCCGTACGCCCCCACCACCGTGCCGCCCGCCCGCCGCACCGCCGACTCCACGAGCACCGTCCCGGCCGGCCCCGGCTCACGGGTGAGCACCAGGTAGGAGTAGGTCCGCGCGGGCGCCTCGACCGACCTCCTCGGCGCCGCCGACACCGCCCGCGTGGGCAGCGTCCCGAGCAGCACGACGCCGGCCGCCGACACCATCGCGATCGCCACACGCATCCTCATGACGGCCCACATGCACAGGTACCGCCCGAACCAACCCGGCATTCACCCGGACGAGTTGCCCACCCGCCGGCGCGGCACCCCGTCTCACGTGGTGATGTCGCGCTCGTTCAGTCGAGCCCACGCCGCCGCGCCGAAGACCGCCGCGTACGCCGCCTGCATCCCGAGGTTGCGCAGGATCTCGCCGGTCGGGATCGGATCGCGCAGCAGGTCCCCGAAGCTCATCCACGCGTCGGTGAACAACCACGGGTGCAGACCCGACAGCTGCGGGATCCCGGTCAGGATCGCGGTCACGATCACCACGCCGACGGTGGCCGCCATCGCCGCCACCGGAACCGTGGTCAGCGTGGACACGAACAGCCCGATCGCGGCCAGGCCGACCAGCGAGGCGGCCACGCACAGCGCGATCAACACCGCCCGCCACGACGCCTCGACCATCGAGATCGAATCCCCGGTCAGCAGCGGCACATCGCCCATCGGGAACAGCGCCGCGCCGACCGCCAGCGCGGACAGCGCGATGGTGAGTGTCGCGGCCAGACAGAACGTCAGCACGCCGGCGAACTTCACAAGCAGCAGCCTGGTCCGCCCGGCCGGCGCGACCAGCAGGTAGCGCAGCGTCCCGCCGTGCGCCTCCCCCGCGATCGAGTCGCCCGCGACCACGCCGACGGTCATCGGCAGGAAGAACGGCAACGCGGCGGCCAGCGACGCGAAGACCAGGAACAGCCCGTTGCCGGTGACCTGGTTCACGAAGTCCATCGTCCCGCCGTCGCCGCCGCCGCGCGAGGAACCCCCGTCGTGGAAGTAGCGCAGCGCGACCCCGAGCAGCACCGGCACCAGCGCCAGGAAGCCCAGCATCGCGGCCGTCCGCGGCCGCAGGAACACCAACCGCAGTTCGCTGCGCATCAGTCCGCGCAGCCGCGGCAGCCGTTCGGCGCCGAACGACCCGGTATCCGCCGTCGAGTGGCCGAACGCGGGCGACAGGACACCCGTCTTGGGCAGTGCGTCAGTCGGTGACATCGAAGCCTTCCCCGGTCAGGGCCACGAACGCGTCCTCCAGGGACGGCCGCGCGAGGGTGAACGATCGGACCCGGATGTCGGCGCGCACCAGCGCCGCGCAGATCTCGTCCGGCTCCAGCGCGGGCGGGTCGGCGTCCACCCCGTCGTCGGTGGTGACCACGTCGGTCGCGCCGAGCCTTCGCAGCACCACGACCGCCGCCTCCGCGTCGGGAGTCGTGACGAGCAGGCGGGCCCGGGTGCCGGCGCGCAACGATTCGACGGTGCCCTGGGTGATCAGCCGCCCGTGGCTCATCACCGCGACGTCCGTGCACACCTGCTCGATCTCGTCCAGCAGGTGCGAGGACAGGAACACCGTGGTGCCGTCCGCGGCCAGCCCGCGGATCAGCGCGCGGATCTCGCGCATGCCCTGCGGGTCCAGGCCGTTGGTCGGCTCGTCCAGGACCAGCAGGTCGCGCGGGCGCAGCAGCGCGGAGGCGATGCCGAGCCGCTGCTTCATGCCGAGCGAGTACGCCCGCGCCTTGCGGCCGGCCACTGCGGTCAGGCCGACCTTCGCCAACGCCGCGTCCACCCGCGCGTCGCGGGTCCGGGGGTCGGACGTGGGGTCGGCGGCGTCCAGCCGGTCCAGGTTCTGCCGACCGGTCAGGAAGCCGTAGTGGGCCGGGCCCTCGATCAGTGCGCCGACCCGGGGCAGGACCTGCCCGACGGCCGCCGGCATGGGGCCGTCGAGCAGGGTGACGGTGCCGCCGGTGGGCCGGATCAGCCCGAGCAACATCCGGATGGTGGTGGTCTTGCCGGATCCGTTGGGCCCGAGGAACCCGAAGACGGAGCCGGCGGGAACGGTCAGGTCGAGGCCGTCCACGGCGAGCCGGTCCCGGCCGTAGCGCTTGGACAGCCCCTCGGTACGGATCGCCGCGGTTCCGACCGCCGTGGACGCGGTCATCGCTGTGCCGCGATCCGCTGGAGCGTGTCCGCGTCGACCGCGCCGGCGAAGACCCGGCCCGAGTCGGTGGTCAACACGTTCAGCAACCGGGTGTTGATCAGCGTCCCACCCGGCACCGGCTTGCCCAGCTTGCCGAGCAGCCCGGTGACGTCCTTGCCCTCCTTGCCGTCCTTGCCGTCCTTGCCGTCCTTGCCGTCCTTGCCCTTGGTCCCGGCGGGCAGTTCGACCACGGTGGTCCACCCCTCGCCCAGCAGACCCGGGGCGGGCCGCTCACCGTTCGGCGCCGGCGGTGCGGTGGGCTTCCCGGGCGCCGCCTCGTGCGTCGGGGCCTCGGTGACCCGGGCGCCGGCCGGCGGCTTGAAGTCGAACGTGCCGGCGGCCGGCTTGCCGTAGGAGATCTCCTCGAAGCCGATGTCGACGGCCGGCTTGCCGCCCTTGACGGTGTCCACGGTGACCCGCAGCGGCACCCCGGTCTTCGCGTCCACGAACACCGTCGCGGCGGCGATCAGGCTGCCCTGCGCCTTGGGTGCGAAGCGCAGCTTGTACACGTCGTGCCCGGCGACCCGGGCGGTGCCGTCGACTCGGACGTCGGTGCTCGGGCCGACCAGGTCGAGCAGTTGGCGGGCCGCGTCCTGCGGGGTGGTCGGCACCAACGACGCCACGTCGGGGCGCGTCGCGTCGATCGTGGCGTGCGTCACGGCGTGCGCGCGGCTGTCGTAGGTCCACACGTCGCGGCCGTTGTGCACGACGTTGTACTCGGACAGATCGGCCATGATGCCGATCCGCTGCCGGTCCGGGCCGTCCAGGGCCACCTGGAGCTTGTTGGTGCCCGAGAGCAGCGCCTGCGGGCCGCCGCCGCCCTTGCCCGGGAGGGCCGGCAGGCCCAGGTCGGTGTCGATGCGCACGGTGCCGGTCAGCGCGTCGGCCCGCGCCGCGGCGACCTTGGCGACGAGTTGTTCGGCCGTGACGTCGGGCAGTCCCGGTCGCCCGTCGTCGGCGAACGCGGCCGGTCCGATGGTGACCGCGCCGACGGCGGCGGCCGCGATCGCGGCCGGCACGGCGAAGCGCCACGGCACGGATCGGCGGGTGGTGCTGGTCATGACAGGTGCCCCCTGATGCGAGTGTCCAGTGCGACACATCAAGAGGACCATCGAAGTCACCCACCCGGCGTCGCCCGTACGTCACCGGAAAACGTCACCCTCGGGGCGCCCCGCGCCCGAAAGCCTGGGACTTCAAGCTGACCCACGAGAACCCGCACTACTCCCGGGGGAGCAGTCGGGGAGTAATCCGCAGCCGTACACCGAACATGACAGGCGGAGAGACCGAACTAGGCGCTGCGCTCCACGACAAGCTCGCACAGCGACGACAAGGCCCGCTTCGCGCTGCAATCCGGCAGTGGCGCCAAGACCTCCCGAGCCGCCTCGGCATAACGCCGAGTGTCCTCACGGGCCTTCGCGAGCGCCGGGTGCCCGCGCAGCAGCGCCAGTGCCTCCGCGTGGTCGTCGTCGTCCGTGATCGGACCGTCGAGCAGTTCGAGCAGGTGCCGGTCGGCCGCCGGGGACGGGCCGGCCACCCCCGCACGCAGGTGCAACACCGGCAGCGTCGGCACCCCTTCGCGCAGATCGGTGCCCGGGGTCTTGCCCGACTCGGTCGCCTCGCTGGCGATGTCGAGCACGTCGTCGGCCAGTTGGAAGGCTACGCCGAACCGCTCGCCGTAGCGGGTCAGGATGTCCACCACGTGCTCGTCGGCGCCCGCGAACATCGCGCCGAACTGCCCCGAGGCGGCGATCAGCGAGCCGGTCTTGTCCGCCATCACCGACAGGTAGTGCTCGACCGGGTCGTCGCCCGTCGCCGGGCCGACCGTCTCGCGGATCTGGCCGGTCACCAGTCGGGCGAACGCGCGGGCCTGGATCCGCACCGCCTCGTTGCCCAGGTCGGCGACGATCTCCGAGGCCCGGGCGAACAGGAAGTCGCCGGTCAGGATCGCCACCGAGTTGTCCCACCGGGAGTTCGCGCTGGGCGCCCCGCGCCGCAGCGGGGCCTCGTCCATCACGTCGTCGTGGTACAGCGTGGCCAGGTGCGTCAGTTCGCACACCACCGCCGCCGGCACCACGCCCGGGGCCTGCCAGTCGCCGAATTGGGCGGCGAGCAGCACCAGCAGGGGCCGGAACCGCTTGCCGCCCGCCTCGACGAGGTGTCGCGAGGTCTGCGTCAGGTAGGGGAACTCGCTCTTGGTGGCCGCCAGGAGCTCCTGCTCCACGGCGGCCATCCCCGCCCTGATGTCGGCGTCGAGAGTTTCGTCCGTGACGCTCAGCCCGAAGGGCCCCACGATCGCCATGACGGTTCTCTCCTGTCGATCACGCAGAGTCTCTGCGTCGTGCTCAATGGACGAACAAGGCTGCCTTGTCCGCGAGGTCCAGTACCGGCTGCGGGAGGATGCCAAGGACCACGGTAACGGCTACCCCGAGCGCGATGGCAGCGGTGGTCATCACGCTCGGTACGACGACCGTCGGACCGTCCGCCTTGGGCTCCGAGAAGAACATCAGCACGATGACCCGCACGTAGAAGAACGCGGCGATCGCGCTGCACAGCACACCGACCACCACGAGGCTGCCCGCGCCGCCGCGCGCCGCCGCCTGGAAGACCGCGAACTTTCCGGCGAAACCGCTGGTCAGCGGGATGCCGGCAAAGGCGAGCAGGAACAGTGCGAACACTCCTGCGACCAGCGGGGAACGCCTGCCCAGACCCGCCCAGTGCGACAGATGCGTCGCCTCGCCGCGGGCGTCCCGTACCAAAGTGACCACCGCGAACGCACCCAGAGTGACGAATCCGTAGGCCACAAGGTAGAACATCGTGGACGACACGCCCGCGTCGTTCATCGCGATCATTCCGGTCAGAATGAAACCCGCGTGGGCGATCGACGAGTAGGCGAGCAGCCGCTTCACGTCGGTCTGGGTGATCGCGATGACCGCGCCCGCGACCATGGTCGCGATCGCGACGCCGATCATCACCGGCCGCCAGTCCCAGCGCATGCCCGGCAGCGCGACGTAGAAGAAGCGCATCATCGCGCCGAACGCGGCCACCTTGGTGGCCGCGGCCATGAACCCGGTGATCGGGGTCGGCGCACCCTGGTACACATCCGGCGTCCAGGAGTGGAACGGCACCGCGCCGACCTTGAACAGCAGGCCCACCGCCACCATCGCGAGCCCGATCAGCAACAGCGCGTCGTTGTCCATCGCGCCGGCCGAGGCCACCCCGATCTTGTCCAGCGAGACGCTGCCCGAGTAGCCGTAGAGCATGGCCACGCCGAACAGGAAGAACGCCGAGGAGAAGGCGCCGAGCAGGAAGTACTTGAGCGCGGCCTCCTGGGAGAGCAGCCGGTTGCGCCGGGCCAGCCCGCACAGCAGGTAGAGCGGCAGGGACAGGATCTCCAGCGCGACGAACATCATCAGCAGGTCGTTCGCCGCCGGGAAGAGCAGCATGCCCACCAGCGAGAACATGGCCAGCGGGTAGACCTCGGTCTGCGTCCACCCGGCCGCCGCGGCGTCCTTCTCCTGCTGCGAGCCGGGCGCGGCCGCGGCCTGCGGGGCGAACGCGTCGCCGCCGGCCGGTTCCAGTTTGCGCTCGCCGATCAGCAACACCGAGGCGATGCCGATCAGGAGCAGCGTGCCCTGGAGGAACAGCGAGGGGCCGTCGACGGCGATCGCGCCCATCGCGGTGATGCTGCCCCGGTGGTCGTCGGGCAGGTCCCGGGCCAGCCACACGATCGCGCCGAACGCGGCGATCATGCCGACCAGGGCCACGGTGAGCTGGGCGCGGTAGCGGGCCGGTCGGGGCAGGAACGCCTCGATCAGCACGCCGACCACGGCCACGCCCGCGATGATCAGGACCGGCGAGAGCTTGCCGTACTCGATGGTGGGCGCGTCCACCTTCGTCACGGCGAGCGTTGCCGTTGCGGCGGTGCTCATGCTCACTTGGAGCCTCCAGTGGTGTGCGCCTCGGTGCCCGCGGCCTGTTCGATGGGCTTGGTGGGCGCCGGGTCCTTCTGCTCCACCCGGCTGAGCGTGTGGTCCACGGCCGGATTCACCGCGTCGAGCACCGGCTTCGGGTAGACGCCGAGCACGAGCAGGAACGCGATCAGCGGTACCACGACCGCCAGTTCGCGCGGCACCAGGTCGCGAAGCTTCTCGTTCCCGGGCCGGACCGGACCGGTCATCGTGCGTTGGTACAGGACGAGCACGTACAGGGCGGCGAGCACGATGCCGGTGGTGGCGAAGATCGCGGCCACCTTGTACTTCGTGAACGCGCCCACCAACACCAGGAACTCGCTGACGAACGGGGCGAGTCCCGGCATGGAAAGGGTCGCGAGTCCGGCCACCAGGAACGTACCCGCGAGGATGGGGGCGACCTTTTGCACGCCGCCGAAGTCGGCGATCGTCTTGCTGCCGCGGCGCGAGATCAGGAAGCCCGCGATCAGCAGCAGGGCCGCGGTGGAGAAGCCGTGGTTGACCATGTACAGCGTCGCGCCCGACTGACCCTGGCTGGTCATCACGAAGATGCCCAGGATGATGAAGCCGAAGTGCGAGATGGACGTGTACGCGATCAGCCGCTTGATGTCGGTCTGGCCGACCGCGAGCAGCGCGCCGTAGATGATCCCGATCACCGCGAGGGTGATCACCACCGGGGCGAAGTACTTCGACGCGTCGGGGAAGATCTCCAGGCAGAACCGGAGCATCGCGAACGTGCCGACCTTGTCCACCATCGCGGTGACCAGGACCGCGACACCGGGGGTGGCCTCGGTCATGGTGTCCGGCAGCCAGGTGTGGAACGGCCACAGCGGGGCCTTGATCGCGAACGCGAACATGAAGCCCAGGAACAGCGCCTTCTCCGCGGTCGGGTCGATGTCCAGCTGACCGGTGGCGACCGCCTGCGAGATCTTCACGAAGTCGAAGGTGCCGTTCCCGTCGACGCCGATGCCCTGGTTGGCGGTGGCCACGTACAGGCCCACCACCGCGGCCAGCATGACCAGGCCGCCGAGCAGGTTGTACAGCAGGAACTTGACCGCCGCGTAGGAGCGTTGCGCTCCGCCGAAGCCGCCGATCAGGAAGTACATCGGGATCAGCATGGCTTCGAAGAAGACGTAGAACATGAACACGTCGGTGGCCGCGAAGGACACCACGACCATCGCCTCGACCAGCAGCATCAACGCGAAGAACGCGTGCGTGCCGCGCGGCGCGGACCGGCCCGTGCCCGCCGAGCCGTCGGCGCCCACCGGCGCCTCGTCCGCGTCGTGCCACGAGGCCAGGATCAGCAGCGGCATCAGCACCGCGGTGAGCAGGATCAGCACCAGGCCGATCCCGTCCACGCCCAGCGACCAGCTCACCCCGAACGAGGAGATCCAGCTGTAGCTCTCGGTGATCTGGAAACGTCCGCCGTCGTTGTCGAACTTGGTCGCCACCACCACGGCGACGGCCAGCGTGAGCAGGCTGAACAACAGCGCCACGTTCTTGGCGAGCCTGCGTTTGCCGGCCGGTACGGCGGCGACGCACAGGCCGCCGACGAACGGCAGCGCCGCGAGCGTCGTCAGCCAGGGAAAGTGGCCGTTCATCGAAGTCCCTCCGCCTGGACGCCTACCGTGTGGGCGATCCGAATTCGGGTCGGCATCGTCGTCATCACGCCATCCGAGCCATCAGCGTGCAGGCCACGACCAGCAGCGTGCCGCCGAACATGGACAGCGCGTACGTGCGGACGAACCCGGTCTGTACCCGGCGCACCCGCGCCGAGGTGCCGCCGACGAAGGCCGCGAGGCCGCCGACGAATCCGTCCACGCCCTTGTTGTCGAACCACACGAGCAGGCGGGTCAGATACTGCCCGGGCCGCATGACCAGACCCTCGTTGATCGCGTCCTGGTACAGGTCGCGGCGGGCCGCCACGGTGACCGGGCTCGCCGCCGGCGCCACCGAAGGCACCTCGCGGCGGGCGTATTGGAAGTAGGCGACCACCGTGCCCAGGGCGACCATCGCGATCGCCATGCCGGTCACCGCCCACTCGCTCATCGGCAGGTCGCCGTGCGAGAACCCGGTGACGGGGGTCAGCCACTTCACGAACGAGTCGTTCAGCACGAACAGGCCGCCGGCGAACACCGATCCGAAGGCGAGCAGGATCATCGGACCGGTCATCGAGACCGGCGACTCGTGCGGGTGCGGCTCGTGCCAGTCGGCCGGCGCGCCCGCGGGCGCCTCCTTCCAGCGTTCCTTGCCGAAGAAGGTCATCAGCATCACGCGCGTCATGTAGTACGCGGTGAGCCCGGCCGCGAGCAGGGTGACCGCGCCCAGGATCCAGCCGGAGGTGCCGCCCTTGGCGAACGCCGCCTCGATGATCTTGTCCTTGGAGAAGAACCCGGACAGCAGCGGGAATCCGATGATCGCCAGATAGCCCAGGCCGAAGGTGACGAAGGTGATCGGCATGTACTTGCGCAGGCCGCCGTAGCGGCGCATGTCCACCTCGTCGTTCATGCCGTGCATGACCGAGCCCGCGCCGAGGAACAGCCCGGCCTTGAAGAAGCCGTGCGTGACCAGGTGCATGATCGCGAACGCGTAGCCGATCGGACCCAGGCCGGCGGCCAGGATCATGTAGCCGATCTGGCTCATCGTGGAGGCGGCCAGCGCCTTCTTGATGTCGTCCTTGGCGCAACCCACGATCGCCCCGAACAGCACGGTGATCGCGCCGACGATGGTGACCGCGAGCTGGGCGTCGGGCGAGGCGTTGAAGATCTCCGCCGAGCGGGTGATCAGGTACACGCCGGCGGTGACCATGGTCGCCGCGTGGATCAGCGCGGAGACCGGGGTGGGACCCTCCATCGCGTCGCCGAGCCAGGCCTGGAGCGGGAATTGCGCCGACTTGCCGCAGGCGGCGAGCAGCAACATCAGGCCGATCGCGGTCATCGTGCCGTCGCTCGCGGTCGCACTGCCGCCGAGTACGCCCGCGAAGGAGAAGGTGCCGAACGTGGTGAACATCAGGAAGATCGCGATGGCCAGACCGAAGTCGCCGACGCGGTTCATGATGAACGCCTTCTTGGCGGCGGTCGCGGCGCTCGGCTTGTGCTGCCAGAACCCGATCAGCAGGTAGGAGGCAAGCCCGACGCCCTCCCAACCGACGTAGAGAAGAAGGTAGTTGTTCGCCAGCACCAGCAGCAGCATCGCCGCGACGAACAGGTTCAGGTAGGCGAAGAAGCGCCGACGGTTCTCGTCGTGCGCCATGTAGCCGATCGAGTAGATGTGGATCAGCGAGCCCACACCGGTGATCAGCAGCACGAACACCATGGACAACTGGTCCAGGTGCAGACCGATGTCGGCCTGGAACTCGTTGACCGGCGCCCAGGTCCACAGGTGCTGGTCCACCGAGCGGCCGGTGCCGGACTTGTCGAGCATGGTCACGAACATCAGCACGCCGACCACGAACGACCCGAGGGCGAGCGCGGTGGCGAGGATGTGTCCGAAGGGGTTGGTCCGCTTGCCGCCGACCAGCAGCAACACCGCGCCGAGCAAAGGCAGTCCGACGACCAGCCACAGCGCCGAGAAGGCACCGGAGGCGGCCGTGGAGTGCAGCCCGCCGCCGCCCTCGTTGGCGAGCAGGGCGCCGGAGGCCAGGGAGGAGGTTTCGATCACCGGTTCCGACCTACCACTTCATGAGGCTGGCGTCGTCGACCGAGGCCGAACGGCGGCTGCGGAAGATGGCGATGATGATGGACAGTCCGACCACGACCTCGCAGGCGGCGACGACCATCGTGAAGAACGCGATGATCTGGCCGTCGAGGTTGTCGTGCATGCGGCCGAACGTCACGAACGCGAGGTTGCAGGCGTTCAGCATCAGTTCGACGCACATGAACACGACGATCGCGTTGCGCCGGAGCAGCACCCCGGCCGCACCGATGGTGAACAACAGCGCGGACAGATACAGGTAGTTCACCGGGTTCACGAGCGCCCCTCCTTCGAACCGGCGCCGGCGCCGACCTCGTCGCCCGAGCCCGGGTCGGGGTCCTCGTGCTCGTGGCGGGCGGTGGGCACGGACGCGGGCGCGTCCGACTCGTCCGGCCACGCCTCGTCGTCGTCGTCGGCGCCCGCGCTCTCCAACGCGGCCACGCTGTGCACCGCCTCGGCGCTGACGTCGCGGATCTGACCGCGTGCTCGCAGCGTGCCGTTGATCGACAACTCCGAAACGCTGCCGTCGGGGAGCAGCGCGGGTACGTCCACCGCGTTGTGCCGGGCGTACACCCCGGGCGTGGGCAGCGGGGCGACCTGCTTGTTGTCCCGCACCCGCTCCTCGGACAACTCGCGCTGGGTCTTGCGCGGCACCAGGCGCTCGCGGTGCGCGAGCACCATCGCGCCGACCGCCGCGGTGATCAGCAGCGCGCTGGTCATCTCGAAGGCCCAGATGTACTTGGTGAAGATCTGGTGCGCCAGGCCCTGCACGTTGCCCTGGGAGACCGCGCGCAGCGCCTCGTCGTCGGTCTCCGCCGGGTAGACGGGGCGGCTGCCCGCCGACTTGGTCGCCAGCGCGGTGAAGTGGGTGATCGAGGCGTTGGCGATGGCCGACGTCAGCAGGATGCCGAAGCCCAGGCCGAGCCCGGCGGCGGCGATCCGCTGACCCTTGAGGGTCTCCTTGAGCGAGTCCACCGAGGAGACGCCGACCAGCATCAGCACGAACAGGAACAACATCATGATCGCGCCGGTGTAGACCACGATCTGCACGATGCCCAGGAACACCGCGCCCTGGGCCAGGTAGAAGATCGCCAGGCACATCATCGTGGTGACCAGCGCGAGCGCGCTGTGCACCGCCTTCTTCATGAAGACGGTCGCCAGGGCGCCGATCAGCGCGACGGCCGCGAGCACCCAGAACTGCAGCGCCTCGCCGGTGGAGGTCTTGGTGACCTCGGCCGCGAAGTCCATTCCGGGGCTCATCGGCCCGCCTCCGTCCCCTGCGCGCCCGCCTCGGCCGGCTCACCGGACCGCCCCTGGGTCACCGTGCCGGGTGCGGCTCCGGTGATCTTGCCCAGGTAGTAGTCGGTGTCGGTGGTGCCCGGGTACATCTCGTGCGGCGCGGGAACCATGCCCTCGTACAGCGGCGCGAGCAGCTGTTCCTTGGTGAAGATCAGGCTCGCCCGGCTGGTGTCGGCCAGCTCGAACTCGTTGGTCATGGTGAGCGCCCGGGTCGGGCAGGCCTCGATGCACAGACCGCAGAAGATGCAGCGCAGGTAGTTGATCTGGTAGTTGCGGCCGTACCGCTCACCGGGCGAGAAACGTTCCTCGTCGGTGTTGTCGGCACCCTCCACGAAGATCGCGTCGGCGGGACACGCCCACGCGCACAGTTCGCAGCCGATGCACTTCTCCAGGCCGTCGGCGTACCGGTTGAGCTGGTGCCGGCCGTGGAATCGCGGTGCGGTGACCTTCTTCTCGTACGGGTAGTACTCGGTGTTCGCCTTCTTGAACATCGTCGCGAAGGTGACACCGAACCCCGCGACCGGTCCGAGGAACTTGGGCACGGGTCTATGCCTCTCCTTCAGTGCGGTCGGCCGGGAGCTCCGCCGCCGGCGCGCCGACCGGCTCCGGTCTGCGCACGTTGCGGCGCGGCACCGGCGGGAGTTGCTGGCCCGGCATGGGCGGTACGGGGAACCCGCCCGCCATCGGGTCGAACGTTTCGGGTCCGGCGGCCTTCGCGGCGGCCTCCTCGGCCTCCGCGTCCTTGTTCGGGGTGACCGCGTCCCACAGGATCGACAGCAGGAGCAGCGCGACCACGCCGCCCGCGACCCACAACACAATCCGGGACTGCTCGTAGCCCTCGTTCTTGAGCGCGCGCACGGTGGCGACCAGCATCAGCCACACCAGCGAGAGCGGGATCAGCACCTTCCAGCCGATCTTCATGAACTGGTCGTAGCGGAACCGGGGCAGCGTGCCGCGCAGCCAGATGAAGACGAAGATGAACGCCTGGACCTTGAGGAAGTACCACAGGAACGGCCACCAGCCGGAGTTGGCGCCGTCCCACACCGCGGTGATCGGCCAGGGGGCCAGGTAGCCGCCGAGGAACAGGGTGGTCGCCAGCGAGCTGACCACGACCATGTTCACGTACTCGGCGAGGAAGAACAGCGCGAACTTCAGCGACGAGTATTCGGTGTGGAAGCCGCCGACCAGCTCGCCCTCGGCCTCGGGCAGGTCGAACGGCGCCCGGTTGGTCTCGCCGATCATCGCGACCACGTAGATGATGAACGAGACCGGCAGCAGGACCGCGTACCAGGTGTCCTGCTGCGCGGCGACGATCTCCGAGGTGGACATCGAGCCGGAGTAGAGGAACACCGCCGCGAAGGACAGGCCCATCGCGATCTCGTAGGAGATCATCTGGGCCGAGCTGCGCAGCCCGCCGAGCAGCGGGTAGGTCGAGCCGGAGGACCAGCCCGCGAGCACGATGCCGTAGATGCCCACGGACGCGACCGCGAGGATGTAGAGGACCGCGACCGGCAGGTCGGTCAGCTGCAGGTGCGTGCGGTGCCCGAAGATGGAGACCTCGGGGCCGAAGGGGATCACCGCGAACGCCATGAACGCCGGGACCATCGCCACGATCGGCGCGATGATGTAGACGGCCTTGTCGGCGCCCTTGACGGTGATGTCCTCCTTGAGCGCGAGCTTCACGCCGTCCGCGAGGGACTGGAGCAGGCCCTGCGGGCCGGTGTACTTGGGCCCGATGCGCATCTGCATCCAGGCCACGACCTTGCGTTCCCACCAGATCGCGAACAGCGTCATGACGACGCAGAACGCGAAGATGAGCACCGCCTTGAGCAGGATCAGCCACCAGACGTCGGTACCGAACCCGACCGCGGCGAGCTGCATGCCGCTGTCCGTCACCGCTCCTCCTCATGAACGTGTGCGGTCCGACCGTTGAGGCCGGTGTTGTCGGGCGGGCCCTGCGCGTGCGCGAGGTCGAGCACCGCCGGGCGGATCCGGACCACCTCGCCGGGGGCGACCCGCAGCGCGCGACGCACCGGGGAGCCGGGCGAGTTCGCGGGCAGGAACACCACGCGCTCGGTCATGTCGGTGATGCGCAGCGGCAACGTGACCTCCCCGTGCGACGAGGTCACGGTGACGCCGCCGCCGTCCTCGGCGCCGATCTCGGCGGCCGTGGACGCGCAGAGCCGGACCACCGGCGCGCGCCGGGTGCCCGCCAGATGGGGTTCGCCGTCCTGGCCGCGCCCCTCGTCCAGGAGCAGGCGCCAGGAGGCGAGTACGGCCTCGCCCGCGCCGGGGCGCGGGAGTTCGCGGGAGCGGCCCTCGGGGGCCGGTCCGCGGTCGCCGGTCCACCGGCCGAGTCGGCGCAGTTCGCGCCGGGCGGCGGTGAGCGAGGGCAGCTCGATCGGGGTGCCCTCGTGCTGTTCGGCCATCGCCTCGGCGATCGCGTCCAGCACCCGCAGGTCGGACATGACCGCGGCCAGGTCGCCGCCGAGCTGGTCCTTCTTCAGGACGGTGGCGAACGGGCGTTCGCGGCCCTCCCAGTCGACGAAGGTGCCGGGCTTCTCGGCGGCGGCGGCGACGGGGAAGACCACGTCGGCGCGTTCGGTGACCGCGCTGTGCCGCAGTTCGAGGCTGACCACGAAGCGGGCCGCGTCCAGGGCGGCCAGCGCGGCGGTCGGGTCGGGCAGGTCGTCCACCTCGACGCCTCCGACCACGAGTGCGGCCAGGCGCTGTTCGCGGACGGCGGTCAGGATCGCGGTGGTGTCCAGGCCGTAGCCGGCGGGCAGGGCGGCGACCCCCCAGGCGGCGGCCACCTCGGCGCGCGCCTCGGGGTGGTCGACCGGCCGGCCGCCCGGCAGCAGGTTGTACAGCGCGCCCGCGTCCGCCGCGCCGCGCTCGCCCGCGCGCCGGGGCACCCAGGCGAGCCGGGCGCCGGTGCGCCCGGCCAGCGCGCTCGCCGCGGCGAGGGCGCCCGGCACGCCGGCGAGGCGTTCGCCGAGCAGCACCACCGCGCCCGGCTTGCGCAACATTTCGGCCGCGCCGCGCGCGAGTTCGCCGGCGACCTCCGGGTCGGCGAGAGCGGAGAGCCATTCGGTCTCGGTGCCGGGGGCGGCCCGCAGCAGCGTGCCGCCCATCCGGGTCAGTCCGGAGGAGGCGAACGGCGCGACGCCGTACACCTTCAGGCCCTTGCGGGAGGCCTTGCGCAGCCGCAGGAAGACGATCGGCGACTCGTCCTCGGGTTCGAAGCCGGCCAGGAGCACGCCGGGGGCCTTCTCCAGGTCGGCGTAGGTGACCCCGAGACCGGTGCCGGCCACCCGATGGGCCAGGAACTCGGCCTCCTCGGCGGAGTGTTCACGGGCGCGGAAGTCGATGTCGTTGACGTCGAGCGCGACCCGGGCGAACTTGCCGTAGGCGTAGGCGTCTTCGAGGGTCGCCCGACCTCCGACCAGGACCCCGGCGCTGCCCCGCGCGGCGGCCAGCCCGCGCGCGGCCACGCCCAGTGCCTCGGACCAGGACGCGGGAACCAGTTCGCCGCTCTCCTCGTCCCGGATCAGTGGGGAGGTGAGCCGGTCTTGACGGGTGGCGTAGCGGAACGCGAAGCGGCCCTTGTCGCAGTTCCATTCCTCGTTGACCTCGGGCTCGTCGCCCGCGAGTCGGCGCAGCACCTTGCCCCGACGGTGATCGGCGCGCAGCGAGCACCCGGACGCGCAGTGCTCGCACGTGGTCGGGGAGGACACCAGGTCGAACGGCCGGGCGCGGAAGCGGTACGCGGCCGAGGTGAGGGCGCCGACCGGGCAGATCTGGATGGTGTTGCCGGAGAAGTAGGACTCGAAGGGCTGCTTCTCGTAGATGCCGACCTGCTGGAGCGCGCCGCGTTCGATCAGCGCGATGAACGGGTCGCCCGCGACCTGCTCGGAGAAGCGGGTGCAGCGGGCGCAGAGCACGCAGCGCTCGCGGTCGAGCAGCACCTCGGAGGAGATCCGCAGGGGTTTGGGGAAGGTGCGCTTGACCTCGGTGAAGCGGGAGGTCGCCCGGCCGGCGCCCATCGCCTGGTTCTGGAGCGGGCATTCGCCGCCCTTGTCGCAGACGGGGCAGTCCAGGGGGTGGTTGATCAGCAGCAGTTCCATCACCCCGTCCTGCGACTTCTTCGCGACCGGGGAGGTGAGCTGGGTGCGGACGACCATGCCGTCGGTGACGGTGGTGGTGCAGGACGCGAGCGGCTTGCGCTGGCCCTCGACGTCGACCAGGCACTGCCGGCAGGCGCCGACCGGGTCGAGCAGCGGGTGGTCGCAGAACCTGGGGATCTGGATGCCGATCAGCTCGGCGGCCCGGATCACCAGGGTGCCCTTGGGCACCGAGACGTCGATCCCGTCCACCGAGATGGTGACGAGGTCCTCCGGCTTGGGGGCCGGCGGCCCACCCGCGGGGGTGTTGGTCGTGACTGTCATGTCAGCTGTGCGCTCCTGCCCCGGTGGAAGCGGGGGCCGTCGTCGCCCACGCGGTGGATGCCGCGGTGTCGAACGGACAGCCGCCGTGCTCGAAGTGCGCGAGGTATTCGTCGCGGAAGTACTTGAGCGAGGACTGGATCGGGCTCGCCGCGCCGTCGCCGAGGGCGCAGAAGGACTTGCCGAGAATGTTGTCGGCGACGTCGAGCAACGTCTCCAGGTCCTCCTCGGTGCCCTCGCCGTGCTCCAGGCGGGTGAGCAACTGGGTGAGCCAGTAGGTGCCTTCGCGGCACGGGGTGCACTTGCCGCAGGACTCGTGCTCGTAGAACTCGGTCCAGCGCAGCACCGCGCGCACCACGCACACGGTCTCGTCGAAGATCTGCAGCGCCTTGGTGCCGAGCATGGAGCCGGCCGCGCCGACGCCCTCGTAGTCGAGCGGCACGTCCAGGTGCTCGTCGGTGAACATCGGTGTGGACGAGCCGCCGGGCGTCCAGAACTTGATCCGGTGCCCGGCTCGTACCCCGCCCGCAAGGTCGAGGAGTTGGCGCAGCGTCACACCCAGCGGGGCCTCGTACTGGCCGGGCCGGGTGACGTGTCCGGACAGCGAGTACAGGGTGAACCCGGGCGACTTCTCCGAGCCCATCGAGCGGAACCACTCGACGCCCTTGTTCAGGATCGGCGGCACCGAGGCGATCGACTCGACGTTGTTCACGCAGGTGGGCGACGCGTACAGGCCGGCCACGGCGGGGAACGGCGGGCGCAGTCGGGGTTGGCCCCGGCGGCCCTCCAGCGAGTCGAGCAGCGCGGTCTCCTCGCCGCAGATGTACGCGCCGGCGCCCGCGTGCACGGTGAGTTCGAGGTCGAAGCCCGAGCCGAGCACGTTCTTGCCGAGGTAGCCGGCCGCGTATGCCTCGCGGACCGCGGCGTGCAGCCGGCGAAGCACCGGGACGACCTCGCCGCGGACGTAGATGAAGGCGTGCCCGGAGCGGATCGCGTAGGACGCGATGATCACGCCCTCGATCAGCACGTGCGGGTTGGCGTACATGAGCGGGATGTCCTTGCAGGTTCCCGGCTCGGATTCGTCCGCGTTGACCACGAGGTAGTGCGGCTTGCCGTCGTTTTGCGGGATGAAGCCCCACTTCATGCCGGTGGGGAAGCCCGCGCCGCCGCGACCGCGCAGACCGGAGTCCTTGACGGTCTGGATCACCTCGTCGGGGTGCATGGCCAGCGCCTTGCGCAGGCCCTCGTAGCCGCCGTCGCGCCGGTAGGTGTCCAGCGTCCACGGCCGGTGCTCGTCCCAGTTGGCGGAGAGCACGGGGGTGAGGAGGGAGGTCTCGGTCACGGCGCCTGGTCCCCGTCCTGGTCGGGCGCGTTCCCGGCGGGAGGCGCGGGGTGGGCCGGGTCGGACTCGGCGGTGCGCGCCGGGGCGTCGTGCGAACTCGGGGCGGGCGGTGTCTCGTTCGCGCCGCCCTGGGTCGCGCTGCGGGAGCCGGGCACGGTCGCGGTCGTGGATCGGGGCGCGTCGTCGGTGTGCGTGCCGTTGGCGATCCGCAGGCCGACCAGGCTGGCCGCGCCGCCGGCGCCGCCCTCGTCCACCGCGCCGGGGCGCTCGTCGGGGAAGCCGGCCAGGATCCGCGAGGTGTCGCGGAAGGTGCACAGTCGGGCGCCGCGGGTGGGTACCGCGTCCTTGCCGGCGCGCAGGTCGTCGACGAGTTCCCTGGCCGACTGCGGGGTCGCGTCGTCGAAGAACTCCCAGTTGACCATCACCACGGGCGCGTAGTCGCAGGCCGCGTTGCACTCGATGTGCTCCAGGGTGACCACGCCGTCGGCGGTGGTCTCCTTGTTGCCGATGCCGAGGTGCTCCTTCAGGCTCGCGAAGATCTCGTCGCCGCCCATCACCGCGCACAGCGTGTTGGTACACACGCCGACGTGGAAGTCGCCGCCCTGGCGCCGCCGGTACATCGTGTAGAAGGTGGCGACGGCGGAGACCTCGGCGGTGGTCAGACCGAGGATGTCGGCGCAGAACTCGATGCCGGTGCCGGTGACGTAGCCCTCTTCGGCCTGCACCAGGTGCAGCAGCGGCAGCAGCGCCGAACGGGACTGCGGGTAACGGCCGATCACCTCCTTCGCGTCCACCTCCAGACGCGCGCGTACCTCGGGCGGGTACGGCGGAGCCGGCTTCGCCGGGGGCATCGGCATGCCCAGGTCCGTACTCATCGGTCGACACCTCCCATGACGGGGTCGATCCCCGCCACTGCCACGATCACGTCCGCCACCTGGCCGCCCTCGCACATCGCGGCCATGGCCTGCAGGTTGTTGAAGGAGGGGTCGCGGAAGTGCACGCGGTAGGGGCGGGTGCCGCCGTCGCTGACCGCGTGGACCCCCAGTTCGCCCCGGGGTGATTCGATCGCGCTGTAGACCTGGCCGGGCGGCACCCGAAAGCCCTCGGTCACCAGCTTGAAGTGGTGGATGAGGGATTCCATCGAGGTGCCCATGATGTTCTTGATGTGCGCCGGCGAGTTGCCCAACCCGTCGGTGCCCAGGGCCAGTTGCGCGGGCCAGGCGATCTTCTTGTCGGCCACCATGACGGGCCCCGGGGCCAGCCGGTCCAGGCACTGCTCGACGATCCGCAGCGACTGCTTCATCTCCTCGATGCGGATCAGGTACCGCCCCCAGGAGTCGCAGGAGTCGGCGGTGGCGACGTCGAACTCGTAGTTCTCGTAGCCGCAGTACGGCTGCGTCTTGCGCAGGTCGTGCGGCAGGCCGGTGGAGCGCAGCACCGGGCCGGTCAACCCGAGGGCCATGCAGCCGGCCAGGTCGAGGTAGCCGATGCCCTGGGTGCGGCCCTTGAAGATGGCGTTGTCGTTGAGCAGCAGTTCGTACTCGTGGATCCGGCCGGGGAGGATGTTGACCAGTTCGCGGATCTTGTCCACGGCGCCGGGCGGCAGGTCCTGGGCCAGGCCGCCGGGGCGGATGTAGGCGTGGTTCATCCGGAGCCCGGTGATCATCTCGAAGACGTCGAGGATCAGTTCGCGGTCGCGGAACCCGAAGGTCATCACGGTGAGCGCGCCGATCTCCATGCCGCCGGTGGCCAGGCAGACCATGTGCGAGGAGATGCGGTTGAGCTCCATCAGCAGGACCCGGATCACCTGCGCGCGTTCGGGCACCTGGTCGGTGATGCCGAGCAGCTTCTCCACCGCGAGGCAGTAGGCGGTCTCGTTGTACAGCGGCATCAGGTAGTCCATGCGCGTCACGAAGGTGACGCCCTGGGTCCAGGTGCGGAACTCCAGGTTCTTCTCGATCCCGGTGTGCAGGTAGCCGATCCCGCAGCGGGCCTCGGTGACGCTTTCCCCGTCGATCTCCAGGATCAGCCGCAACACGCCGTGTGTGGACGGGTGTTGCGGGCCCATGTTGACGACGATGCGCTCTTCGGCGTCCGCCGCGGCCTGGACCACTTCGTCCCAGTCGGAGCCGGTGACCGTGTAGACCCGGCCCTCGGTGGTCTCCCGCGCGTACGCGGCGGATGGGGGTGTCGTTGTCTGATCGGACATCAGTTGTACGACCTCCGCTGGTCGGGCGGCGGGATCTGGGCGCCCTTGTACTCGACGGGCACGCCGCCGAGCGGGTAGTCCTTCCGCTGCGGGTGGCCGGGCCAGTCGTCCGGCATGAGGATGCGCGTGAGCGCGGGGTGGCCGTCGAAGATCAGGCCGAAGAAGTCGTAGGTCTCGCGCTCGTGCCAGTCGAGCGCGGGATACACGCTCACCAGGGACGGTACGTGCGGGTCCGCGTCGGGGGCCGAGACCTCGAGCCGCAGCGCCCGATTGTGGGTGATCGAGCGCAGGTGGTAGACCGCGTGCAGCTCGCGGCCGGCCTCCTGGGGGTAGTGGGTACCGGACACGCCGGTGCACAGCTCGAAGCGCAGCGCCGGGTCGTTGCGCAGGGTCAGCGCGACCCGGGGCAGCGACTCGCGGCGCACGTGGAAGGTGATCTCGCCGCGGTCGACCACGACCTTCTCGATCGCCTGGTCGAACTCGATGCCGGCCTCCGCGAGGGCGCCGGAGAGTTCGTCGGCGACGAGGTCGAACTCGCCCTCGCCGTCCGCGGTTCCGCGCGGGCCGCCGTAGGGGCGGGAGGCGGGGCCGGGGAAGGCGACGGTACGGACGAGCTTGCCGTAGCCGGAGGTGTCGCCGGAGTCGCGCGCGCCGAACATGCCACGACGCACGGCGATGGGCTCGGCGTCGGCGTCGGCGGGAACCGGGAGCTGGGCCTTTTCCTCGGGGGTGCTGCCGGGGACGGTCATCGGGCGCCCCCGTCGTTGGTGTGGCCGGTGTGGGGGTGGCCCGCGTGCGCGTGCTGCGCGGACGCGTGGCCGACCGGGATGCCGGGATCGAGTTCGTGGGCGCCTCGGCGGGCGCTCGCGGGAAGCATCTCGATGGTGGGCAGCGCCTTCATGGCGGCCTGTTCGGCGGCGCGGGCGGCCTTCTCGCGGTTGACGCCCAGCGGCATCGCCTGGATCTCCTCGCGGAGCTTGATGATCGCGTCCATCAGCATCTCGGGCCGGGGCGGACAGCCGGGGAGGTAGATGTCCACCGGCACCACGTGGTCGACGCCCTGGACGATCGCGTAGTTGTTGAACATGCCGCCCGACGAGGCACAGACGCCCATCGACAACACCCACTTGGGGTTGGGCATCTGGTCGTAGATCTGCCGCAGGACCGGCGCCATCTTCTGGCTGACCCGTCCGGCGACGATCATCAGGTCGGCCTGGCGCGGCGAGGCCCGGAAGACCTCCATGCCGAAGCGGGCCAGGTCGTAGCGGCCGGCGCCGGTCGCCATCATCTCGATCGCGCAGCACGCGAGTCCGAACGTGGCCGGCCAGAACGATCCCTTGCGGAAGTAGCCGGCCAGCCCTTCCACGGTGCTCAACAGGAAGCCGCTGGGCAGCTTCTCCTCGATACCCACGCGGATGCCCTCTCTCCGTCAGTCGTTGGGGGAAGCCTGGGCTTGGCTGATCGGGCCCACGGTGTGTGTACGTGCATGTGCCATGTCGTCGCTCAGTCCCACTCCAGGCCGCCGCGACGCCAGAGGTAGGCGTAGGCGACGAAGACCGCGGCCACGAACATGACCATCTCGACGAGACCGAAGATCCCCAGCGAGTCGAAGTAGACGGCCCACGGGTAGAGGAAGACGATCTCGATGTCGAAGACGATGAAGAGCATCGCCGTCAGGTAGTACTTGACCGGGAATCGCCCGCCGCCGATCGGCTGCGGGGTCGGCTCGATGCCACATTCGTAGGCCTCGAGCTTGGCCCGGTTGTAGCGCTTGGGCCCGGTGAGCGCCCCCATCACGAGGGAGACCAGTCCGAAGGCCAGGGCAATGCCCCCGAGCACGAGGATCGGCGCGTACAGGTTCACCGCGCTCCCATCTCCCTTCTCAGTCCCCCGAAGCCACGCATGTGACCGGGTTCACAAGCTGCCGGAACGGCGCCCATCCTAGGCCCCTTGCGATGTGATCTGCGACACGGGTAGAGAATGATCATGGTGTGATCTTCACCACCTGATGATCGATCAGAAACGGTTGCGTGCAGCCAAAAATCACACAGGGTGAGAAATAGGGGAGCCTAAACGGTTCGCCACTCACGGACGATGTTGATCATGGGAATCGCCTATACCACCCGTTCACAAGCTCATCAAATTTGGCTGATGATGATCGGTTGTGATAATCGATCCGCCCAGTTGGCGCCCCACGGTCACCGAGCGCAACCGGAGGAGGAGGCGCAGAAACGACACCGAACGCCGTCACGGCGGGTTCGTGAACCAACGGACACAGGCTCGCTGCGGTCGGGACGGGGGTCTTGACGGGGGCGGGGGGCGGAGGTCCGGGCGGGTGGGGGTGGGCTGGGTCGGGTCCGGTCCGGTCGGGTTGAGTTCGCCGGGGAACTCCCCGAGTGGGTCGGGTTTGGTTCGGCGAGCCTCGCGCTTCAGCTGCGGAGCGCCGGTGCGGGGCTGGTCCGGGTCGTGGGGTGGGCCGGCGCCGGTGTGGGTTTCGGGGTGTGGGCTTGCGTCGGGGCGGGGGGCCTGGGTCGGGGTGAAAAGCGACCTGCGGCGGGTGGCGGGGTGGGGGGCCGGGTTGGGTTCCGCCGGGCGAGCGTTCCCGGGTGGGTCGGGTTTGGTTCGGCGGGCCTGGGGCTTGGGGTTGCGGGGGCTGGTGCGGGGGCGGTGCGGGTCGTGGGGTTGGCCGGCGGCGGTGTGGGCGTCGGGGTGTGGGCTTGCGTCGGGGCGGGGGCCCGGGTCGGGGTGAAAAGCGACCTGCGGCGGGTGGCGGGGTGGGGGGTTGGGTTGGGTTCCGCCGGGCGCGCGTTCCCGAGTGGGTCGGGTTTGGTTCGGCGAGCGTTGCGCTTGGGGTCGCGGCCGGCGAGGTGGAGGCTCGGGTTGGGTTCCGCCGGGTGTGCGTTCCTGGGTGGGTCGGGTAGGGCGTTTCGAGGTGCGGTGGGTGTGTGTGGGGGGGCGGGAGTTCACGGAACCGGACGGCGTGGGGTGTCGTGGCCTCGGTGTGCGAGAAAACCGCAGGTCAGTGCGAAGCAAGAGCGTTCGAGGTGTCTCGGGATCCGGTTCGACCCCTCACCGGGCACTCTCGGTCTCCCGGACGGCCTCCGCGAGGTCTCAGCACCCGAAGTCGACTGCCATCGGGCGGTTTCAGTCTCTGCGGGGGCGTCGAGGGGGTCGGAGCGCACGCAACCGGCACCCGACGCCTGCCCCTCCTCCCCGCCACCACGAAACCGCAGGTCACCGAAGCTCGAAGCCCGCAACCACCGATCGCAATCCGGTTTCGAACCCCAACCTCACCGCAAACATCCCAGAATCACCCCTACCCACTCGGAAACGCACGCCCGGCGAACCCAACCCGAGCCTCCACCCCGCCGGCCGCGCCCCCAAGCCCGAGGCTTGCCGAACCAAACCCGACCCACTCGGGAACGCGCGCCCGGCGGAACTCAACCCGACCCCCCTCTCTGCCACCCGCCGCAGGTCGCTTTTCACCCCGACCCAGGCCCCCCGCCCCGACGCAAGCCCACACCCGAAGCCCACACCGGCGCCGGCCAACCCCACGACCCACACCGCCCCCGCACCGGCCCCCGCAACCCCAAGCCCGAGGCTCGCCGAACCAAACCCGACCCACTCGGGAACGCACGCCCGGCGGAACCCAACCCGACCCCCCACCCCGCCACCCGCCGCAGGTCGCTTTTCACCCCGACCCGGGCCCCCCGCCCCGACGCAAGCCCACACCCCGAAGCCCACACCGCCGCCGGCCCACCCCACGACCCGCACCAACCCCGCACCGGCCCCCCGCAACCCCAAGCGCAACGCACGCCGCGAACTCCCGGCCATCTCGCAAAGCCACCCGGCGAACCGGACCTCGACCAGACCATCCCCCGGTGTCGTCGCCGACGTGCCAGGGTGGTGTGGCAACTGCCGTGTCAGCTACCGAAGGTGGAGCGCGGGCGCATCGGCCGGGTATGACCGCGCTACCTGTGTGTGGGCGCTGCGGCCCGAACCGGGCCGACCGGGCCGAGCCGACCCCGCCCCGGCTCGGAGCCGGCCGACCGCCCGTCCGTCCGCCACCGCCACCGGCACCGGCACCGGCACCGGCACCGGCACCGGCAAAGCGCACTCCGCCCAGCCCTCACCCCGCCCTCAGGACCTTGGGTCCCAAAGCCCGCTCGCTTCGCCCCGTGCCAAGTGGTCGGCGTAGATGCCGACCTTCCAGGTGATCACGGAGCGGCATTCCTCCAGCGCGCGAATCTGGGCGTCCACGCGCCGGCGGTGGGTGTCGAGCAGGTGTAGGCGATCCGCTTCGTTGCCCGGGCCCTGGCGGACCAGTTCGGCGAAGCGTTCGAGCTCGGCCAGTGGCATGCCGGATTCGCGGAGCTTGACGCAGATCAGGAGCCAGTCGATGTCGAACGAGGTGTAGCGCCGCCTGCCGCCCGGGGTGCGCAGGACCGGGCCGACCAGCAGGCCCTCGCGCTCGTAGAAGCGCAGGGCGTGCACGCTCAGGCCGGTGCGTTCGGCCACCTCACCGATGCCGAACGACCGCGTGGTCGGCTCGGTGGTCATACCGTGCCTCGCTCTCGGACTTGATCTAGACCTCGCTCTAGATCGTAGCGTCGGCGACATGACGATCACCGCTCAGCAACCCCTCGGCTCACCCTTCTCCGCCGCCACCCACGCCTCGGACGTCGTGGCCGACCGCGACCTGTCCGGCATGACCGCCGTGGTGACCGGGGGCTACTCCGGCCTCGGCCTGGAGACCGCCCGGACGCTGGCCACAGCGCGGGCCAGGGTCATCGTTCCGGCCCGTCGTCCCGATGTGGCCCGGGCCGCGCTTCAGGGGATACCGGGCTGCGAGGTCGTCGCCATGGACCTGACCGACCTGGACAGCGTGCGGTCCGCCGCCGCGTGGATCGGCGAATCCGTCGACCGGCTCGACCTGCTGATGGCCACCGCCGGAGTCATGGCCACCCCGGAACGACGCGTCGGACCCGGCTGGGAAAGGCAGTTCGCGGCCAACCACCTCGGGCACCTCGCCCTCGCGTGCGAGCTGTATCCCCTCCTGGTCGCCGCCGACGGCGCTCGTGTCGTGGTCAACAGCTCCGCCGGACACACCCTGACCGGCATCCGCCGGCACGATCCGCACTTCCGCACCGGCTACGACAAGTGGTTGGCCTACGGTCAGTCCAAGACCGCCAACGCCCTGTTCGCCGTGCACCTCGACGCGCTCGGGCGCGGCGACGGCGTCCGGGCGTTCGCGCTGCATCCGGGCAAGATCATCACCGGTCTGCAGCGCGAGATGGCGTTGCAGGAGCAGATCGATCGCGGCTGGGTGGACGAACACGGCAATGTGATCGGGGCCGGCTTCAAGACCGCCTCCCAGGGCGCCGCCACCGGAGTGTGGGCCGCGACGTCCGCGCTGCTCGACGGACGGGGCGGGCTCTACCTCGAAGACTGCGACGTCGCCCGCGTCTCCGCCCCCGACGAGCCGATGGACGACGGCGGCGTGCGCGCGTACGCCATCGACCCCGACGAGGCCGCGCGCCTCTGGGACCTCTCCATCGCCGCGACCGGCGCCCCGCCCATCACCCGATGACGTCGCCCACGCCGCCGGCGGGCGATCGGGGTGTCGACCAGGTCGGTCCACCACACGGCCCGAACTCCCGCACCGCCGACCCGGCCAACGGCACCGCCTTCACCACCCGCCCGACACGATCGACGCGCCAACCGCCCCGCGTCTTCCGGATATTCTTGAATCTCCATCACTGCCTCACAGTGGATCGATGGAGACAGCGGCCGGGTACTTGCCTGGAATCGAGCCACCCGGCCGCTTTCGCTGTTCATCGGATGCGTTCGGGAATCCACGGCGGCGAGTCGGGAGTGTGCCGAACCTCGTAGCGGTCGGGTCCATTTCGCCGCCCCGTCGACGGGCTGCACCGTGACGAGACCGGACCCGACGTTGATCAGGCTCACGCGCACAAGTCGTCCAGCGCCGTCCTGCTCTCCTCGTCCGCAGCCCGGAAGACCAGCAGGCGCCGGCTCGGGTCCTGCAACGGCACCAGCACCTCGAAGTGCATCGTGAGCGTGCCCGCCTCCGGGTGGCGCAGCACCTTGTGCCCGCGGCCGTGGATCCCGATGTCGCGCTCGGCCCACAACCGCGCGAACTCCGGCTCCCCCGCGTGCAGTTCCGCGATGAGGGCGGTCAGCGCGCGATCCTCCGGATGTGCGGCCCACGCCGCGCGCAGGTGGGCGACCCCCTCGCGCACCACACGGTCCCGATCGACGTATAGCTCGCGCAGAACCGGGTGCATCAGACACAACCACATCGCGTTGCGCCGCGCCGGCGGGAGAGCGGCGAAGTCGATCAGCAGCCTCGTCGCCTCCCGATTCCAGGCCAGCACGTCGTAGCGGTGGTTCATCAGCATGGCCGGCAGCGGCGACAGGTCGGCCACCAATCCGGCCAACAGCGGCGCGGCGCCCGTCGCCGGCTCGTCGGCCGTGTCGGGGCGTCGGCGGGCCAGGTCGAAGAGGTAGGCCCGTTCGGCCGGGGCCAGCCGCAATGCCCTGGCCAGTGCCTCCACCACGTCGGCCGAGGGCCGCGTCCCGCGACCCTGCTCCAGCCGTACGACGTAGTCCACGCTGACCCCGGCCAGTTCGGCGACCTCCTCGCGGCGCAGCCCGGGAGTGCGTCGGGGCCGCCGACGCACCGGCAGGCCGAGGTCGTGCGGGTCCAACCGCTCCCGCCTGGCGCGCAGGAACGCGGCCAACTCCTGTGTCGTGTCCACGGCGTGGGTGGTCGTCATGTCCGTGCCAGTCGTCATGTCCGTGCCAACAGCCAAGGGTGGGATCGGCGTTCCCAGGATGTCCTCTCCCTTACTCCCTGTTCGCGGCGGTCACACGCTGGTACCCGGCATCGGATCACGCCCACAGGAGGACACGATGACAAGGACACTCACCCTCGACACCTACCGGCTGATGGGCCGCTCCGGGCTGCGGGTCTCACCCCTGGCGCTGGGCGCGGCGACCTTCGGCACCGATTGGGGCTGGGGATCCGAGCGGGACGAGGCACGCCGGCTGTTCGACACCTACGTCGAGCGCGGCGGCAACTTCATCGACACCGCCGACACCTACACCGACGGCAGTTCCCACCGCCTGCTGGGCGAGTTCATCCGCGACCGGCGGGAGAGCCTGGTTCTGGCGACGAAGTACTCGACGCTGCGCCGTCCCGGCGACCCGAACGCCGGCGGCGCGCACCGGAAGAACCTGTTCGCGTCGGTGGAGGCCGGCCTGCGGCAGCTGAACACCGACTACATCGATCTGCTCTACCTGCACGTATGGGATTTCCGTACGCCGGTCGACGAGATCCTGCGCGGCCTGGACGATCTGGTCCGCCAGGGCAAGGTCCTCTATGTGGGCATCTCCAACACCCCGGCCTGGCAGGTGTCGCGCATGCAGGCGATCGCCGACCTGCGCGGCTGGTCGCCGCTCGTCGCGTTGCAGATCGAGTTCAACCTGATCGAGCGCACGGGGGAACGTGACCTGATCCCCATGGCACGCGAGTTGGGGCTGGGGGTGGTCCCGTATTCACCACTGGCCGGCGGAGTGCTCACCGGCAAGTACGGTCGCGACGACCTGACCGCGACGCGAACCGCGGTCGGCGACGGCACCCGCCGGAACCTCGCCCTGGGCACGCTCACCGAACGCGACCTCGTCATCGCCGACGTCGTGAAGGAGGTCGCCGCGGAACTGGACCGCACTCCCGCCCAGGTCGCCCTGGCCTGGACCCTGCGCCACCCACACGTGACCGCACCGATCATCGGCGCCCGCACCGCCGCCCAACTGGCGGACAACCTGGGCGCCCTGGACGTCGACTTCACCGCCGCCCATCTGGCCCGCCTCGACGAGGTGAGCACGATCGCACTCGGCTTCCCGCACGACATACTCGCCGGCGACCACATCCGCACCGTGACCACCGGCGACCTGAGGATCGAAACCCGCCGCTGACACCCGGCGAGCCGATCGCCGTCCTCGGGGTCGATCCAGGCCACTCCCCGAGCCGCGACGTGCTCACCCGACGCACACCCCGCGTCAACTCATCGCCAACGCGAACCACACCCGCTTGCCGTCGGGGAGCGGCGTCACGCCGCATTCGTTGGCCAGGCTCGTCATCAGCGGGATGCCCCGCCCCGACTCCGCGTCCCAGGACGGGCGGTGTCGGCGCGGGGCCGCCGGGATGGCCGCCCCGCCGTCCTCGACGCCGACCACCAACTGCCCGCAGGGCACGTCGTGCAGCAGTTCGACCCGGACCACGGTGCCATCCGGCGTGTGCCGGACCGCGTTGGACACCAGCTCGCTCGCCAGCAGCTTCGTGGTCTGCGCCGTGTCGGCCGAGGCGCCCGCCCCGATCGCGCACTCGTGGACGAAGTTGCGCACGTGTCGCACCAGTTCGGCCGTACCGACACAGCGGAGTTCGGCGACGGGGGCCAACATGTGATGACCGGCCCGATCGGCCGGCGCGTGAATCCGGGTGGCAGGCATGTCTTCTCCCCAATCCGATGTGGACCGCAGCTGGGACACCCGTTCTCACCGGGAAGAAAGAAGAAAGCGGCCCACACCGAGCATCGCCGCGCCGCATAAATGCAACCAAGTACTTCGACATAAATAACTCTTTCGGGTGACGCCGACCAAATCCGGTCGCGTTCCATTCAGACCCGGAGCACAATCCCGGACGAAGCCACCCCGGGAGGACCCAGATGCGCAGCTATGCCAGACGCCGATTGGGTACGGAACTGCGGCTGCTCCGCACGGCGTCGGGTCTGTCCGGCGAGGAGGTGGCCGATTCGTGTGGCTGGGATCAATCCAAGATCAGCCGCATCGAGACCGCGAAGGTCGCGGTGTCCCGGCACGATCTGCGTCGCCTCTGCGGCATATACGGGGTGTGTGCGACCGACGTCGAACGCCTCGAAGCACTCCTGATCGAGACGCGCGGGCCGCGCTGGTGGGTCGCCTACTCGGACGTGCTCGACGCCGCCTACGAGGAACTGATCGCGCTGGAGTCCCAGGCCACGGAGATCCGGGCCGCCAACGCCGGGATGATCCTCGGCCTGCTCCAGACCCGCGACTACGCGGCGGCGGTGATCGGCTCCGGGCCGATGATCCCCGACCCCGAACGGGCCGACGCGCTCGTGGAGATCCGGATGCGGCGTCAGCGTGTGCTCACCGGGCAGAATCCGGCCAGGTTCCGCTCCGTGCTCGCCGACGGGGCCCTGCAATGCGAGATCGGCGGTCGCGGCGTACTCACCCGCCAACTCGCCCATCTCCTCGAACTCGGTGAATTGCCCAACATCGACATCCACGTGATACCGACGAGTTCCACCGCGAACGCCTACAACGGCGGCCTGACCATGTTCGATTTCTCCGGCCCACACGCGCCCGGCGTGCTGTTCGTCGAATACCACGGCGGCATGCTGATCAAGGAGGAGGATCGCGACCTGCGCCGCTATCGCCGCCACCTCGACTACCTGTTCGCCAACGCCCTCTCCACCGACGAGTCCAGAACCCTCATCTCGGCAAGGATGCGATCCCTGTGAACGACACCCCGAAAGCCCCCGTCGTCCCCGTCGCCTGGCGCAAGTCCACCCACTCGGGACATCAGGGCGACTGCGTGGAAGTGGCCCCGCGCACCGCCCACCTCACGATCCGAGACAGCAAGCGCCCGGCGCAGGCCCGGCTGCGCCTGCCCCACCACGCCTGGCCCGAGTTCCTGGCCGCGCTGCGACACGGGTGACCCGGCCCGCCGCCGCCGGCGATCGACCGCGCCGAAAATCGGGATGAGCCGGTCGACCCACCCGGGCTAGGGTGGTCGACATGTTCGCCGCCGCATTCACGAGGACTCGCCGCCACTAGCGGCGGGCCGAGGCTTTTTCTCTTCCGGTTCCGCCGCACTTCGGGTCCCTGCCGGTGCGGCCGTTTCGGGCTGCCCGGCTCCGAACTGCCTTGCGGAGCCTTCTCGTGCCCTACCCCACTCATGGCGGACGCCATGAGCTTGGTCAGAACTTCCTCGTCGATCCCGCGGTGATCGACCTCTTCACGGACCTGGTCGGGCGTACGTCCGGACCGGTCGTGGAGATCGGGCCCGGTGACGGTGCCCTCACCCTCCCGCTGAGCCGCACCGGTCGGCCGCTCACCGCGGTCGAGCTCGATCCGCGGCGCGCCCGGCGGCTGGCCCGCCGGGTGCCCGGGCACGTCCGGATCGTGGCGGGCGATGTGTTGCGGTACCGGTTTCCCGATCGGCCCTTCACCGTGGTGGGCAACCTGCCCTTCCACCTGACGACTGCGGTGCTGCGGCGGCTGCTCGACACCGGACACTGGCGATCCGCGGTGCTGCTGGTGCAGTGGGAGGTGGCCCGGCGCCGGGCGGGTGTGGGCGGGGCCTCGATGCTGACGGCGGCCTGGTGGCCGTGGTTCGACTTCGAGGTGCACGCGCGCGTCCCGGCTCGGGCGTTTCGGCCGATGCCCTCGGTGGACGGCGGGCTGTTGTCGATGACGCGCCGGAGTACGCCGCTGGTCGTCGGGGCGCGGGAGCCGTACCAGGAGTTCGTCCGCCACGTGTTCACCGGGCCGGGGCGCGGGCTGCGCGAAATCCTGGATCGCACGGGCCGGTTGCCCGGTGCCGAGGTGCGCGACCGGCTCGTCGCGGCCCGGATCTCCCCCCTCGCGCTGCCCAAGGACGTGACGGCGGGTCAGTGGGCCTCGCTGTGGCGGGCGGTCGAGCGGGCAGCACGCGCGAACGACGGCGGTGTCCGCGGCGGCCGACCGCGCCCGGGGCGGTATCGGTCCGGGCGGTGACGTGAGCGGCGGCCCGCGCTCAGGCCCGCGCGATCGGCTCCTGGAGTTCGGTCACCCACTGCCTCGGGTCCGGTGGGCACTCCAGGTTGACCTCGCGCGGGTAGCCGAGGGAGCGGTGGCCGTTGGCGTCGATCCAGCGGGCCAGGGCCTGTACGCCGGTCATCACGTCGTCCATCGAGCCCCGATGCACGAAGGTGGCGGCCTGCTCGATCGGCGGCAGGTCCACGATCGCGAAGTCGTGTTCGGGGCGCGGGTCGGCCGCGACCGTGATGCCGGCGTTGATGACGATCGTGTCGTCCCGGTCGGGCGAGACCTCGTAGTAGGCGATGCCCGGCCCGGTCGCCGCCACCCCGGCGGCGGCCATCCGGCGGCACAGTTCGTCGTACAACGGCCCGATGATCGGCCCGATGTCGCGCGGCCCGTCGGCGTCGACCGGGGTGGTCGCGGTCAGTACGGCCACCCGGACCCCGGGAATGCGCTTGAGCACGACGTCGTCGTCGGCCATCCGGCCCTCCGCCTCGATGGTGCGGAGCCTCGCCTCGACCTGGGCCAGCCGCCGGCCGTCCGCCGCCACCGCCGCGGCGAGCTCGGCCCGGCGCAGCCGCAACATGCCGCGCAGCTCGCCGGCGCTCACCTGCTCGTCCAGGATGCTCCGGACCTGCTGGAGGGTGAAGCCGAGGTCCTTCAGCGCGATCACCCGGTTGAGCCGGGCGAGCTGCTCGGCGCGATAGAAGCGGTAGCCGCTGACCGGGTCGACCCGGTCGGGGCGCAGCAGGCCGATGGCGTCGTAGTGCCGCAACATGCGGACGGACACGTTGCCGTGTCGGGCGAAGTCTCCAATGGTGAACATGACGCCTCCCAGTGCACGGCCTCACACGGTGTCAGGGTCAAGCCGGCGGGCCCGCGGCCCCACCCCACCGGCCCGCGCCCTCACTCCACCGGCCCCGCCAGGTCCCATCCCGGTGCCCGCACGTGGATGTGCAGGCTGCCCGGAGCCACCTCCTCGCCGCAGCCGCGACACATCAGCGCGGGGTCGAGCGGGTGGTCCCCGTGCCGGAAGTCCACCGGCGGCTCGTCGGTCAGCCACCGGTCGCCCCAGGCCGCGAGGGTCTGCAGCACCGGCGCGAGGTCGCGGCCCCGGGCGGTCAGGTGGTACTCGAAGCGCGGCGGCCGGTCCTGGTAGCGCCGCCGCTCCAGGACCCCGGCCGCCTCCAGGGCACGCAGCCTGGCGGTCAGGATGTCCCGGGGTGCCCCCGTGTTGCGCACGATCGCGTCGAAGCGGTGGTTGCCGAAGCCCATTTCGCGGATGGCCAACAGCGCCCACTTCTCACCGACCACGCCGAGCGCCGAAGCGACCGAGCAGGGCCGGCCGACCGGCGCCCGACCGGCGCGGGACGGCGCGGGAGCACCCGCCGCAGCCCCCTCGGGCACCCGACCGGAATCGGCCGAGGAGGCGTTCGAGGCGTTCGACGAGCCGGAGGAGCCGAAGGAGCCCGAGGAGCCGGAGGAATCAGCGTTGACGACCACGCCCACAAGGTTGCCATCCCCAACTCACATGGTCGAAAGGCGGCTGCCACGAGCAACGAGGCGTACCTCGTCGACGCCATCCGAACTCCGTGCGCAAGCGCGACGGGGGCCCGGCCAAGGCGCACCCCGCCGACCTGGACGCGCACACCCCGCGTGGCCGCGCACCTGATCGAGGCCCCTCCGGCGCCGGGGGCCGGGGGCCGCTCCCGACGGTCAGTCGTGGCCGTGGTCGCCGGACTGGGCGAGGGAGCGGGTCACGCCGGCCTCCAACTCGGTACGGGCCGCCTCGTCGGCGGCGCCGGAGCGGTCGAAGGCCGCCAGCGCGCCGCGCCACAACTCGGCGGCCTCCCGGTAGGCGAAGTGGATCTCCGCGTCCAGGGCGGCCAAGCGGGCGTAGTGGGCGGCCTTCGCCGCCGTCGCGCGCGAGGCGGAGGCCAGGTAGTGGTGCGCCAGCGCGGAGACGTCCCGGGGCCGTACCGCCTCGATCGCCTCGGCCGTGCGCGCGTGCATCCGGGCCCGGCGCAGCTGGGACAGGTCCTCGTAGAGGGTGTCCCGCACCAGCGCGTGGGTGAACCGCAGTTGACCCGCGTCGGGCTCCACGAGCAGTCCGGTCAGCAGCGCCGACTCGACCGCGTCGAGCACCGTGTCCTCGTCCGTGCCGCTCTGCGCGAGCAGGATGTCGACGTCGATGTCCCGGCCGAGCACACACGCCTGCTTGAGCACCTCCTGCGCGGCCTTGGGCAAGCCGGCCACATGCCGGCGGATCACGTCCCGCACCCCGACCGGCACCTCGGACACCGCCGCGTGCGCGCCCTCCGCGGCCAGCACGCGGGCCGTCTCCAGGACGTAGAACGGGTTGCCCGCGGTGCGGTCCACGATGGCCCGTACGGTGTCCTCGTCGATCGCCGCCGAGACCGCGCCGCGGACCAGGTCGCCCACCGCCTCCGGGGCCAGGCCGGTGAGTTCGACCCGTTCGGGACCGCAGCGCGCCAGCCGGGCCAGCGCGTCGGCGAGCAGGTCGCCCACCTCGTTGTGCCGATAGGTGACCACGAGCAGCACCCGACCGGTCGCGTCCCGGTCGGTGGCCAGGTGGCACAGCAGCGCCAGCGTCTCCTCGTCGGCGCGGTGCACGTCGTCCAGGACCAGCAGCCACGGGGTCTCCGCGGTGGCCCGGGCCAGATAGCGCACCACCGCCTGGTGCAACATCAGCTTGGCAGCGGCCTGATCGCCCACCGGGCTGTACGAGTCGGCGAGCAGCGGCGCCAACACGCGCGCGGTGTCCTCGTCCGGGGGGCTCACCGCGGCCAGGGTGCGCAACATCTGGGTCCACGGCCACCCGGCGGGCGCGCCGCCCGATTCGGGGCAGCGCCCCCACGCCGCCCGCCAGCCCTCGGCGGCCAGCAACTCGCGGACATGCTCGGTCAACGCGGTCTTGCCCTCGCCCGGATCACCGCTGACCAGCGCCACCGCGAGCCGCCCGTCGGCGCGCTTCGCCGCGTTCAGCAGGTCGGTCGTCTCGTCGGCCCTACCGATCAGCGTGGTCGTGCGCGCCACGAACCCGTCCTCCCCCGGCTCGTCGAAAACCCGTACCGGCTCCGCGACTTCCCGATGCGCGGCGGGCGCCTCGGGTATGGCGACCGGCGTCGGCACCGCCGCCGGCGCGTCCAACTCGGCGGAGTGGGCCAGGATGTCCGCCTCCAGGCGCTGCAACCGCGCCCCGGGCTCGACCCCCAACTCCGCGCGCAGCGCCGCCCGTACCCGGCGCAACACCGCGAGCGCGTCGCCCTGGCGGGCACACCGGTACAGCGCCAGCGCCAACAACCGCCAACTCTCCTCCCGCAGCGGGTGCGCCGCCGCGTGTGCCTCCAGACCGGGCACGATCCCGGACGCCTGCCCGATGGCGAGACCGGCCTCGGCCCGACGCTCCACCGCGACCAGGCGCAACTCCTCCAGCCGGGCCGCCTCGGGCCGGGCCCACGGCTCGTCGGCGAACTGCGCGTACGCGGGCCCGCGCCACAGGTCGAGCGCCGCGGACAACTCGCGTAGCGCGTCCTGCGCCGCCCCCGCCGCGAGGAGGCCGCCGGCGCGGTGCACCAGGGCCTCGAACCGCCACGCGTCGACCTCGTCCGTACCGACCCGGAACGCGTATCCCGGCGGCGCGGTGACCAGCACCGTCGACGGGGTGCGCGGTGCGCGGTCGGGTTCGAGCGCACGGCGCAGGTGCGATACGAAGGTCTGCACGGACCCGAGCGCGCGGTGCGGCGACTCGCCGTGCCACAGGTCCTCGATCAGCCGGTCGACCGGTACGACGTGCCCGCGCGCCAGGACGAGCCGAGCGAGAACGGCCCGATGGCGTGGGCCCCGCAGGTCGGCCCGCCGGTCACCGTCCCACGCTTCGAGCGCTCCCAGAACACGAAACGTCAGCATGGTTAAGAGACCTTACTGATGCGTCACGAGCAGCCGAGCGGCGGCCGGGGCTGAAGTCATCCGGCTGTTGTCCCACACCCGGATCAACACCGACTCGACGCCCGGTGAACACGCTTTCCGGGCTCATGTCGGCGACATGCCGGCGGCATGCCGGGCGCATGTCGCCCCGCCGCCGACGCCCCGCCGTTCGTCGGCCGCCGGGTGGTCCCGGCGGCCGACGAACGGGCTTGGACCGACTGCCCCGGCTCATCAACTCCCGGACCCACCAGGCGGGTTGCCCGAGGTCTGTGGCTCACCTTCGGGGCGCGTCGAGGGTGCGCCCGGGGACGCGGGCGGGGGTTGCTGCTGCGTGGTACCGGGAGCCGCACCGGGAGCCGCACCCGGTGCGGTGCCCGGCGGCGTACTCGGCACCGTCGCGGGCGGGTTGCCCGGCACCCCCGCCGACGGCGGCGTGGTCGACTGCGGCGCCTGCCCCGGCCGGACCGGGATCGCGATCGTGAACGGGGCCGTGCCCTCCACGATCCGGCACCCCGGCGCGCCCCGGTTCGGCTCGACCCGAGGCTGCGGGAAGGGCAGGCTCTCCCGGTTGGGCACCATCGGCCGGCCGTCGGCCGTGCATCCGTAGTCCGGGAAGCCGCTGTACAAACCGAGTTGCCTGCCGTTCTGGTCGAACAGCAGGACGTCCTTGAGCGGCCGTCCCTGTGCGTCGAACGGGTAGATGTTCTGCAGCGGCCTGCCGTCCAACGTGCCCATCAGAGTGCCGCTGTCCAACGGCTGGCCGTCGGCACTGCCGTAGTACATGGGGTGGTTCGACCCGGTGTACTCCATCCGCACGGTCTCGCCGAAATCGAACTGTCCCCCGCTCACCATGCCGATCCCGAGCCCGACCACCATCGCGTTGAGCGGCACCGCCAGCCAGACCAGTCGGCGGTCGTGTCCCGAGCGCGATCCCAGCCACAACGACGCGACCAGAGCCAGGAGTCCGACCGCCACCGGCCACCACACCCCGCCCACGATCACCCAGGCGAGCAGGGACGCGACCAGCGCCCGCACCACCCACCAGGCGGACTGTAGGCTCGTCAGAAATCGCACCGGCTCGGCGAACCGCCCGGTGCGCAAGGACTCCCCGAGGGCCCTCGCGCGGCGCGTGACCGACAGTGCGGCGACTTCCGGCAGGCCGCGCTCGCGCCCGCGCAGCCACAGCGCGTTCACCGCCTCCACAACCAGTGCGAGCACGCACGGAAAGATCCACCAGCGCTCCCGCGAGTCCTGCTGCGAGCCCAGTGCGACGCCGGTCACGAACGCCGCGCCGAGCGCCACAAGCAGTCCCAGCATCAGGAGTTCGACCTTGCCGACGCCGCGCAGCCGACCGTCGCCGCCGGCAGGCGTCAGCGGCGGATACCCGGCCGCCGCGCGCAGTTCGGCGGCGTACTCGTGCGGGGTGCCGAGCCGGGCGCGGAGCGCGTCGGAGGTCACCGCGCCGTCGAGTTCGGCGACCACCTCGCTCAGATTGACCTCGACGTCGTCCAGGATCTCCTCCGCCTCGACGGCGGGCAGATCGGCCAGAATGCGGGCCACCTCGACGCGGTAGTCAGCCGCGACGGGGTGCAGTGCGGTGTCCTTCATCGGGTCTCCCCCACCAGTTCCGACATCGTCCGGGCGAACGAGTTCCACGTGTCGGTGGACTCCCGGAACCGCTGCCGGCCGGGCTCGTTCAGGGCGTAGTACTTGCGGTTCGGGCCTTCGTCGCTCGCCACCACGTAGGACGTGAGAAGTCCGGCGTTGTACAGCCGCCGCAGCGTGCCGTAGACCGACGCGTCGCCGACGTCGTCGAGACCGGCCTTGCGCAGCCGGCGCAGCACGTCGTAGCCGTAGCCGTCCTCCTCGCGCAGCACGGCGAGCACCGCGAGGTCCAGCACTCCCTTGAGCAATTGACTCGGATCCATGACGCCTCCAGCTCTTATGCGTTGCACGGTACCACGCAATGCACAGTAGTGGCCGAGGCCGATCGCGCCCGCCGCACAACAGATCGGCTCGACTTCGCGTTTGTAGAGGCAGAGGCCTTCGGCGGGACCCGATCGAGGAGACGTGCACGATGCGGTTCGAGGAGTTCGCGGCGGCGCGGCTGCCGGCCCTGCTGCGCTATGCCGCGTTGTTGTGCGGGGACCGGGAGTTGGCCCGCGACCTCGTCCAGGAGGCGCTGACCAAGGCGTTCGTGCGGTGGAAACGCATCGGCGGCCTGGATCGGCCCGACGCCTACGTCCGCACCATCGTCACCAACGAGTTCCTGTCCCTGCGCCGACGACGGGCGGTGCGCACGGTGGCGCTGACCCAGGACGCGCTCGACCACTTCGAGGCGAGCGGCGTGCCCGACCACGCCGGCGACGTGGACACCGGCGAGGACCTGTGGCGCCGGCTGGGCCGACTGCCCCGTCGACAGCGCGCCGTCCTGGTCCTGCGCTACTACGAGGGCCTCACCGACGACGAGATCGCCGAGACCCTGGACTGCCGGGCCGGCACCGTCCGGGGCTACGCGTCCCGAGCCCTGGCCACGCTGCGCGTGGAGATGGCCGTCGAAACGACCCGCATCCCGTCGATTCCGCAGGGAGAACCGGCATGACCGACATCCGAGACCTCAAGGCGGCGCTGACCCGGCACGAACACCTGGCCCCACCGCCCGACGGCCTGATCGAGGGGGCATACCTCGGCGCCCGACGCGTGCGTCGACGACGGCTGACCGCGAGCGGGCTGGCCGTGGTCACGGTGATCGCGCTCGGCGCGGTCGGCCCCGGGATCCTCGACCGCCTCGACGACGACGGGCCGGGCCGGGTGGCCGCCCCCGCGGCGACCAGGCCGCCGGTCGCCCCCGTGGTCAAGCCGCCGGCCGTGACCATCGACGTCGACCGGAGCGACGGCTTCTTCCCCCTGGAGCAGGGCTTCTCCGGGACCACCGCGCTGGCCACCATCCGCACGAACAACGTCACCCGCACCGGCGCCGGCGGCGATGTCGGCGTCTACGCACCGGCGGACGTCGACACGGCGGCGATCGAGGCGGGCGAGGCGGTCACCGTGCAGGGACACCCGGCCCGCTATGTCGAGAACTACCTGATCGATCCGGCCTCCTACCATCAGGGCCCGGAGAACATCACCGCGCCCAAACCGGGCGGCCCCGACGAGAACGGGAAGATCGGGTTCCTGCCGCCGAAGGACACGCGAGCGCCGGTGGTCGCGTGGCGCGATGCCTCCGGGTCCTGGGTGATCGTCTCCGGCACGAACAAACGCACCGAGCTGCTGCGGGTGGCCGACGCGGTCCGGCTCCGGCCCACCGGCGTCACCACCCCCTACCGCCTCAACTACGTGCCGGACACGCTCCGGCTCGACTACGGCGGCTCGTCGACCTACACGCCGAGCGAGTCCAACTCCGTCCTCGTCTTCGGCGCCGCCGCGAATCCCGTGTTGAAGCGGAGCGACCTGCTCGGCCTGACCGAGGTGGGCGCGCTGCGCGTCCAACTCTCGGCGTCGGACAGCGGCCGGCTGGACATCGTCTCCGAGACCGGCCCGCCGACGGTGCTCGCGGGATACGACACCTGGTACTTCACCAAGCCGGGCGCGGGCCTGAGCCCGCCGAAGGGAGGCGCGATCCTCGTCGCCAAGGTGAACGAATGCGAGACGCTGATCACCGTCCAGGACAACAACCTCGTGCCCTATCCGGTATTGCGGAAGATGTTCGAGACGGCGAGTTTCACCACCTGCGCCGCGCCGGACACGTGGGTCGCCCCGCTGTCCTGACCACCAACCCGCCATTACGCCGAACTCCCTTGATTGCCACGGGAGTTCGGCGTATGCCCGGTTTCAGCCGGCTGCCGCCACCCAGGCGTCCAGCTCGGCGATGTACGCGTCCTTGACGTCCTCCGGCAACCACGCGATGGCGAACGCGTTGTATTCGAACCGGGCCACCTCCGCCTCGGTCAGGCCGAGGTCCGCCTGAGTGCGCTCCAGGTTCTCCTGGACGTACGCGTCCATGTAGGCGGGGTCGTCGGAGTTGATCGTGACCAGGATGCCCTCGTCCAGCATCCGCCGGATCTCCGCGCCCTTGATCCCGTCCACCACGAAGGAGTTCGACACCGGACACACCGTCAGTCCGAGGCTGCGCTCCTTGATCGCGGCGACCAGCTTGGGGTCCTCCAGCGCGTTCGACCCGTGGTCGATGCGGTCCACGCCGATGTCCTCGATGGCCTGCCGGATGTGCTCGACGCTGTTCTCCTGGTCGACGTCGCAGTGCATCGTCAACCGGTAGCCCTCGGCCCGTGCGCGCGCGTAGACGGCGGCGAACTTGGCCGGCGGGTTGCCGCGCTCGTCCGAATCCAGCCCGATCCCCACGATCCACTCGCGGTACGCCAGCGACTGCACGAGCGTGGCCATCGCGTACTCGGCCTGGAAGTCGCGCAGGAAGCACATGATCAGCTGGGCCCGAATGCCCAGTTCGCGCCGCGCGTCCCCGATCGCCCGGGTGAGCCCGCGCACCACCACGTCGAACGGCACACCCCGGCCGGTGTGCGCCTGGGGGTCGAAGAACATCTCGACGTAACGCACGTTCTGCGAGGCGGCCTTGCGCAGGTAGGCCATCGCCAGGTCGTAGAAGTCCGGCTCGTGCAGCAGGACCCGCATGCCGTCGTAGTAGACGGTCAGGAAGGAGGCGAGACTGTCGAACCGGTACGTCGCCCGCATCTCCTCGACCGAGGCGTACGGCAATTCGATCCCGTTGCGCTCGGCGAGCGCGAACTTCAACTCGGGCTCCAACGTCCCCTCGATGTGCAGATGCAACTCGCACTTCGGCAGCCCGCCGATGAAGTCCCGCATGTCACGCATGAACCGACCCTCCGACTCGAACACCCACTCGCCCGACAAACGCCAACCGTATGCCCCCGGGCGCGCCGGACCCCGCACCCGACCGGCCGCGTCGCCGGAACCCGACTGCCGCTCTCCCGCATGGCCGATTCCACCCACCTCTTCACGGAACGGCCCGACCGGACGCACACTGTAAGTAGTCAAGTCATGACACACCGAAGGAAGTCCATGGACGAGCAACCCGAAGACGGGCCGGAGCCCGACGGACGCACCTTTTGGACCGTGGTCGACGGCGAACGGATCGAGACGCCGGCCACGATCGCGAGCATCCGCGAAGCCCTTCCGGCCGATCAGCGCGACGAGTTCACCAGGGTGGTCGAGGACACGCCCGCGCGGGACAAGCTCCTGACCATGAACCGCTGGTCGCGCCGAACGCGACCGGAAATCGACGAGGCCACCGAGCGCGAGCACGACCGCGTGGAGGCGATCACCCGAGGCGGCCCTGGACTCGCGACACACGAGGGGATCGGGGCTCACATGGCCCGGGGTCAGCGGCGGTAGCAGCCGTAGACGCGTGGGGCTCGGGCGCCGGGAGGGATCGGGAACGGGACGGATTTGGCGGGTGGTGCCCCGTCGGTCGGGTACCAGATGGCGTCGTCCGGCTCCACGGCGGCGATGTCGGCGGTCCACGCGGGGCGGGCCGGGTCGAAGGGCTGGACGCGCACCCGGGCGGTGGCCGTGTCGATGTGCTCGATCACGCCGGGCGGGTGGGTCGGTCGCAGACGGGCGTCCCGGTGCTTGACCTTTTGGCCGATCTCGGCGGGTTCGGGCATGGCGGGGTGTGCCTTTCGTGGGCGGGGGGATGGGGAACGCGTCGCTTCGTGGCCGACCGGCGCGGGGAGCGCTCCGCGCCGGTCGGCTTCGCCCGGACGCCTCGGGAGGCGTCGGGGCGGCGGGGCCGCACCGCCGACCAGGCCAGTGGGGGCGGTGCGGCCGATCAGGGGGTGGGCGGTCGGCTGGGACGCGCGTCGTCGGGCGGCATGCGCCACGTGATCGACCCGTCGCGGAACAGGTGTTGCGCCTTGGTTCGACACGGCTCGTCCACGAGGGGTTGGGCCGCCACGATTCGGCCGGGCCGGGCCGCCTCCGGCTTCGCCGGTTCGGGCTTGGTCGCCATGGGCGAGCCGGCCTCGTCGTCCACCACTTCGAGGTGCGCGAGCGGAATGGTGTAGGTCGCCTGGGAGTTGGCGGTGAGCGCCACGACGTAGCCGCCGGCCACGCGGTAAAGCGTCCCCACATACCGACTCCGGGCATCCCGCACGCGCACCTCGCCGCCCGCCATCCGAAGCCGCAACTCGGCTTCGGTGAGCGGTTGTTGTCTCGTCACGGTCATGGGCACGCCTCTTGCCTTTCGTTGCCGTCAGTCGTTTTTCGGCCACTCCCTGACAGCATCGGCCGGCGTGCCTAACCTTTGGAGTGACCTCCCGTTGCGAACTCAATTGGGACAAATTGGGGGAACGTACGTGCGATTCCAGGAGCATCCAAGCAATCCGACCGAGGGATCGCCACGGCAGCGCATGGCGGCGCAAATCAGGGAGCACCGCTCACGCGCCGGGCTGTCCGTGACCGAACTGGCCGACATCGTGGGCTACAGCAAGTCGTCGATGTCGCGGTTCGAGACGGGCGACAGCCGAGTGCCTGAAGAGTTGTGCCCCAAGCTCGACGCGGCGTTCGGCACGAATGGCCTGTTCACCGCGCTGTTCGAGATGTTGCGCAATGTGCGGTTCCCTGATCAGTTCTTGGACTACATGAGTCTGGAGCGCAAGGCCGAAGCGTTGCGCGAATGGGCAGGTTTCCGGATTCCTGGGCTCCTGCAAACCCCGGACTACGCGCGAACAGTCTTCCGTGAGGCCGACCGAGGGGCGACGGAGGACGAAATCGAGGATCGAGTGGATGCTCGGATCGGCAGACGCACAATCTTCGACCAATCCCCGAACCCCCACTTCGCGGCCATCCTCGACGAATCGGTTCTACGACGATGGGTCGGCGGACCGACGGTCATGGTGGCGCAACTCACCGCGCTCTTGCCGATGATGGACCACGAACACGGCACCCTCCAGGTGTTGCCCTTCCACCGCGGCGAACAGAGCCTGAGCGAGGCGACACAGATCGTCATCGAGCTTCGAGACAGTACGTCGCTCGTCTACGTGGAAGGCAGTGCCAGCGGTCAAATCCTTGAGGATCCGGACGTCGTACTTGCGCGACGCCGGGCCTACGATCGGGTGAGCGCCTACGCCCTGTCCCCCAGGGAGTCGGCCATTCTGATTCGCGCGGTGATCAAGGAGTACGAGGAATGACGACCCCCGATCTGGACACCTTTGCCTGGCGCAAGTCGAGCTACACCAATGATGCTCAAGGTGCCTGTGTCGAGGTGGTCGACGATTTCCCGGGAATCGTTCCCGTACGCGACTCCAAGAACCCGAGCGCTGGTCACCTGATAATCGGCGCGGCCTCGTGGACAGCCCTCACGGCGGCGCTCCGCACCTGACGGCGACGCAGTGCCTGGTCGACCCATCCGACGATGAAGGGGATGCGAGGAATGCCGAAGTCAGGGCTGATCGCCGCCTGGCGCAAGTCCACCTACACCAACTCCGATGGGGGTGCATGTGTGGAGGTAGGCGGCAACTTCGCGGGCATCGTCCCTGTCCGTGACAGCAGGGCTCCCACAGTCGGCCACCTCGTGATCGGCGCGGCTTCGTGGGCGGCGCTCACCGCCTCGTTGCGCGTCTGAGTGCAACGGTGAACCCGGCCCGCCCGAGGTCGGAGCGATAGGCCCTCACCCTACGCATCCGGAGCGAATCGCACGGTGGGGAGTGAGGTGTGGCATTCGACCCTCATGTGTACACACCAAGGCGTACACTGGCTTCATGACCGAGAGCGCTGTGACCGTACGCGAAGCGCGTGCTCATCTCGCGGACCACATCAGTCGCGCCGAGCACGGCACACCCACAGTGATCACCCGCAATGGTGTGCCGGTGGCCGCAGTGGTGCCGATTGCCGACTTCGAGGCATTGGAGGAAGCTGCCGACGTCCTGCTGGCCCGCGAAGCAGAAGCGGTCCTGGCCGAAGGCGGCCCGACCGTGACAATGGCCGAGCTACTGGCGGACCTGTTCACCGAGCACGGTGAGGGCGCGGCGTGAAATACGCCTTCCGGTTCACCACCGCGGCGCAGCGGCAGTTGCGATCCCTCGAACGCCTTGCAGCGATGCGGATCCTGACCGCACTGACCGCGCTCGGCGAGGATCCCTACCGCGAAGACGCCGACGTCAAAAAGCTCACCGGCCCCTCGGGGCTCTATCGACTTCGGGTGGGCAACTATCGGATCGCCTACCAGGTCCTCGACGGCGAGCTCGTCATTCTGGTCGTCAAGGTAGGGGACCGCCGCGATGTCTACCGCAACATCTGATCGCGTCCGTCGCCCTTCGGTCGGCCGCTCCGGCTGCGGCCGACCGAAGGCGACGACTACGCGGCCGGGGCGATGCGGGCCATGCCGTTGATGATGCGGTCCATCGCGTCGCCGCCCCTGGGGTCGGTCAGATTGGCCAGCATCTTCAGGACGAACTTCATCAGCATCGGGTGCGGCAAACCGTGCTTGGTGGCGAAGTTCATCACCCTCGGGTCGCCGATCAGCTTCACGAAGACCCGGCCGAGCGTGTAGTAGCCGCCGTAGGTCTGCTTGAGGATGCGCGGGTAGTCGTGCAGCGCGCGCTCGCGGCCCTCGGGGGTGAGGCGGGCCACCGCTTGGGTGATCACCTGGGCCGCGATCTCGCCGGACTCCATCGCGTACGCGATGCCCTCGCCGTTGAACGGGTTGACCATCCCGCCCGCGTCGCCGACCAGCAACAGGCCCTTGGTGTAGTGCGGTTGGCGGTTGAAGCCCATCGGCAGCGCCGCGCCGCGGATCGGGCCCTGCTGGTTCTCGTCGGTGTAGCCCCAGTCCTCGGGCATGCCCGAGACCCAGCCCTTGAGCAGGTCGCGGTAGTCGATGTCCTTGAACGCCGCCGAGGTGTTGAGCAGGCCCAGGCCCACGTTCGAGGTGCCGTCGCCCATGCCGAACACCCAGCCGTAGCCGGGCAGCAGCTTCTCCTGGCCGTCGCGGCGGTCCCACAGCTCCAGCCACGACTCCAGGTAGTCGTCGTCGCTGCGCGGGGAGGTGAAGTAGGTGCGGACCGCGACGCCCATCGGGCGGTCCTCGCGCCGGTGCAGGCCCATCGCGAGGGAGAGCCGGGTCGAGTTGCCGTCGGCGGCGACCACGATCGGCGCACGGAAGACGGTCTCCTCCTTCGAGCCGTTCATCCGCGCGTTGACCCCGACGATGCGTCCGGTGCGCTCGTCCAGGATCGGGCCGGTGACGTTGGCGCGCTCGTACAGCTTCGCGCCCGCGGCCGCCGCCTGGCGGGCCAGGATCTCGTCGAAGTCGGCCCGCTTGCGGACCAGTCCGTGCGCCGGGAAGCTGGCCAGGTCCGGCCAGTCCAGTTCGAGCCGCATGCCCCCGCCGAGGATGCGCAGCCCCTTGTTGGGCAGCCATCCGGCCTCGACAGAGGTGTCCACGCCCATCGCGATCAACTGCTTGACCGCGCGCGGGGTGAGCCCGTCGCCGCAGACCTTCTCGCGGGGGAACGCGGTCTTCTCCAGCAGGATCACGCTCACGCCGGACTTGGCCAGGTGATACGCCGTGGTCGATCCGGCCGGACCGGCCCCGACCACGATGACGTCGGCCTCATGCGTCGAGTCGGCGCGCTTGGTGGTTGTGACGGGCGCTGCGTCGGTCACGGACGACTCCCCTGGAAGTCTCTGCGGCAGTGCCGAAACCGGGACGGTTCCGGCCGGACAAGTCTATGAGCAGCGGGCCGGGGACCGGCCCGTGGTCATCCGGTGGTGGGTCGAAAGCCCCGGTGCAGCGCGACCACGCCGCCGGTGAGGTTGCGCCACGCCGCCCGCTCCCAGCCGGCCCGGCGCACGATGGCGGCCAGTCCGGCCTGGTCGGGCCAGGCGCGGATGGACTCCGCCAGATAGACGTACGCGTCCGGGTTGCTGCTCACGGCGGTGGCCACCGACGGCAGCGCGCGCATCAGGTACTCCACGTAGACCGTCTCGAACGCGGGCCACGTGGGCCGGCTGAACTCGCAGACCACCAGGCGTCCGCCCGGGCGGGTCACCCGCAACATCTCGCGCAGCGCGCCCTCGGTGTCGTTGACGTTGCGCAGTCCGAAGGAGATGGTCACCGCGTCGAACGTGGCGTCCCGGAACGGAAGCCGGGTCGCGTCGCCCGCGGTGAACGCGAGTTCGGGGTGCCGGCGCTTGCCCTCGCGCAGCATGCCCACGGAGAAGTCGCACGGAACCACGTCCGCGCCCGCGTCCCGGAAGGGCAGCGAGGAGGTGCCGGTGCCGGCCGCCAGGTCGAGTACGCGCTCACCCGGGCGCGCGTCCACGGCCCGCGCGACGGCTTTGCGCCAGGACCGGTCCTGGCCCATCGACAGCACGGTGTTGGTCAGGTCGTAGCGCGCCGCGACCGCGTCGAACATCGACGCGACTTCACGCGGTTGTTTGTCCAGGGAGGCTCGGGTCACCCGGCCATCATCTCGCGGCCGGGACCGTACCCGGGTCAGGGGGCGGGCAACGCACCGGGCGGGTCGCGTGGAGCGTGCGACCCGCCCGGTGGCCTTGTACCCGGCGCCCGGCCCTCAGCGACGCCCGGCACGGCCTGCGGCGCGGCGCCGGCCGACCCCGACCCCGCCGCCGAGCCGGCCGATGCGCACGCCGACACCGACGCCGCCGCCGCGACCACGACCGGTACGGCGGCGCCTGCGATGCGGGGTCACGGCATGGACGAGGGACCGGATTCGCGTACCAACGGACATGGTGTGCCTCCTCGTTCCGCACGGGCGGCGCCCGCGTCGGAAGTGGTCGGGAAACCCTGTCTTGTCGACCGGGCGCCTGCCCCGGGTTCGGCCGGCCATGCCTGATCGCGCCCCGAACGATCCGCGCCGGCGCTCCTCGGGCCGCCGTCAGCGGCGGTGCACGAGCCGGCCGCCGAGCACGGTGGCCACGCACGAGCCGGTGCCGTGGGCGAGCAGGGCCGCGTACGGGTCGCCCTCGGTCGGCACGTCGAACACCGCGAGGTCGGCGAGGCCGCCCGGGCGCAGCGTGCCCGCCCCATCCAGGCCGCCCATCGCCGCCGCGCCGCCGACCGTGACCGCCTCGACCAGGCGCCGGTCCAGGTCGTCCGCGCGGTATCCCTGGCGCACCGCGACCTCGCGGACCGCCGCCGCCTCCTCCCACATGTCCAGGGACGGCGAGGAGGCCAGCGAGTCGGTGCCCAGGGCCAGCGGCGAGCCCTCGGTCAGGTAGTCCGCCACGGGCGCCTCGCCCGCCGCCAGGATCGCGTTGGAGCGCACGCACAGGGCCACGGCCGTACCGTGCCCGCGCAGCAGCGCCCGGTCCTGCGCGCCCAGGTGCACGCCGTGCGCGACGTGCACGTCCGGCCCGAGCCCGGCGAAGCCGTCCAGGTAGGTCGCGGGGCTGCCGCCGCTGCCGCCGTCGAGCAGTTCCAGGGCCATCCCCGTCGCGCGGTTCGCCTCGGCGAACCGGCCGGTGCCGTCCCGGACGAACTCCACCTCGTGCGAGGTCTCCGCCAGGTGCGGGTGCAGCCGCAGTCCGCGCTCGCGGGCGATCTTCACGCACTCCGCGAACACGGCCGTCCCGACCGTGAAGGGGGTGTGCGGCGACACGCCCATCGTGCGCCCGCCGCTCGCCCCGCGCAGTGTGTCCAGGAACGCCTCGCGGCGCCCGCCGGCCCACATCGCGTCGTCCGCGATCACCTCGACGTAGCTGATCCCGCGCAGGCCGGACCGGCCCACCGGCACCAGTACGCACGGGTCGGTGACCACGTCCGCCGCCGCCGTGGTCCCCGAGCGCAACATGTGGTGCACCCCGCGGCGGGCGCTCTCCTGCCACATCACCTCGGAGAAGTCGGCCCGCCGCTCGATCAGCACCCGGATCCACTCCGGGAACGCCAGCCCGGACAACGCGAGATCGCCGAAGTCGGTGTACTGGAGGTGCGCGTGCGCGTTCACCAGCCCCGGCGTGAGCACTCCGCGCCAGACCCGCTCCCGCGCCCCCTCCGCGACCAACTCGGCCCGCGGCCCCACCGCGACGACGCGCTCGTCCTCCACGAGCACGGCACCGTCGCGAATGGGTTCCGCGTCGACCATCGACAGGACAACGGGCGCAACATGCAGCGTCAACGACATGCGCCCATCCTGCCAAGCCGGGTTCAGCGCGCGTCGACCACCTTCAGCTGTGTGCGAGGCGGCTCGGGGCGGGCGGTGCCGCCGGGGATGGCGATGGAGGACAGGTGGGAGATCACCTTGTCGTCGACCGGGTCGTTCGCCGGGTCGTCGTGCACGATCAGGTGGTTGTACGTGGTGTCGCGCTGCGCGGGGACGCGCCCGGCGGCGCGGATCAGGTGCAGCAGTTCCATCCGGTTCGAGCGGTGCTTGGCACCGGCGGAGGAGACCACGTTCTCCTCCAGCATGACCGAGCCCAGGTCGTCCGCGCCGTAGTGCAGGGTCAGCTGGCCGGCCTCCTTGCCCGTGGTCAGCCACGAGCCCTGGATGTGCGCGACGTTGTGCAGGAACAGCCGGGCGACCGCGATCAGGCGCAGGTATTCGAGCAGGGTGGCCTGGGTGCGTCCCTTCAGGTGGTTGTTCTCCGGCTGGTAGGTGTACGGGATGAAGGCCCGGAAGCCGCCGGTGCGGTCCTGCACGTCGCGGATCATCCGCAGGTGCTCGATCCGCTCGGCGTTGGTCTCGCCGGTGCCCATCAGCATCGTCGAGGTGGACTCGACACCCAGGCCGTGCGCGGTCTCCATGATCTCCAGCCAGCGCTCGCCCGACTCCTTGAGCGGGGCGATCGCGGTGCGCGGGCGCTCCGGGAGCAGTTCGGCGCCGGCGCCCGCGAACGAGTCCAGGCCCGCCGCGTGGATCCGCGAGATGGCCTCCTCGATGCCCACCCCGGACACCTTGGCCATGTGCGCGACCTCGGACGCGCCGAGCGAGTGGATCACCAACTGCGGGAACTCGGCCTTGATCGCGGCGAACGAGCGCTCGTAGTACTCGACGCCGAAGTCGGGGTGGTGCCCGCCCTGGAACATGATCTGGGTGCCGCCGAGTTCGACCGTCTCCGCGCACCGGCGCAGGATGTCGTCGATCTCCCGGACCCAGCCCTTCTCGCTCTTGGGCGGGGCGTAGAAGGCACAGAACTTGCACGCGGTGACGCACACGTTCGTGTAGTTGATGTTGCGCTCGATGATGTACGTCGCGATGTCGACGGTGTCCGCGTAGCGCTTGCGGCGGGCGGCGTCGGCGGCTCGCCCCAGCGCGTGCAGCGGCGCGTGGACGTACAGCGCGAGTGCCTCTTCGGGCGTGATCCGCCCACCGTCGGCGGCCCGGTCCAGGACCGGCTGGAGATCGCTGATCACGGGGAAGCCTCCGCATGGAACGAATACGAGTGGAACGACTGCGACTCGCGAACGAGCCTATCCGGCGCGCTCACGAAGCCTGCGGGGCGTCGAGCAGCCGCACCCGCACGTCCGCCGGATACCCGGTGTCGTGCGAGGTACGGCGGGCGAACTCGGCGAGCCCGGCCAGGTGGCGCGCGCCCAGCGAGTAGTCGAGCGCCTCGGTGTAGTAGCGCTCCAGCGTGGCCGCGTCGAACGCCTCCCACCGGGCCACGTGCTCGCAGACCTTGTCCACCTCGCGCATGCACAGGTCGCGCGACTCCAGGAAGGCCCGGTGCACCTCGCGCACCTCGGCGGGATGCGCGGCCAGGAAGTCGCGGCGCGCGGCCCACACCGCGAATACGAACGGCAGCCCGGTCCACCGCTTCCACTCCTCGGCCAGGTCGTAGACCTTCAGGCCCAGGCGCGGCGCGTCGTAGAGCGTCGCGCGCAACGCGACGTCGCCGATCACCACGGCGGCGTCCGCCTCCTGCATCATCAGGCCCAGGTCGGGCGCCGAGGTGAAGAACTTCGGCCGTACGCCGTACCTCTCCTCGAGGAGCAGCCGGGCCAGCCGGACCCCCGTGCGGCTCTGCGAGCCCAGCGCGACCCGGGAGCCGTCCAGTTCCTCGATCGGCACCTGGCTGATCAGCATGACCGACATCACGGGCCCGTCGGCGGCCACCGCGATGTCCGGGAGCACCACGAGGTCGTCCGCGTGCCGCAGGTATTCGACGACGCTGATCGGCGCGATGTCGAGGTCGCCGCGCACCAGGGCGTCGTTGAGTTTGTCCGGAGTGTCCTTGGTGAGCTCCAGATCCACCAGCGTGCCCGTGCGGGCCAGGCCCCAGTAGATGGGCAGGCAGTTCAGGTACTGGATATGGCCCACCCGGGGTCGCCGGCGGCCGGCTTGCGGTGCGTTGTCCACACTGTCCATCCCCGCAGGCTATGCCCGGCTCCGCGGATCACCGGTATCGACCCGGCGGTACCCGCGGTGTCACCGAACAGGCACAAGAGCGGACATGCGGCAGTGGCAGCGGGAAGCGGGTGAGACCCTTCCGGAACCGGGCCGAACCGCACGGCGGTCCGCCGACTACGACGGAGGAAGCGCGATGCACTCGTCCCCGGGCTCGTATCCGGGCCAGGGTGGCGGCTACCCGCCCCCGCCCCCGCCCTACGCGGCCACACCGGCGCCACCGCCGTACGACCCGGGTGGCGCGTACCGCCCCGGCGGCCCGGGCGCGCCCGGCGGCGGTCACGGCGCGCCGCCGCGACCGCAACCCGCCCGACCCGCGTTCGGCGCGCTGCGCGGCACCGTCGCCGGGATCAGCCTGGTGCTGGCCGTGCTGTTGTCGATCCCGGCCCTGTCGGCGCTGTGGTTGCGCTGGGAGGTGGTCTCCGACCAGGGGTTCACCGACAACGCGGTCGAGCTGATCGACGAGTCGGCGATCCGCGGCGAGGTCGCGCGGCTGATGACCGACGAGGTGATGCGGCAACTGCCGCCCGGAGTCCGCAATCAGGTGCCGCGCCAGGTGGTGCAGACGGCGGTGACCGAGGAGATCGCCAAGCCGACGTTCAAGGCGGTCTGGAAGGACGGCGTCTCCACGGCGCACGACGTGGTGTTGTCCTCGCTCCTGGGCCGTGACAGCAAGAACGTCCAGACCAAGGGCGACGACGTCGTGGTCAACCTCAAGAGCCCGCTGGACGCGATCGTGGGCCAGTTGAGCAAGGCCGGGATCCCGGTCTCCAAGGCGGGCCTGCCGACCACCATCGCGATCGACCTCGCGCAACTGCCGCACGCCTCCGACGCGAAGCAGGGTCGGGACGCGCTCCGGGCGGTGGACGACGCGGGTCGGTGGTTGCCGATCCTGACCCTCGTACTCCTGGTGATCGGCCTGGCGGTCGCCGTCAACCGGTTCCGTGCGCTGGTGATGACCGGCGTCGGGCTGTTCGTCACCAGCGGCCTGCTGCTGATCCTGGTCAACGCCGCGAGCGGACCGGTCGCCGACGAACTGGCCGCCCGCAACACGCTGAACCGGGACGGCATCGAGGCCGTCTACGGCGTGTTCACCGACTCGCTGAACACGATGTCCTGGTCGGTGTTCGCGGCCTCGGTCGTGATGATCGTGGTCGGCGCCGTCGGGCTGGGCACGCGCGGTCGGCGGCGCTGACCGCGCCGCGTCGATGCCGCGAGGGCGGGACCGGGGCGATCCCCGGCCCGCCCTCGCGGCGTTCCCGGCTCAGGCCAGGTTGCGCGTGGATCCCTCGTCGTCGTCCTGTTCGATGTGGATGTCGTCCACGGAGATGTCCACCTCGACCACCTCCAGACCGGTCATCCGCTCGATCGACTCGATCACGTGGTCGCGCACCGCCGCGGCGACCTCGGCGATCGGCGCGCCGTATTCGACGACCAGGCTCAGGTCGACCGCGCACTGCTTCTCGCCGACCTCGACGCTGACCCCGCGCGCGACGTCGGGACGACCGCCCGGGACCGCCTTGCGCATCGCGGCGAAGGCCCGGGAGACCCCGCTGCCCAGCGCGTACACACCCGGGATCTCGCGCGCCGCGAGCCCGGCGACCTTGGCCACCACGCCGTCCGCGATCGAGGTGCGGCCGCGATCGGTCGCCAGCGCGGTCACCTCCGTCATGTGCGAGGCGCCGGAGGCCGCGGTCGACGGGTGCTGGACGCGCTCCGGGCTCGTGCCGCTCTTGGTCGCCGGGCGGGCGGGTACGTCTGCCATGACTGGAACCTCGTCTTTCGCCGCGTTCGTGAGAGGTGGGGGCTCCCCTCACACAGGTGTGACCCCTTCCCGGTGGGTTCCTCACGCAATCCGGGCGAATTAATCCGATCGGCCGTTCGCCGTTCCTGTCGAGCGACAGGAACATGTTTCATTTCACTCCCGGCCAACCGTTCAGGAGGCTTGCCCCCGCATCGGGAACCGCCTGTGATGGGACCCCTGCATCCCGGCCAAGGAGGAAACACTGTGGAGCGGTTCCAGGATCGGCGCGTCATCGTCACCGGCGGCGGCTCGGGCATCGGCCAGGCCACGGTGCTGCGGCTGCTGAGCGAGGCGGGTTCCGTACACGCGGTCGACGTCAACGCCGACGGGCTGGACAAGACCCGCGCGATGGCGGCGGAGAAGGGCCTCGACGCCCGGCTGACCACCGGTGTGCTGGACGTGTCGGACGAGGCCGCGGTCGGCACCGGCGTGGCCGAGACCGTCGAGCGGTTCGGCGGCCTGGACGTGCTGGTCAACGCCGCGGGCATCCTGCGGGCGGGACACACCCACACCTTCCCGCTGGACAAGTGGAACCAGATCATCACGATCAACCTGACCGGCACGTTCCTGATGACCCGCGCCGCGCTGCCCGCGCTCCTCGAGACCGGCAACGGTGTGGTGATCAACTTCAGCTCGACCTCGGCGAGCTTCGCGCACCCCTACATGGCGGCCTACGCGGCCAGCAAGGGCGCGATCGACGCGTTCACCCACGCGATCGCCCTGGAGTACAGCCGTCAGGGGCTGCGCGCGGTCAACGTCGCGCCCGGCAGCATCTCCAGCGGCATCGTCGACGACACCCCGAACCAGGTTCCGGAGGACGCCGACTGGGAGCTGTTCGGCAAGCTGATGCCGATCATCGGCGACGGCATGGCCCACCCGGACGTGATCGCCGGCATGATCGCCGCGCTCGCCTCCGACGACGGCAAGTTCGTCACCGGCACGTCGCTGCGCATCGACGGCGGCACCCACGCCTGAGCGGGACCTCGGTCCCGGATGCCGCGCGGGTCGACGCGACCCGCGCGGCACCCGGGACCGGCCCGAAAACGACAGAGGGCGCCGTTCCGGGACCGGTTTGCCCCGTACAGCGCCCACCGCGATGGTGCGAAGCGTCAGCCGGCGTTGATGCAGACGTTGCCGAACGCCGGGTTCACCAGGCCGACGACGTTGATGCTGTTGCCGCACAGGTTGACCGGGATGTGCACCGGGACCTGGATGTTGTTGCCCGAGGCGACACCCGGGGAGTTGACGGCGGCACCGTCCGCCTCGGAGCTGGCGCTGGCCCCACCGATGCCCGCGGCGAGGATGCCACCGGCGGCGACGGTGATGAAGGCCGCCTTCTTGACCGTGTTCATTCTTCCTCCATGTCACAGTGCCGCACGAACGGATGCGGCACGTGGGACAACGAAGCCCACATCGATCGGCAACGCCCCACCGCCCGGTTCGCCGCCGATTCACCCCTACGGGACAGCCGCTTGCGCCGTACGCCGGTGCCGGGCGCCGGCGCACCACCGGACCCGAGGGGCGCACGCGCGAGGATCGGCGCACCACACGGTCGAGCGGCAACGGACTGCGCCCCGCGAAGCCGGGGCTTTGCGGGGCGCGGGGACGGAGGACTCGGTGCGCGGGTCGGGGCGCGTGGGAATCGGAGGCCGGGACGAGGCGGCCGGGACGGAACAGGGCGTCCCGGGACGCGTCAGGCGTCCTCGTCGTCCTCGTCGTCGTCCTCGGGCAGGTACTCGGCGCCCTCGGACTGCCAGCCGGCCTCGCTCAGTTCGGTGCCGGCGATCTCCTCGACCAGGCTGAACGGGTCGATCAGGTACGAGACGGACTCGGCCAGGTCACTCTCGATCGCGGCCATGGCGTCGGCCCGGTCGCCGGACGACAGTTCTTCGTCGGCCTTGACACTGTCCAACGCGGCGGCGCGCAGCGCGTCCGCGTCGGTGACCTCGAGCACGATTTCGAGGTTGAGCCGGATGTAGCGGGTCGTGGACTCGGAGGAAGTCGGGTTTTCCATGGGCGCGAGCCTACGGGCCCACGAGCGACCCCCGGCGTGCTGACGCGCCGCGCACCACCGCGCCGCCGCGCCGCGACGACGCCCCGTGCGCTCAGCGGTGGCCGTACGTCACGGCGGTGACCATCAGCGCCCCGAAGACCACGGAGAATCCGAGGATGTAGATCGCGATCCGGATCCACATCCCGGTCGCCCGGCTCTTCTCGCTCTCCATCACGGCGAACTCCTCATATGTGGGCGGGAAGGCACGGCGAGAACGCGACCAGCGCGGGCGCCGCGTGAACCATCAGGAACTCGACGGGCAGGTACGCGTCGGCCGATTCCATGCGGTGCGCGAGGCCCGAGTCGAAGTGCGCCACGTCGCCGGGCGCGAGCAGGTGGGTCGCCCCGTCCAGGGTCAGCCGCAACTGCCCGCTCAGGACGTACAGCCACTCCTCGCCCGGATGCACCCGGCCGGGCCCGTCCGCCCGCCCCGCCGGCACCCGCACTCGCAGCGCCTGCATGCCGCGTCGCGGGCTGCCCACGCGCCAGTAGGTCCAGCCGTGCGCCTCGACCGGCTCGGCCGCACGGGCGCGGACCACGGGCTCGGTCGCCGCGGCGTCCTCGCCGAGGAGTTCGGAGACGGTGGTGTTGTACACCCGGGCCAGGGTGAGCAGCGCGGGCAACGAGGGTTGCCGGCGCTCGTGTTCGAGCCGGGAGAGGTAGGCGACGGAAAGCCTGGTCAGCCGGGCGGCCTCGTCGAGCTTGAAGCCGTTCGCCAGCCGGGCCGCGCGCAGTCGATCACCGAGCCCGGTCGGCACCGCCTCGGCGGATTCCGCACCGGCGGATTCCGGGTCGGGATCGCCGATGTCGTAACTTGGAGAAGCGACCATGCTTCGAGACTAGGCAGGCATGGACCGGAGAGGCAATTAACTTGCCTCAGAGGCAAATGAGCAGGTCCCCGGCACCCTCCACCGCCCCTCGCGCGCCACTCCCCCGGCACGCCGCCCCGCCTACGCGCACCGCCCCGTCGAGAGCGCTCCCGCCGGCAGCTCCGCCTCCACCAGCACCACGCCGTCCTCGTAGCCGCACCTGCCGACCAGCCCGGCCCGCTCGAACAGAGCGAGCATCCGCCGGTTCCACGGCAGTACGTGCGCCCGCAGCCCGGTCGCCCCGCGCGCCGCCGCGTGCCCCGCCAGCGAGCGCAGCAGCGCCGTGCCGAGACCGTGCCGCTGCCACCCGTCCTCGACCAGGAGCGCCACCTCTCCCACCCGCTCCCCCTCGGGGTGGAACAGCGTGGCCAGCGCGCCGATCGCCCCGTCCGGGCCGACCGCCACCAGGCTCAGCCCGTCGGCCGGCGCGAGCAGCTTGCCCAGGGCGCCGTCCGGCAATCGCGGCGTCGAGGTGAAGTACCGCAATCGCCGGGCCTCCGGCGAGCACCGCTCGTGCATCGCGCGAACCTCGGCGACGTCCTCGATCCGGGCCATGCGCACCCGTACCCGCGCGGGCCACTCGCCCACGCCGCCCCCGCCCACCATGGTGAGCCTGGCCCGACCCCGAATCGCCGTGGTCGTCGTCTCCATCACCGCACCGCCTCTCGCCACCGGGGCGGTCCTCACGATCCGTCCCGTCGAACCCCCACGGTGTCGAGACGGTGTTACGCGTCGACTACGTGAACGTGTCCTCGGTGAACCGATCCGATGACGTCGTGCCCCGGTGGCGAAACGCGGGCGACTCAGCCCGCCAGGTGGCCGAGCAGGTCCTGCCTGGTGACCACACCCTGCGGCTTGCCGTGCACCAGCACCAGCGCCGCGTCGGCCTGCTCGAGCACCCGCGCGAGCCGCGCGATCGGCTCGCCGGAGCCGATCACCGGCATCGGCGCCGACATGAACTTCTCCAACGGGTCGCCCGCCGACGCCCGACCGGCCACCAGCGCGTCCAGCAGGTCGCGCTCGGCGATCGAGCCGACCACCTCGGCGGCCATCACGTCGGGGTGCCCGGCGCCGGGCTTGACCACCGGCATCTGGCTGACCCCGAACTCGCGCAGGACCGCGATCGAGTCGCCGACCGTTTCCTCCGGGTGCACGTGCACAAGGGCCGGCAGGTCGCCCTGCTTGCGGGTGAGGATGTCGGCCACGGTGGCCTCGCCCTGGTCCGCGTCCAGGAAGCCGTAGTCGGCCATCCACTCGTCGTTGAAGATCTTGCTCAGGTAGCCGCGCCCGGAGTCCGGCAGCAGCACCACGACCACGTCGTCGGGACCCAGCCGCTCGGCCGCGCGCAGCGCCGCGACCACGGCCATCCCGCACGAGCCGCCGACGAGCAGGCCCTCCTCGCGGGCGAGCCGACGGGTCATCAGGAACGAGTCCCGGTCGGACACCGCGATGATCTCGTCCGGCACCGCGCTGTCGTACGCGGTCGGCCAGAAGTCCTCGCCCACACCCTCGACCAGGTACGGCCGGCCGCTGCCGCCGGAGTACACCGAGCCCTCGGGGTCGGCGCCGATCACCCGCACGCCGCCGTTGGAGACCTCCTTGAGGAAGCGCCCCGTCCCGGAGATGGTGCCGCCGGTGCCGACGCCCGCCACGAAGCAGGTGATCCGGCCGTCGGTCTGCTCCCACAGTTCGGGGCCGGTGGAGAGGTAGTGCGACTGCGGGTTCTCCGGGTTGGAGTACTGGTCGGGCTTCCACGCGCCGGGCGTCTCGCGCACCAGCCGGTCCGAGACGTTGTAGTACGAGTCGGGGTGCTCGGGGTCGACGGCGGTCGGGCAGACCACCACCTCGGCTCCGTACGCCCGCATCACGTTGATCTTGTCCATGCTGACCTTGTCCGGGCAGACGAACACACACTTGTATCCGCGCTGCTGCGCGACCATGGCGAGCCCGACGCCGGTGTTGCCGGAGGTGGGCTCGACGATCACGCCGCCGGGACGCAGCGCGCCCGACTGCTCGGCCGCGTCGATCATCCGCACGGCGATGCGGTCCTTCACCGAACCGCCGGGGTTGAAGTATTCGACCTTCGCCAGCACCGTTGCCGACAACCCCGCGGTGACGGAGTTGAGCTTGACGAGGGGGGTGTCCCCGATCAGGTCGAGCATGGATTCGTGGTACCGCACGGAACCTCCGCCATGAGTGCGCATCAGCCGGGGCCGGATGGCCCGAAATCCTCACATTGCGCGAACTTCATCCAGCCTAGTGGCCCCTTTCGATCTCCAGGGCGGATGGCCGGGCCGACCCGCGCGAACACGCGTTCCCGTTCCGCGACCCACGGCCGCGCGGTACCCGCCGACGAACCTGACGGTCGGTTAGGGTCGGCGTGGAGTCCGTGACGGGGAGGAGACCGAGGCCTTGGACACGACGACAGGCCGCGGAGCACGGCGATGATGCGCACCCGGATGGCCCGCCGGGTCGCCGCCGCCGCCGCGTTCGGCGGCGGCGGTGTGGGCGTGCTGACCGGGGCGATGTTCGCGGTGTTGTACACCGAGGCGAAGATGGCCCGCCGCACGGTGGGCGAGCCCGACGGCGAACCGCCGACCGCGGACGGTGTGTACGGCGAGTACGGCGACCAGCCCGGCGAGCCGATCGTGTTCGCCATGATCGGCGACTCCACCGCCGCCGGCCTCGGCGTCGAGGACCCCATGCAGACCCCCGGCGCGCTGCTCGCCTCCGGCCTGGCCGCGGTCGCCGAACAGCCGGTGCGGCTGGTCAACGTCGCGCTGTCCGGCGCCCAGTCCTCGGACCTGGAGCGCCAGGTCACGCTCGCCCTGCGGCACGAGCTCGACGTGGCGATGATCATGATCGGCGCCAACGACGTCACCCACCGGATGCGCCCCGCCGAGTCGGTGCGCCACCTCGAACAGGCCGCCCGCCGGCTGATCGCCTCCGGCGTCGAGGTGGTCGTGGCCACCTGCCCCGACCTGGGCACGATCGAGCCGATCGCGCAGCCGCTGCGCTACCTGGCCCGGCAGTGGAGCCGCAATCTGGCCGCCGCGCAGACCATCGCGGTGGTCGAGGCGGGTGGGCGTACCGTCTCGCTCGGCGCGCTGCTCGGGCCGGAGTTCCTGGCCCGCCCCAAGGCGATGTTCGGCCCGGATCGTTTCCATCCCTCGGTCGAGGGCTACGCCACCGCCGCGATGGCCTCGCTGCCGTCGTTGTGCGCCGCGCTCGACCTGTGGCCGCTGGACGAGGTGCGCCCGGACAGCTTCCGCGGCGAGGGTGTGCTGCCCATCGCGCAGGCCGCGATCGAGGCGGCGGCCGAGGGCGGCACCGAGGTGGCCGGCACCGACGTGGGCGGTCGCGAACGTGGCCCGCGCGGTCGCTGGGCGCTGCTTCGGCACCGTCGGCGGCAGCAGATCCCGACGCCGGCCACGGTGGACCCGGAGGGCCTCGCCGAGGCCGCCGAGGGGCCCGGGACGGACGGCGGGCGGTCGCGGGCGGACGGTGGGTCGAATCCATCGAACCCCGGGTCGAATCCATCGAACCCATTCGAGGACGTCCGAGGTAATGTGGCGAAGGAAATCTGACTGGCCGTCAGTTCGGGCGTGGGGCAGGTCGCACGATCCACCCCTCCCGCTTTCGGCTACCAGGCAGTAACTTCAAGCGTCAGTTGCGCATCCGTACCGACGAGAGTCCTCGCGGGGTCCTCGTACCGACGGCCGCGAAGACCACATAGGAGTCCCGATGCCCGAAGCAGTCATCGTCGCCACCGCCCGTTCCCCGATCGGCCGCGCCTTCAAGGGTTCGCTGAAGGACCTGCGGGCGGACGACCTGACCGCCCTGATGGTCCGCGCCGCCCTGGACAAGGTCCCGGCGCTCGACCCGAAGGACATCGACGACCTGATGCTGGGCTGCGGCCTGCCGGGCGGCGAGCAGGGCTTCAACATGGGCCGCAACGTCGCGGTCCTGCTCGGCTACGACCACCTGCCCGGAACCACGATCACCCGCTACTGCTCCTCCTCGCTGCAGACCACCCGGATGGCGATGCACGCGATCCGCGCGGGCGAGGGCGACGCGTACATCTCCGCCGGCGTCGAGATGGTCACCAGCACGCGGGGCAAGGGCAGCAGCGACTCGATCCCGGACACCAAGAACCCGCTCTTCGCCGACGCCGCGGCCCGTACCGTCGCGGCCGTCGAAGAGGGCTCGACCTGGACCGACCCGCGCGAGGCCGGCCTGCTCCCCGACGTCTACATCGGGATGGGCTTCACCGCGGAGAACCTGGCCCAGCACAAGGGCATCTCGCGCGCCGAGCAGGACGAGTTCGCGGTGCGTTCGCAAAACCTCACCGAGAAGGCGATCGCCGACGGCTTCTGGGCCGAGGACATCACTCCGGTGACCCTGGCCGACGGCACCGTGGTGAGCAAGGACGACGGCCCGCGCGCGGGCACCACGCTCGAAGGCGTCTCCGGCCTCAAGCCGGTCTTCCGCCCGGACGGCACGATCACCGCCGGCAACGCGTGCCCGCTCAACGACGGCGCCGCCGCGGTGATCGTGATGTCCGACACCAAGGCCCGCGAGCTGGGCCTGACCCCGCTCGCCCGGATCGTCTCCACCGCCGTGTCCGGCCTGTCGCCCGAGATCATGGGCTACGGCCCGGTCGAGGCCTCGCGGATCGCGATGGCCCGCGCCGGCCTGACCTCCGCCGACATCGATCTGGTCGAGATCAACGAGGCGTTCGCCGCGCAGGTCATCCCCTCCTACCGGGACCTGGGCTTCGAGCTGGACAAGGTGAACGTCAACGGCGGCGCGATCGCGATCGGCCACCCGTTCGGCATGACCGGCGCGCGGATCACCAGCACGCTGATCAACTCGCTGCGCCGGCACGACAAGCAGTGGGGCCTGGAGACGATGTGCGTCGGCGGCGGCATGGGCATGGCCATGGTGCTGGAGCGCATGAGCTGACCCGGACGCACCACGTCGGTCGTACCGACGAGCCGCGCGGCCGGTCCGGATCACCCCGGGCGGGCCGCGCGGGGTGACCCGGACGCCGCGCCCGCGTGGGTCCGAGGTCCCATCCCGTCGGGACGGCGCGCCCTGGCGGCAAGGCGGCGACGGCGCGACCCTGGAGGGGAAGGGTTCTCCGGGTCGGCCGAGGGTTGCGGATCATGCCGAACGTCTACATCGTCCCCGTCCTGCTCACCGCGGCGTGCGCCGTCGCGGTGACCACCGTCGTGCGACGGTTGGTCCGACGCCACCGGGCCCGGGCCGGCGCCGAGGTATGGGACCAGGCGTTCGTCGACCACCTCTTCCGCAGCCGCGAGCCGGAGCGACCCCCGCTGACCGTGCCGGGGCACGGACGCGACGATCTCCCGGACGACCGCCCCGAGTCGGACGAGGACGGCGCCCGCCGCCCGCACCCCTCGGAGAACCTGACCCCGCTGCTGCCCACCCACCTGACCGCCGGCTACCTCACCGGCCTGGTCGCCGGCGGCACCCCGGTCACGCGCGTGCGCACCGGATCGCCCACCGGCGCCGGCGGCCTGGACGTACTCGACTTCGCCGACGGCAGCTCGCTGGTGGTGATGCCCGGCGACCCGGAGGCCACCACGCTGATCGAGATCGCGCTGTCCTTGGGCCGCCCGGTCCGACTGCTCGGCACCTCGGAGATCGGCGGCGGCTGGACGTTGACCTTCGGCCTGGACGAGGACACCACCTACGCCCTCGCGGATCGTCTGTACGTCCGCCCACCGGCATAGCCGGCGCCGCGGCCGGGCCTCAGATCGCCGCGGCCAACTCCCGGACCATCTCCCGGGCCCGGCGCACCACATCGCCCGCCGTCGCCGGCTCGCCGTCGTCCAGGCCCAGCGGGTGCTCCTCGGTCAACGGCTCCAGCGCCGCGGCCAGGTCCCCCGAGGTCACCGCGATCTGGTCACCGACCACGAACACCCCCAGGTCCGGCACCTCGCGCCGGGGCTCGCCCTCCACCGCGGCGGCCAGATCGGCCAGGCACTGCGCCAGCGCGAGCGCCGCCCCCGCCCGGCTCGGCGCGCCCTCCTGACGGGCGGTCAGCGGGGCCTTGAGCCGGGCCTCGGACAGGTGGCGGAGCCGGTCGGCGACCGCGCCGGACTCCTTGACGAACGGGCCCAGATCGACCGTGAGGGAAACGGACGGTTTCCCGACCGGCGGGATGGGGATGCGGGACGACATAACCGGAGCGTACCCAGCGCGCGCACCGCGTGTGGGCCGGCTTCGACCGCTTGCCAACCGTTCGCCCGTCATGCACGCTCGGGTAACGGAACGCTCACCGGAGGCGCTTATGTCCTTGCACTTCTCCGAAGAGACCCACCGCAACCTCGTGGCCCGGGTGCCCGCCTGCACCGGCCGCGAACTCCCCGAATGGTTCCGGGAGATCGAGGCCGGTCCGGCCTTCTCCCGGTTCGAGGACCGGGTCTCCTGGCTCCAGGGCGAGCACAACCTCGGACACGGCCACGCCCTCGCCATCGTCCGCGAACACGAGCGCCGCCGGCACGCGCCGGGCGGAGTCAGCTGATCCGCCGACCCGCGGCCGATCCGCTGTCGGCCCCCCGTCGAAGACCCCCGGCACCCTGATCGCGCGCACGCGCCACGTCCGCCGCACACCCTCCGCCGATCCCGCGAACGCGAAAGCGGCGGTGCCCCCGAGTGGGGG
>NZ_JBHTVA010000018.1:0-162888 GCF_042793325.1 Embleya sp. NPDC056575
GCGGGGCCCCCTGCCCGGAGCAAGGCCAGGGGGCCGAGGGGGACCAAAACCGGGTGGGGATGCCTGCGGCCCCCCTCCGCCGGGCAGCGTACGGCCCCCTGGCCATGCTCCGGCCCCGCCGATCGACGCGAAGGTAAACACTCGCCCGCAGCTCAGCGCAAAGGCTGCGGTGCGCTTCGGTCGGCACTCACGATCCGGCATGACAGCGCGGTTCTCACCGGTGGCGCGCCTCCCGCCTCTGGCTTCGCCCCAGCGGGAGCCGCGCCACCGGCAAGAGCCGCGACCCACAATGAGCACCAGGAGCACGATGAAGCCTCCTGCTGGGGGATATCGGACCAACCCGAATCAGGTCAAGGATCCCTCGATCGCCTCGAAGATGTCGGCATCTGTTTCCCGCTGCCAGTCCGGCAGGTCCGCCCAGTCGGCGACGTAGCCCGGCTTGGGGTCCTCGAAGTGCTTGAACATCTGCGCCGTCCAACAGGTGGCGACGAAGCGCCCCTTCTGCTCGCGAGTCAACCGTGCCGCATGGCCGCCGCTCAGCTCCAGGAACTGTCGAACCTGTTCGTACACGGCGCCCGCGGCCTCGCGCTCCCACTCGGGGGTGTCGTCCCAGGGCGTGACGTAGCCAGGCTTGGGTTCGCCCGGGAAGTGCTTGTGCACGCTGGCGATCCACGTTTCGCGGAACAGCCTTGCCCCGTCGTGATCCGACATGTCCACCCTCTCCTCACGCCGTGTTCAGTGCGATGATCTCGGCTCTCAGATCTGCGAAACGATCATCGTGAGCCGGCTGTCCGAATTCGATCAGAAGCCCTTGGAGCCTACGCGCGACGTATCCGGACGAGGACTCACGAGCGAGCTGCACCGCTTCTCGCCCATAGGTCACCACCTGATCCGGGTCCTTGCGCTTGGCGCCGATGACCGCAAGGTCGGTGAGCACGGCCGCGCGTCGCCGGAACGATTGCCCCGGCGCAAGGGCACCTTGGTCAAGGGCGCCCACCAGCACACGTTCGGCCAGGTCGAGTCGGCCCAGCTGTACGTACCGGGCACCGCGTTCCTCGGCAAGACGAGAACCGTCGAACCGAAGCCAACCGCCGTTGTGGCCAGGGCCATTCAGTTCAGCGACCTTCTCTGCTCTGTCGAGTGCTCGTTCGCAGGCCGTCAACTCACCGAGACCCGCATATGCCTCGGCCTGGACACAAGCGACCCAATGGCGTGTCGAAAGGGAACTGTCCCCACGGCGTGCGACTTGCTCGGCCCCCAGCAGGGTGCGGGTTGCCTGCCGAGGACGTTGTTGAAACAACTCGACATATGCGTGCCGAACCAGCGCGCATGCCCAAAGATCGAACGATTCGGCGTCCTTGCCGGCTGTTGCCGCCAAGGCGTAGGAGGCCGCAGCGTCCGAGTAGCGCCCCCCGTCGAAGGCCAGCTCACCGGCGAGTTGAAACAGATCTGCGGCAGCGCTGCACAGGCGTCGGAGTTCTGTCCCCGAGCCGCGGTCGAGCGCTCCGGTCAGCGTTGACAGCTGATCGCGAACGATCGGGTGGACAGATCCCTTGGTTCGAGCACGCAGGTACACCTGCCACAGGTGCTCGTTCATCTGGAGATGATCGGACGAGTGACCCCGCTGTACTCCCTCCGTCAGCGCGTTGGCGTCATCAACCGTGAGTGACGCCAGTGCACTTGCCACGGCAATCGCGCGCAGGAAATCGCGTCGAATCATGTCGTCAATGCTCTCCGAACCGGGGTTGTCGCCCTGCGGCGCCCCCATGAAGCCTTCGGAGGTGGTCTTTTGCGAAGACACCAAGACGTCGAGTTCGGCTAGATCGAGTTGGAGCAACGCCGCTGTCTTGGAGCGAAGTTGGGGTTGTGGAGTGGTTTCGCCCCGTTCCCAGCGTCCGACCGTTGTCCGGTCGACACCGAGCGCATGTGCGAATGACTCCTGACTGTAGCCCAGGAGCTTCCGCCGATCGGCAAGGTTCACCAGGGCTCCTTTCCCCGTCACAGTCCGGGTCTATCAGGCGGCGGCCTTGTGCATCCGGTGTGCATCAAGAGTGCCGCGACGATGCCGTGGAGAAGCCCGACTTCACGCAGTTGGCTGGGGCGATGACATCCGTTCACAAGACGGAGCCGATGGCACTGCCCACGGCCCACCGGATTTCACTCCGTACATATCGGCTTGCAGCCGACGGAACTCCAAGCGAGGAGCGTTCTCCCGAGACGTTCACGAGCTATGCGGTGAGAGGGAGTTCCGAGCCGCCGTGCTCGTGTTCGCCGCACTGCCGCTATCTGCACGCCGATCACTGAACCGAGCTGATCGGGACATGCGTTGCCGGACCTTGCCCCGGGCTCCAAGACCCCGGCTTGCCATGTTGGTCCACCCCTTCGGCATGGCAGGCCGGGCACCACTCACGTGTGTAGAAGAAGAGGTTCGTGACCCGTGGTCGAACCGGATTTCATCGTGAACGCGGCTGGGGAAGTAGTCCCGGTCGTTGTCTCGCGCACATTGCCGCGTCGCGATGAACCCCGGCGTGTGTCCCAGCGGATCGTGGTTGGCGATTGGGTGGCCCCGCTGCCGGGTACCGGACTCGACTTTCCGGCCGGATGCGTCGAGCGTGCGGAGGACTGCAACGGGCTCGACAACGATCGGGTGCTCATCGTGCTCGCCGGCGGGTTGCCGCACATGGTGCGCGGCTCCCAGGTCTACAGGGTCGATCCGCCCGGCTGAGCCCACCATCGACCTCGTTCGGATGCTCGGGGAACGACGTCGGGCGGGGTTCGCAAGGTACCGAAGCACACTGAGCGAAAGGTGGAACGAGCATGACCAGCACAGTGACACCGAACGCGGTTATGGGGGTTCGAGTCCCCGATGCCGTGCGCGCAAAGTTGGTCGGTCGGATCCGTGCGGATCGTCCCGGGATCGGCGCGGGACTGGCGGATCGGATCGTGACGGATACCGCCGTGTTCCTGGCGGTCGGTGCGGCCAACCCGGGCGTGCGCATGACTCCTTCGGCGCTGGTGGACGTCGGATGGCACGCGTGGGTGCTCCACACGGTCGACTACGCCGAGTACTGCCGGCGGATCGGCGGATTCGTGCACCACGTGCCGGACGTCGGGCCGCGCACCGCGGTGGAGGGTCGGGCCGATGTCGTGCGCACGGTCGAGGTGATCAAGGCGGCCGGCTTCCCGGTCGATGCCGAGCTGTGGGCGGTTGCTGCCGGTGACTGCGAGGCCGCGTGCTCCCAGTGCCACGCGGGATGCACCGACAGTCCGTGATCACCAACACGTAAGGAGCGCCCCCGCGCCGGTACCCGGTCGGGGGCGCTCGCTCCTTCGTTCCTTCCACCTCGAATCGAGAGAGTGCCGACGATGCCCCGTCGCCGTGCCTGGACCGAACTGCCTTTATCTGTCTGGGAGAAGATCCAACTGCATACCGGCCCTGTGCGATCGACCCGTGCCCCCGATTTCGGGAAGTCGTCGGAGTTCTCGGCGATGCTCGACACCGCTGGCGGGCCGGTGTTCTGCAAGGGCGTTCGGGCCGACCGCACGTATGCGTGGACGCACCGCAACGAAGCCGCAGTGGCCCCGTTCCTGCCCGCGACCCTCGCCCCGCAGCTGCTGTGGGAGGTGACGCAGGACGGGTGGCTGATGCTTGGGTTCGAGTTCGTGCCCGGACATCATCCGTCGCTGTCGCCGACGTCCGGCGACCTGGACGTGATCGGCGACCTGGTGGTGACGATGGCCGAGACGTTGACGCCGTGTCCGGCCGCCGCCCGACATTCGATCGCCGACCGGTGGGGCGGAGCACCGGGATGGTCCGCCGTCCACGTCACCTCACCGGCCGATCTCGATCCGTGGGCGCGGGAGCACTTGGGCGTGCTCGCCACGCTCGAACGGGGTGCTCGGCTCGATGGCGACACCCTCGTGCACTCCGATCTGCACCAGGCCAACATGCTTGCCGAGGACGGGCGCGTGCGGGTGATCGACTGGGCATGGTCGGCCCGCGGCGCCGCCTGGATCGATACCGCCTATGTCGTCGTCCGGCTCATCCATGAGGGTCACACCCCCGAGGCGGCCGAAGCGTGGGCGATGCACGTCCCCGCGTTCGCCAAGGCCCCGGAGCCGGTGATCACCGCGTTCGCCGTCAAGCTCGCCGGCATGTGGGAGTACATCGCCCGCTCCTCCCGGTCCCGCCCCCACTCACGAGCGCTCGCCGACACCGCGCGCCGGTGGGCGCAGTACCGACTGGGCTGACGCACTCACCCGAAGATCATTCGGCACCGCGAACGTGAACAAGCACGAAGGTCAGGAATGAACCAACATTGGTCGAAGGTGCCTTTCGTCTTACGTGACTCTGTCGAGTCCGACATCGGAACCGTGAACAGAGCAACCCCGCTGCCCTGGACGCGCAGCGTGCCGTTCGCGGCAGTCCTGTGGACCCGTGCCCATCGGCCCGTGGTCATGAAGGCGTCACCCGACTCTCACGCGGCAGCCGAGTACGTACGCCGAGAAGCCGCAATCACACCATGCGTCCCCGGTCTGGCACCCGAGCTGATCGCCGCGTACGACACCGGCGGATGGGTCGCCACTCTCACCGCGTATCAAAAACGTGCGCGGTTCGCGGACCTGGCACCCGGATCACCGGACCTGCCACGCGTGGCACGTGCTCTGTTCACCGTTAAACGGAGTCACCCCGGGCCGCGCCTGCCGTATCTCTTCGATCGATGGGCGACGAGACCCAGCCAACGTGATCGCCGCAGTCTCCACGGAGCCCACCTTCTCCACACGAACCTGCACCCGACGAACCTCATGGTCTACTCGGAGCCCGTCAATCCGCGGGTGTGCGTCATCGGTTGGGGCCGCGCCGCAGTGGGCCCCATGTGGGCGGAACTGGCCCTGTTCTACCGGGAACTTCGCCGAGCGAACCACACCCCCGCAGACGCCTTGGCATGGCTCGCCCGAATACCCGCATGGCGCACGGCGCTACCTGAGCGCGTTGACGCACTGGCCCGCGGAATGCGCAGCGCCACAACGTCGGTGCAGGACCAAGCGATTTGGGCCGAGTTGATCGCCTAACCAGCGGTGTGGGGGCGCCTTGGGCACCCTGTGCCCGCTTCATCCGCCCCGCTGCCTCTGGCAGGCCCGTCCGGGGTCGACCAGAGGTGATCCTGAAGCGCCCGGGGATCGTCGCCTAACGGTCCCCGGGCATAGCCGATCAGCGTTCCCTGAGCAGGAGCTGACCAAGCCATGACAGAGCTTATTGCCCGCCTATTCGCATGGGTGCTCGGACGCCCTACCCGGACGAGGACGACCGGTAGGCACCGCGCCCGCCGCATCGACCGCCCGAACCGGCCCCGTCCTGCCAGACCCGGCAGACCCAGGTACACCCGTGAGGGGATCGCCGTGACGTGGTACGACTTCACCCCGCCGGAGCGCGATGCCGTCGACGTGCGTGGCCCGGCCGAGTCGCACGTCCAGGCCCTCGAACCGGAGCGGGAACCCGAGTACTTCCTGGTTCGCTCATATGTGAGCCGACTGTGGGAGCGGCGGGCGCAGGACCAAGCCGAGGACGACGCGCGTTGGGCCCGTCGCAACGAACGGATCAGGCAGGACGCAGCCGCGAGTGCGGGGGTCGGATCGCCGTCCGACACCTCCACACCGAGAGTGGTGCACGCATGACCCCCCAGCCGACCTACCGCCACTGTTGTCGCTGTGAGAGCGTGGCCGAGCTGGTCCCGGTCCAGGTGATCGAGTCCGGCCGAGGTTCAAGCGGTTGGACCCTGTACGCGTGTCCCGAGCACGCGTCGGCTTTCCCGTCGCTGCCCCAGCCGACCGTCGCCGGCGCCGATTTTCTCCCTTCTACATGTGGGGCGATTTAGGGGCGAGGAACCGGGCGCAACGTGCCGGAACGCGTCGTAGGTCGAGGCAACCGGCCTTGTGAATCCTGGGGTCTGAGCGTTTGCCCAGGTCAGAGAGACGCCCGAGCATCCCTGATAAGGAAGAGGCCACAGGTTCAAGTCCTGTTAGGCCCACTCTCGCAAGTGCCGATCAAGGGCCCTTCCCCATGTCTTGGGGGAGGGCCCTTGATCCGTTCCGGGGGCGAAACAGGGGTGGGCGGATCAGACCGCTCGCCTCTCCGGACGACTTGGTACAACGACGGTTCGGCGCCTCGGGTTCCGGTCCGCGCACGCGCGACGCGTTCGACTTCCTCCGCGTGTTCGAAGACCGTTTGGCCCGCGCTCGGCCGGGGCGAATCGGCCTGGGGCGGGGGCGCGAGGTGGTGTGGCCTGAATGCTCGACCTTGTGTCGGCCAACCTTTCGCGGCGTTCTTGTGACGCCCGGGACACGTTCCGATACTGGCACCTGGCCACCGCGAACCACTCACCGACCGCACATGTGGCGGTCCCGGGAGGAGACGCCATGCCGCCTTTCGATCAGCCCGTCGACGGAATACTCGCACCCCGCTCGGGGGCCGAGGGGACCCACGCCGCGAAACTCGACACGAGCGGAGACATCTACACCGAGTTCAGTGGCTTCCAGGTCACGATCCACCTGAGCCGGGAGGCCGTCGAGTGGATCAGCACCATGGAGAAGCTCTTCGACGCCTACCTTGAAGTGTCCATGGAGGCGCTGGAGGAGGTCGCGCCGTTCTTCGACGTGATCAGTGCCTACATCCAGGCCGAGGTGACGGCGATCGAGGCCGTCTCGGAGACGGTGCCGGACGGGCGGGTCAAGCTGGTGGGGGTCATTCCCTTCTCCGTCTTGGTGCCCGAACCGGACGAGGGCTTCGTTCCCCCGGGAGGATGGCACCCCCCGCCCGTCGTGAACGGCCTGCGGTGGTGGACCGTGAACTCCATCAACCTCTACAACGGCCGGTGGTGTTTCACCGCCACCAACTCGAACCCGAACAAGTCCTCGGTGTCGTCGATCTACTTCTCCACGGACTACGACGGCAGCTCCATGCACATCGACCCCCGGGATTTCCGGGACACCTACGGATGGACCGGCCTCAGAGGCCACGCGGAGTTCAACAGTGGGCTGGACACGTGCGTCTACGTCAAGCGCACCGGGATGTGGTGGCTGTTCAACGGCGAGTACTGCGCGAGGACGAACGGCTACGGAAACACCGTGACCTGGTCGCCGCAGAAAACGACGGACGCCTGGAGGGGGTTCGCCCGGATCGCCAACGGAGAATTCGGCCGGGACGAGCAGGACCAATGGGCCGGCGGCGTCTCCTGCGTCACGGCCGTCGACGACTACTACCTGTTCACCGCGGGGACCCGGGTCGCCATGCTCGACGCGGGCAGCGGGGACTTCAAAGCCGACTGGCCCCGCCCCGTGGATATGACCGACGTATGGCCGGCTCTCGAGAATCTCCCCGCCGCCGGCATCAAGGACGGCAGCGGACCGAAAGCCGTGTGCTGGTACCAACACGGCAACACGAAGACATGGCTCCTGGTCTTCCACAGCAAGATCTTCGTCAACAGCTCCGCCTTCTACAGCCCGGTCGGCTTCATCTACGACTACCTGGCATGTCGATCCGATGTGGCGAACGAGCACTACAGCTGGAACGCCATGTTCAACTATCTGAACGGCCCGTGGCCCTACCCTCGCTGCGATTGACCGGCGGTACAGGGGTGAAATAGGGGCGCGGGTCAGTCAGACGCTTCTTCCTTGATGTAGTCGGCGTACTCGTCCGCCGTGAGCAGGCCGTCGGTCCGGGCCGATCCCTCCGTGCGCAGTCGGATGGTCCAGCCGTCGCCGTAGGGGTCGTCGTTGACCTGTTCCGGGCTTTCGCTCAGGGTCTCGTTCACCTCGGCGACCTCGCCGGTCACGGGCACGTAGACCTCGCTCACGGCCTTCACCGACTCCACGTTGCCGAAGGGCTCACCGGCCTCGAAGCGGTCGCCCACGCCGGGTAGCTCGACGTAGACGACGTCGCCGAGTTGCTTTTGCGCGTGATCCGTCAGACCGACCCGCACCAGGTCGCCCTCGACCCGGGCCCACTCGTGGTCCTTGCTGTACAGGCGATCGTTCGGGATGTTCGCCATGCCGGCCTCCGGGGCTCTTCTTCATCGCTTCGTGGGTGGCGATGGCAAGCCTGCTACACCCCGGCTCCGGGCGGAACCGGACACACTCGTACGAGTGACAACGAGCACCGGGAGCCCGGCGAGGCTTCAGACCGCAGGGTTCGAAGGCCCTGCCGCCGGCATGCCGGCAGGGCCGGCGGACTGTCGGGTCCGACGGCCGAGGTAGGCGGACCAGGCTTCGGGCCCGCGGCGCATCTGCACCTCGGGATCGTCGTCCCGGAGTCGGACCAGGTGGCGCCGCGCGGCCGAGAGCGCCCCGCCGGGGCCGGGTACGAGTTCCCGAAGGGCGACGATCGACGGGCCCACTCGGCGCGCGTCGTCCCCGTCGGGGATGCGCAGCCACGCGGCATGGGCGCAGTCGGTGGGGCCGACGACGGTCGCATGGTCGTGGGGCAGGCCCCGCATGCGTCGCCGGGCGACGTCCCGGTACAGCTCGCAGGCGTGCAGGTAGCGGCCGGCCATCGCCGACGCCCAGGCGTGGACCTCCCGAGCGGCCCATGAATCGGGGTGATCGAACCCCAGCGTGGTGGCCAAGCGGTGGTCCAGCTCCTGAGCCACGAGGACGGCGACCGTGTGGTCACCCGCTTCACTCGCCGTGCGAATCCGGGTGAGATCTCCCGTGTACGCCGCCGGGTCGGACGGTTGCAGGAGTATCCGTGCGGGCGTGTCGGCAGTCGTGACCTCGGAGGGGGCGAGCGCGGCCGGCGGCGCCCCGGGGTGGACGTTCCCCAGCCGCAACCCCGGTACATCGGGCACGAGTTCCACGGTGTCGACGGCCAGGCCGGCCCGCTCGACCACCGCGCGGTGGATGTCGGACGGATGCACCTCGGCAGGCACCCGAGGTATGCCCTGCGGTAGCACGGCGCACAGCGCGCGGGTGAAGGGGCTGGTGCCGTCCGCCGACTTGGCCGGCGGGTTGATCACGCCCCACACCGGGAGGCTGTTCGTCAGCGACGCAGGGGCGGTGTCGTGGAGGCGGGCCCAGCTCTGCGCGTCGGTGGCGAAGTCCACGATGACCAGTGTTTGGTTGCGAGGCCGCGAACGAAGCGTGTTCACCAGCCACTCCCACGGCAGCCCGTCATAGCGCACGCTGCGCGGCGTGGAGTCCCGCAGCCCGAGATGCGCGGCGCCGGTGCGATCGAACATCAGCAGACCCGAGACGTACACGACCACGGGCCCGGGGACGCGCGCCGCCGCCTTGACGCGGCTCAACACCGCGTGAGGGTTGACCGCGTCATCGATCTGGACCACGTCGACACCCGAGGCCCGGGGAGCGAAGCACGCCGGAGGTATCTCGGTCATCGCGCCCAGATTGGCGCCGGTGCCGCGCAGTTGTCGACGGGACGCACGACCTCGTGCGCTCTCGATCAACAAGAGGTGGCCCCGTACGGCAAGGGTCATCTGCACCCTCCGTTGCTGAGATCAAGAGGAGAGCGAAGCTATCAAGTGCCGACGTCGTTGGGTAGCGATGCCGAACCGACGGGCCCGCGCTCAGCGGCGGAGGGCCGCCGGCTTCGTGTCGCCCTGTTTCGGGTCCGTCGTGGTGAGTTCGCCCCAGTAGATCATGCGGTTCTTGGAGGTGAACTCCGGATCGCACGTGGTCAGGGTGATCAGGCTGCGGCCGGCCGGTCCGCCCAGGTCCGGGGGGCGGGCGGTGAGGACCGAGCCGTTGGAGGGCTTGGTGATGAACGGGCCCTTGACTATCGTGTACGTGAACCACTGGGTCTTGGTCTCGACCACGACCTTGTCGCCCGCCCGCAGGTTGTTCAGGTGGCGGAACGGCTCGCCGTGTCCGTTGCGGTGGCCGGCGAGGCCGAAGTTGCCGGCGCCGCCGGGGCCGACGTAGGGCGGGTACGTGTAGTGGCCGACACCCTTCGAGAGCGAGGCCAGGCTGGACCCCTCGATGATCGGCTGGTACCAGTTCGAACCGAGCCTGGGGATCCACAGGATGGCCAGCGTCTCGCCGCGGATGGTGTGCGAACCCGCCACCTTCTGGCCGTCCTTGCCGCCGTCCACGCTCACGTCGGTGGGGCCGCTCAGGACGTCGGTGGGCGGCTGCGCGGCGGGCGGTTCGGTGCCCTCGGTGCCCTTGACGCCCTCGGTGCCCTGTCTGGCCCAGTCCCTGCGCAGCTGGTCCACCTCGCTGCGGGCCTCGGCCCGGGCCTCGAAGTTGGTCCAGTAGAGCTGGTGCACACACAGCAGCAGGCCGACCAGGCCCAGGGTCAGGAGGAGTTCCGCCCCGACGCGAATGGTTTTGCGTACAGCGCCCATGGGTCGACAGCTTGGCACAGACAAGAAGTTCGGTCAGGACCCGGAGACCGGAATGTGATGCGCCGTCACTTCGCCCCGTCCAGCAGCGCGTCCGGTTTGCCCTGGGAACGCGGCCGCTCCTCCTCCAGGTGGCCCCAGACGATCAGGCGATACGTCGAGGCGCCGTCCGGCGTGCACGTGGTCAGCGTGATGTAGCGGCCGGGCTTGGTGTACGGCCCCTTGTCGGGGATCGGATCGATCACCTGGATGTGCGACGGCGAGGTCTGCGGCAGGTCCGCGTCGACGGTGTACGTGAAGTACGTGGTCGCGGTCTCCACGACCACCTTGTCGCCGGGCTTGAGCTTGTTGATGTAGCGGAACGGCTCGCCGTGCCCGTTGCGGTGCGCGGCCACCGCGAAGTTGCCCTGGGCATCCCACGGCATCGCCGTCTTCGGGTCGTTGTAGTGGCCCACCAGGCCGTTGTTGAGCACCTTGCCACGGTCGGTGCCCTCCGCTATCGCCTGCTTCTCCATTCCGATCCGGGGGATGTACAGCAGCGCGAAGCCCTTGTTCGGGGCGACGTACTGGCCGGGGTTGCGCGGGTCGACCACCTGGCCGGGCGTGTTGTTCCAGCTCTGCTGTATGTCGTGCGCCTCGTTCCGGGCCTTCTCCGCCGCCACGATGTTCGTCCACCAGGTCAGGTACACCACGTACAGGACCAGGAGTACGCCCACCGTCATCGCGAGTTCGCCCACGAGGCGGGCGCCGGCGGTCAGTATCCGCGCGCCGGTCGACGGTTTCGCCGCCCGCCGCCGGGCGGCCCGTCCGGCGCCCTCGGCCGGCTCCGGGCGCGCGGGCGGACGGGAGCCGCCCCGGCCGGCCTTCCTGCGCTGCGCCTTGCGCCGCTCCGCCCGTCCGCCGGGTACGACCGCGCCGCCCGGCGTCGGCCGCGGAACGGCCTCCGGAGCGGGCGCGTACGCCGGGTCGAGCACCGGATCGGCGCCCGCCACCCCCGCGTCGGCCCGAAACCACGCGTCCATCGCGTCGGACGCGTCCGCGGCGCCCGGCATGTCCGGCGCACCCGCCGCGGCCCGGGCTCCCGGCAGCGCCCGAGGCGCCTCCACCATCGCCGCCGGCGGCATGTAGACCGCCGTCTGCTCGACGGACTCGGCCCGCTGCCGCTGTGCGGCCCGCCGACGGGCCGCGCGCCCGCCCGGAACGGGATCCGAAACGGCCGGAAGGGCCGCTGTGGGCGGTGCCGTGAAGCCGGGGTCGACCAGGTCCCGCGCATAGTCCTCGGGCGCGTACGGGGCCGGCCCACCCGCTCCGTGCCGCCCGCCGCCACCCGCTCCGTGCCGCCCGCCCCCGCCCGAGGCGTGGGAACCGCCCGGCCCATCCGAGCCGCCCGCACCCGACCCGTACGGGACGCTTCCCGCCCCGTACCCGCTGTCGGGTATCGACCCCTCGGTCAGGCCGGGAGCGGCGTGCGCCCGACGACGGGTGCCAGACCCGCCGACCGGTCCGGCGCCGTCGGATCCCCGCAGCTCACCAGCCAGTTCGCCAGCATCCGGTGGCCGTACTCCGTCAGCACCGACTCCGGGTGGAACTGCACGCCTTCGACCGGTCGGTCGCGGTGCCGCAGGCCCATGATCACGCCGGTCCCGGTCCATGCGGTCACCTCCAGTTCGGCCGGAATCGTGTCCGGATCCACCGCGAGCGAGTGATAGCGCGTCGCGGTGAACGGCGACGGCAGGCCGGCGAAGACGCCCGCCCCCTCATGCACCACAGGGCTGGTCTTGCCGTGGAGAAGCTCGGGCGCCCGGCCAACGGTAGCGCCGTGCGCCGCCGCGATGGACTGCATCCCCAGGCACACCCCGAAGACCGGCACCCGGCCGCCCTCGCGGCGCACCATCTCCATGCAGATCCCGGCGCCCTCGGGCGTGCCGGGTCCCGGGGACAGCAGTACGCCGTCGAATTCCTCGGCCTCCTCGACCGTCACCGCGTCGTTGCGCCGCACTTCGCAGGTCGCGCCGAGCTGGTAGAGGTACTGCACGAGGTTGAAGACGAAGCTGTCGTAGTTGTCCACGACGAGAATGCGCGTGCTCATCCCGGCAGTCCTCCCGGCAGTGAAGAAGGTGACCCGGACGACCCCGCCGAGGTCGCACCCGCCGGAAGCGGTACGCCGCCGGGCCCGGTGGTGTTCGTCACGTTGTCCTGGTCGACCGTCACATCGCTGAACGGCAGCAGGGGTTCGGCCCACGGGAAGACCCATGTGAACAGCGCGTACACGATGGCCAGCACCAGGACCAGGGAGAGCAGGAGCTTCACCCACACGTTCCCCGGCAGGGTGCGCCAGATCCAGCCGTACATCAGGCCCAGGCCCTCTCTCGCTCGCCGCCCGCGCGGCCCGACTCGCTCATCCGCGCCCCGCTCATCCCTGCAACGCCGCCGGTCGACCGGAGGACAGCGGGGTCCGCGACTCCAGGTGGCCCCAGACGATCAACCGGTGCGTGCTGCCGAACTCGGGTTCGCAGGTGGTCAGGGTGATGTATTTCCCGGGCGCCGTATAGGCCTTCGCCGGCACCGGGTCGAGCACGTGCACATCCTCGGGAATGGTCTTCAGGACCGCCTTGTCCCCGGGAAGGCTGACCGGCTTGTCGATCGAGTAGACGAACCACTCGGTGATGCCCTCGATCACGACCTTGTCGCCCACCTGCAGCTTGGGCACGTTCAGGAACGGGTCGCCGTACGTCTTGCGGTGCCCGGCGATGGCGAAGTTGCCGTCCTGACCCGCCTGCGCGCTGCCCTTGTACCAACCCAGGCCCTTTTGCAGCTCCTTGGGCGTGACCCCGGGCCGGATGGTCTTGTACCAGCCGTCACCGAAACGGGGGATGTACATGGTCCCGAACGGCTCACCGTCCTCGTACGGGGCCTGCGCCGCGGGTGCCTGCGCGACCGGCACGTCCTTGGGCACGCTCGCCCCGATCCGCTTGCGCGCCTCGTCGAGCTTGTGCATCTCCTCGGCCCGCGCACGATCGGCCAGCACGCCGGTCCAGTAGAGCTGATAGACGACGAACAAAAGGATGACGACGCCCAGTGTGATGAAGACCTCCCCGAGGCCTCGCATCGTGGTCCGCAACACCGTCGTCAGACTCCCCTCGATTCACCGCTGCCGATCACGTCCCGGAGACTTTCGCATACTCCAGGCCCAGCGGGCCCGTATACCCCGGCGCATCGATGCGCTTGCGGTCCTCGACCTTCCACCCGAGGCCGAACGCCTCGACGTAGTCCGTGTAGTTGGACACGCTCTTGCTCTGATCCAGGGCGCGCCGCAGGGCGCCGATGTCGCCGACCGCCGAGATCACGTACGGGGGCGAGTACACCCGGCCGTGCAGGATCAGCGTGTTGCCGACGCAGCGCACCGCGGACGTGGCCACGATCCGCTGGTCCATGATCTGGATCGCCCGCGCGCCGCCGTTCCACAGCGCGTTCACCACGCCCTGGATGTCCTGCTGGTGCACCACGAGGTCGTCGGCGGTGGGCTCGCGCACGCCGGGTACGCGGGACTTGGCGTCGGGCGGGGCGTCGGTCAGGGTGACCGTCAGGCCCTCGCCGGAGACCGGGGTGACCCCGGCCGGGTCCGCGACGGCGTCGATGCGACCGCGCGCCTGGGGGTCGTTGGCCTGCTCCTGGACCAGCCCGTCCACGTCCCGCTGCAGCTTGGACAGGTCCTGCTGGGCGCTCTCGTTGCGCCGACCCTGGTCCCGGATCACGTCGGAGAGTTTGAGCATCTGCGCGTCGCTGCGCAGATTGGTGCCGTGGGAGGTGTCGGCGCTGATCCAGAAGAGCAGACCGGCCAGGGCGAACACCACAAGTGCGGACAATCGGGGTACGATCGCACGCCAGGACATCCCGGACGGCCGCATGGCGAAGATACGCACGTCGCCGTACCCTCCTTCCGGACCTGACAGCGACTACGCTAACCGACACATCACCGGATCGTGTCGCGTGTGCTGCGCACCCACTCGTCCGGCTACATCGACAGGAGAGACTCTCGTGCCGAAGTCCCGGATCCGTAAGAAGGACGACTTCACCCCGCCGCCCGTCAAGAAGACGACCATAAAGCTGGACTCGCGCCGCTGGGTGGCGCCGTTCATGCTGGCCCTCTTCGCGATCGGCCTGCTGTGGATCGTGGTCTTCTACGTGACCGACATGCGCTTCCCGATCGAGTCCCTGAAGAACTGGAACATCGTCGTCGGCTTCGGCTTCATCGCCGCCGGCTTCGGCGTGTCCACTCAGTGGAAGTAGCGCATACGCGCAGCTCAGCGAGTTTTCCCGGGGAGACTCCACAGAGTTATCCACAGTGGGGATAACTGGGCAGATCCTGTGGATAACCCGTTACGGTCCAACGACCGGCCGGGATGTGGGTAACGGCTCGCATCCCGGATTCATCACTCCGGGTCATTGGTATGACTCATAGCGTCACCATGCTCGGGCGTCGGGCCCGGGTCGTGTACCTGTTGCCTGCCGTCTCGCGCCCTCGCGCCCTCGCGCCCTCGTGCCTCAGACGATCTGCGCGGTCCGGATCAGCACGATCGCCACGACCACCGCCAGCACCGCGAGCAGGCTGCCCACCTGGACCAGGGTCCGCTGCCGCGCCGGCGCGTAGACCACACCGATCGCCGCGAGCGTGCCCGCGACCAGTCCCCCGAGGTGGGCGCGCCAGTCGATCGTGCTCATGTTGAGGAACGTGATCATCAGGTTCAGCGCCAGCAGGATGATCAGCGGCTTCAGGTCGTAGTTCATCCGCCGACCGAGCACGATCATCGCGCCGAACAGCCCGAACAACGCGCCCGAGGCGCCCAGCGAGCCCTGGTTCGGTTCGGCGATCAGATACGACAACGCGCTGCCGCCCAGACCGGCGACCAGGTAGAGGGCGACGAACCGGGTCCGGCCCAGCGCCGCCTCGAGCGGCGGCCCGAGCATCCACAGGCCGAGCATGTTCAACCCGATGTGCCAGAACTGCTGATGCAGGAACGTCGCGGTGAGCAGGCGGTACCACTGGCCCTCGGCGACACCCTGCCACTCGCCGCCCATGAAGAAGCGGCCGACCAGTATCCACCGGTCCACGAACGTGTTGCCGACCACCTGGACCAGCACGAAGACGGCGAGGTTGAGCCCGATCAGGGTCTTGGTCACGATCGCGGGCGCGGTCGTGGGCGCGACCCGACCGCCCGCCACGGTGCGCGCCTCGCGTACCTGGCGGCTGCCCTGCCGGACACAGTCCGGGCACTGGAAGCCGACGGACGCGCTCACCATGCAATCGCCGCAGACGGGCCGCTCGCAGCGCGTACAGCGAATGTTCGACTCCCGATCGGGATGCCGATAACACACGGGTGGACCGGCCGGTCCGGTCGCACTCGGCTGCTGCTCGTCGGGGCTCATGCTCACCTTCAGGCACGCGCCGCGGGCCGGGACCCGAAGGCCCCGGCCCGTGCGCTCGGGGTTCAGGACGAGAGGGTCTCGACCTCGACCGAGTTGATCACGACGTCGGAGGCCGGACGGTCGCGCATGTCGGTCTGGGTACCGGCGATCGCGTCGACGACCTTGCGGCTCTCCGCGTCGGCGACCTCACCGAAGATGGTGTGCTTGTTGTTCAGGTGCGGCGTGGCACCCACGGTGATGAAGAACTGCGAGCCGTTGGTGCCCGGTCCGGCGTTGGCCATCGCCAGCAGGTACGGCTTGGAGAACGCCAGGTCCGGGTGGAACTCGTCGGCGAAGCGGTAGCCCGGACCGCCGGTGCCGGTGCCCAGCGGGTCACCGCCCTGGATCATGAAGCCGGAGATGACGCGGTGGAACACGGTGCCGTCGTACAGGCGTGCGGTGGTCTTCTGCCCCTTGGCCGGGTGGACCCACTCGCGCTGCCCCTGCGACAGCTCCACGAAGTTCGCGACCGTCTTCGGTGCGTGGTTCGGGAACAACCGGATGCGGATGTCCCCGTGGTTGGTCTTGATGGTGGCGAAAAGTTCCTCGGCCACTGATGTGCCTTCCCTACGGTTACACGGACGGTCTTCTTGAATCCTCGAAATCCTCGCATGCCGCGGGCGGCTCCTGCCACGAGACCACCGCGGACACCGTTCCACCGTACGGATCGCACGCCGATACGCGGCGCATGAACCCGGGATCGTCGGGAACAGATAGCGGATGAACCCGGCGAGGAGGAGGATGTCGTGACCCGCATGGATCCGGTCCGCGAGGCGACCGGCAGGACCAGGGAGCGGCTTGCCCCACACGCCGCGCACGCCAAGGAGGCGGCGATCCACTACGCGGGCGCGGCACGTGAGCGAGCGGTCGAGACCACCCGCGAGAAGGTCGTACCCGCACTGGTGAACGCCAAGGAAACGGCCGCACCGCACGTCGAGCACGCCGTGGAGACGGCCCGCCACCGGGTCCGCCACGACGTGGTTCCGCGCGTATACCAGGCGGTCGACCAGGCCCGGGGCGCCGCCGAACCCGTCCGTGACGAGGCCCTCCTGCGGGCCGGTGCCGCGCTGTCCGTCCTCAAGGGCGAGATCAGCGCCGAGGACGTCGCCCGGGTCGGCCGCACCAAGCGGCGCCGGGCCCGCCGCCGCAGGTTCCTGATGATCACGGTCGTCGCGGGTGGCGGCTTCGCGGCCTTCCTGTGGTGGCGCCGCCGCAACGCCCGGCCGGAGTGGCTGACCGACGAGCCCGACGAGGCGCTGCAGGGCTCCGCCACCACCCCGCAGACCCCCGCGTCCCTCGACGACGAGGTCAAGCTGACCGAGGACGAGTTCCGCTCGGCCGCTCCGAAGCGGGACGCCGACTGACCCGCCCGAACACACGACGAAGGGCCCGGCATCGCGCCGGGCCCTTCGTCGTATCGCCAGTCGTGGATCCTGTACGGATCCTGTGGAGCCTAGGGGAGTCGAACCCCTGACATCTGCCTTGCAAAGGCAGCGCTCTACCAGCTGAGCTAAGGCCCCTTGGTACCGAACCAGATTAGCGGCAACCGGGCCGCGATTTCACAACACCTCATCCGGGCAAGTGTGACGTTTCACGTGAAACGTCACACTTGCCCGGATGGGTTCAAGCCTTTGCGGGGTCTCCCGCACGATCTGTTCAGCGAGTGCCGGTGCCCGCCGGAACCGCGTCCGTCGCCTCGGTCCACAGATCCTGCTCGGCCCGATCCGCCTGAATCTGCCGGTAGACCAACAGGCCGGCTACAGCAGCCAAAGCCACCAGGATCAGCTTCTTCATCAGCGTGGCCTCTCCGTCCTGCGAGTGACGTTCGTGCACCTGTCCGCGTGCCGTGGGCGCCGCGGTCGGGTCGGGCTCGACAATAACAGGTGGACCGAGGCACCGACCAATGCCGAAAGTCGTGGTCCGAGCGCCGGTCGTCGGCCCCGGCGGTGCCGGTCCGCGCAGGTCGCCGCCCGTTTCGCGGCCCCGAACCGCCCCCGCGTACCGGGGAGTCGGGCACGACCGGCCCCGGCTCAGGCGCCCTACCGCACATGCATGTCGATCCCGCTCGTCCCGGGCTCCTCGACGCCCGGCAGCAGCCGCATCTCACGGTCGTAGTCGCCGCCGTCGAGCGCGCGGAAGGCCACCGGCTCGTCGGTGAAGAGCCCGTCGAGCCGCCGGGCGTACTCCTCCTTCGCCGCCTCGAACCGCTCCGGCGATACGTCGTTCGAGCCGTACACCACGAACGGCTCGAGCGGGGCCAACCCGGTGAACCAGAACAACCCGTGCTGGAGCGGGAAGAGCAGTTCCGCCGGCCGCCCGTGAATGCCCCGGTCGGAGAACGCGGTCTCCCGGGCGCCGGCCGTCACCGACAACAATGCCCGCCGCCCGGCCAACGCGCCCTCACTGTACGGGGGCGGGACCTTTGGACCGTAGGCGAATCCGGCGGTGAACACCCGGTCGATCCAGCCCTTCAGAATCGCCGGCGCGGAGAACCACCACATCGGAAACTGCAGGACGATCGCGTCCGCCCAGAGCACCTTCTCCTGCTCGGCGGCGATATCCGGGGCCAGCCGCTCGGCCAGCGTGGCCCGCTGCGAGTCGGCCATCACCCGAAGGCGGTGGTCCGCGACGTGCTCCGGGAAGTCGTCGCCATCCACCGCCGCCTTCCACTTCATCGCGTACAGGTCGGACACCCGAACGTGGTGTCCCGCCGCCCGCAGCCGTTCGACCGCGAACTCGGTGAGCGCGCCGTTGAGCGAGCGCGGCTCGGGATGGGCGACGACGACGAGGACCTTGCGGGGCGACGGCGTGGGCCGGCCGGACTGCGGCGTGGTGGGGTTCATGGAGCCAACGCTCCTCCGGGCGCGAACGGGTAGCCAGGACCCGGTTCAACCGGCGGAACCCCGTTCCTGGTACTGCGAGAACCACACAGGCCCGATCCGCCCGGTGCCCGCGCATACTTGACCGCATGAACGGGGTGGAGCAGGGCGAGCGTACGACCGCCACCGAGCGGCGCACCGGGACGGCGGGCGCGCCCGCCGCGCACACCGACGACGAGGTCGAGGGCATCGGCGACGCCCGGCGCGCGCTGGGCGGATTCCTGCGGGCCCGCCGAGGCCGCGTCGCACCGGAGCACGTCGGACTCGTCGGCGGCCGGCGACGCCGGGTCCGCGGCCTGCGCCGCGAGGAGTTGGCCCAGCTCGCCGGGATCAGCGTCGACTACTACGTACGCCTCGAACAGGGTCGGGCCACCCAGCCCTCCCCCGAGGTGCTGGACGCACTCGCCCGGGCGCTCGGCCTCGACGCCGCCGAGCACCGGCACCTGATCACGCTGGCCGGTACGCGCCACGTCCCCGCGCCGACGGCCCGGGTCAGCCCGCTGATCCAGCAGATCCTGGACTCGCTGACCCGGCTCCCGGCCTTCGCCACGAACCACCGCCTGGACACGGTGGCCTGGAACGACCTGGGCGCCGAACTCGTCGGCGGCCTTGCCGATCCGAGCCGCCGCGACCGCAACAACGCCAGGTTCCTCTTCCTCGACCCCGCCTCCCGCCTCGTGTTCCCCGAGTGGGAGGAGCGGGCCGAGGACGCGGTGGGCCAGCTGCGGGTCTCGGCCGGGCGCTATCCCGACGATGCGGAACTGGCCACGCTGATCACCGAACTCTCCACCCACAGCGCCGATTTCCGGCGGATCTGGGCCACCGGCAAGGTGCTGGTCTGCGGCGCCGGCCACAAGAGCGTGCACCACCCGGCGGTCGGCTCGATGCACCTGGACTACGAAACCCTCCGAGTTCCCACCCCGACCGGCGACACCGCCCTGGAAATCCACGTCTTCCGCGCCCGCCCGAACACCCCGTCCGCAACCGCCCTGTCCCACCTGGCCACACTCGCCACCCGGGCAACCACCCCCGACCTCGCCCCCGCCGATGCACGGCACCGGACGCCGCGGAGCCCGACGGGAGATTGAAGACACGCCCCAGGCCCTGCTCGCCCCCCGCGCGCCGGCCGGAAAAGGCCGAGGCCCCGGGAGGTTTGGCTCTCGGGGCCTCGGTGTGGTGGTGCCTGCGGGTCAGTTCGGCCAGTTGCCGTGGCCGCCTCTGAGGTCGCCGCCGCCTATGAGCGCGCCGTTGCCGCCCTGGTTGTTGCCGGACGGGGGCGGGCTGCTGGTGCCCGTGCTGCCGCCCGGGGTGCCCGTGGCCGGAGGTGCCGTGGTGGCCGGGGTCGGGCCCTTGGAGACGGTGAGGTTGATGGTGCCGCCCTCATTGATCTTCGAGCCCGCGGTCTCGCTCTGCTTGAACACCTGGCCGGCCGGCTTCTCCGTCGTGTACTGGTCGGAGGACTTGGTGACCTTGAACCCGAGGTTCTCCAGCTTGGCCTTGGCGTCGTCGTAGCTGAGGCCGATCACCTGCGGCACCTGCACCTGGGTCTTGCCGGAGAAGATGTTCAGGGTGACCTTGTCGCCCTCGTTCAGCTCGGCACCCGCGTCGGGGCTGGTCGAGCAGACGGTGTCCCGGGTGCAGTTGGTCAGCGTCTGGCTGCGCACGGGGTCGGCCACCAGGTTGGCGTCCTTGAGCCTCTTGGTCGCGTCCTCTTCGGTGGCGCCCTTGAGGCCCGGCGGGACGGTGGTCTTCTTCGGGCCGCCGAAGGCCCAGACCTGGATGGTGTCGCCCTTCTTGGCGCTCCCTCCGGCCGGCGGGGTCTGCTTGCAGATGGTCCCCTTGGTCCCGGTGGCGTCCTTGGGGCACTGCGACGGGTCGTCGTTCATGTTGATCTTGAACCCGGCGTTGTCCACCGCCTTGGTGGCTTCCTCCAGGGTCTTGCCGGTAAGGGTGGGCACCCCCGCCGACTTGTCCTCGCCGTCGCCCATCAGGGTCTTGCCGATGAAGAAGGCGGCGACCAGGACCGCTACGCAGGCCAGCGCCAGCAGGATCCAGGCGCCGCCCCGGGACTTCCTCGGCTCGTCCCGGCGGCGGTCGTTGTCGTCGAGCTCGTACTGCCCCGTGGCCGGACCCTGGCCGTGCGCCGGGATGACCTGGGTCGCCCCGCCCGCCGTCGGCGGCAGGTATTGCGTCGCCGGGTCGGCCCCCATCGGCGCGGCCATCACGCTCGGCGCCCCCACCGGCAGGCCGTGCAGCGCCCGCTCGATGTCGGCGCGCATCTCGTCGGCGCTCTGGTACCGGTTGTCCGGGTTCTTCGCCAGCGACTTGAGCACGATCGAGTCGATGGTCGGCGAGACCTCGGGGTCGAACGTGCTCGGCGGCAGCGGGTCCTCGCGGACGTGCTGATAGGCCACCGCGACCGGGGAGTCGCCGATGAACGGCGGACGTTCGGTCAGCAGCTCGTAGAGCAGGCAGCCGGTGGAGTAGAGGTCGGTCCGGGCGTCCACGGTCTCGCCGCGGGCCTGTTCCGGCGACAGGTACTGCGCGGTGCCGATCACGGCCGCGGTCTGCGTCATGGTCATGCCGTTGTCGGCCATGGACCGCGCGATGCCGAAGTCCATCACCTTGACCGTGCCCTGCCGCGTCAGCATGACGTTGGCGGGCTTGATGTCGCGGTGGATGATGCCGTTGCGGTGGCTGTACTCCAGCGCCTGGAGCACGCCGGCGGTCATCTCCAGGGCCCGTTCCGGCAGCAGCCGGCGGCCCGAGTGCAACAACTCGCGCAGCGTCGAGCCGTCCACGTACTCCATCACGATGTACGGGATCGAGATCCCGTCGATGTAGTCCTCGCCGGTGTCGTAGACCGCGACGATCGCCGGGTGGTTCAACGAGGCGGCCGACTGCGCCTCGCGGCGGAACCGGGCCTGGAACGTTGGGTCACGGGCGAGATCGGCGCGCAGTGTCTTGACCGCCACACTGCGTCCCAGACGAATGTCACGGCCCATGTACACCTCGGCCATGCCACCACGGCCGAGGACCGCGCCGATCTCGTACCGGTCGCCGAGGCGACGCGGCTCTTCCATAACTTCCAGCCCTTCCCTTACCGGTCCACGGCCTTCGGTCTTCGGCCGGCCGGTACCGCGGCGATTGCCCCAACGGTCCGGCGCGTTCTCCGACACGGTACCGGTGCGGCGGCCCGGCGGGCCGTCACACCCGAGCCACGAGGGCACGTCGATATCTGATTGCAGTAGTGCTCGGAGTGACTATCGGGGTGATCGTGTGCCATGGCTCACTTCTTGACCACGGCTTCCATGATTGCCTTGGCGATGGGCCCGGCGAGGCCGCTGCCGCTGATCTCGTTGCGCTCGGCGTCGCTGTCCTCCACCACGACCGCTACGGCGACCTTCTTGCCGTCGGCACCCTTGGCGTAGGAGACGAACCAGGCGTAGGGGTTCTTGTTGTTGTTCTCGCCGTGCTGTGCGGTGCCGGTCTTGCCGCCGACGGTGACCCCGGGAATCTGGGCGCTCTTGCCGGTGCCGTTGTCCACCACGCCCTTCATCATGTCCTGGAGCATCTGTGCGACCTCGGGGGTGATGGCCTCACCGGCCACCTGCGGCTGGGTCTTCTCGAGCACCGAGAGGTTCTGCGCCCGCAACTCGTCGACGACGTAGGGCTTCATCACCTTGCCGTTGTTCGCGATGCCCGCGACGACCATGGCCATCTGCAGGGGCGTCGCGGCCACGCTGTCCTGGCCGATCGACGAGCGCATCAGCTGGCCCTGGTCCAATCCGGAGGGGAACACGCTCATCGCCGCCCGGCTCGGGATGTCCAGCGGGTTTTGGCTGCCCTTACCGAAGTTGTTGAAGCCGAAGGCGTCGGCCTGCGCCTTCACCTTCTCCTGGGTGATCTGCTGACCGACGCTGGCGAACACCGTGTTGCAGGACAGCTCCAGGGCCTTCTGGAGCGAAGCGTTCGTGCATTCCGCGGGGTGCGAGTCGGGCAGGAATTGGTTGGAGTTCGGGTAGAAGAGCTTGCCGCCGCTCAGCGGGACGCTCGGCACGGTGTCGGGCTTGAACTGGCCCGTGGACAGCGCTGCCGCGGCGGTGATCAGCTTGAAGGTCGAGCCGGGGGCGTAGGTGTAGCGCAGCGCCCGGTTGTCCATCGGCATCTTCGGATCGAAGTTCGTGTCCGGAGTCTTGCGCTTCTTGTTCGTGTCCAGGGTGAGCCCGTCGTACGCCTTCGCGACCGCGTTGCGGTCGTTCTGGGCCAGCACGTTCGGGTCGTAGGACGGCGTGCTGACCATGGCCAGCACCTTGCCGGTGTCCGGGTCGATCGCGACCGCCGCGCCGGTCTTGTCCTTGAGGCCGTTGTACGCGGCCTCCTGCGCCTTGGCGTTGATCGTCAGCGCGACGTTGCCGCCCCGGGTGCCCTTGTTGGTCACCGTGTCCAGCACCTTGCGCACGAACAGCCGGCTGTCCTTGCCGCTGAGGATGTCGTCGTCGATGCTCTCCAGCAGGTTCTTGCCGACGAACGGCGAGATGAAGCCGGTGACCGGCGCGTACATCGGGCCGAACTCGTACTTGCGCAGGAACTCGTACTGCTTGTCGTCGGTCTTGACCGAGCTGGTGATCGGCTTGCCCTCGACGAGGAAGTCGCCGCGCGGGTGCGAGTACTTCTCGTAGATCGCCCGCTTGTTGTAGCTGTTGTTCGCGTAGTCGTCGGCCTTGACGACCTGGACCCAGTTGGCCCGCAGCATCAGTGCCGCGACCAGGATCAGGCAGAAGACGGAGACCCGCCTCAACGGCTTGTTCACGGTGTTTCCCTCCCCTGGACGTGCGTTGCGGCGGTCACGGGTTCGGCCCGCCGGAGCCGCCCTGGCCCGGTGGGCCGAACGGGGCTCCGCCGCCGGGGTGCGGCGGGGGCACGAATGGTCTCGGTGGTGTTCCGGAGCCGCCCGGAGGCGGGGTACCGGGGCCGCCGGGGGCGCTGGGCACCCCGCCCGCCACGGTCAGCGCCTCGGGATCGGGAGCGGACGAACCGTCGGCGGGCGTCGCGTTCGGCGGCGGGGTGGTGCCGCCGGCCGGTGTGCCGTCGCGGCCCGAGGCGTGCGAGCCACGCCGGGGGGCCACTCCCGCGCCCGGGTCGAAGGTTCCGGCGGGCGGCGCGGGGCGGCGGGCGGTGTCGCTGATCCGGATCAGGATCGCCACCAGCGCCCAGTTGGTGATCACGGACGAGCCGCCCTGGGCCAGGAAGGGCATCGTCATACCGGTGAGCGGGATCAGGCCGGTGACGCCGCCCGCGACCACGAAGACCTGGAGCGCGATGGTGACCGACAGGCCGGCCGCGAGCAGCTTGCCGAACGGGTCGCGCGCGGCGAGCGAGGTACGCAGACCACGCTCGATCAGCAGCGCGTACACCATGAAGATGGCCATCATCCCGGCCAGGCCCAACTCCTCGCCGACCGTGGTCAGGATGAAGTCGCTGCGCGCGGCGAAGCCGATCTCGGTCGGGTGGCCCTGGTTGAGGCCGGTGCCGAGCAGGCCGCCGGTGCCGTAGCCGAACAGGGCCTGGGCCAGCTGCTCGGACTGCACCGATCCGCTGCCGTTGTAGGCGGCCAGCGGATCCAGCCAGGCCGCCACGCGGTCGTGCACGTGCGGTTCGAGCGTGCCGACCACGACCGCGCCGCCGACGGCCATGAACAGGCCGAACAGCAGCCAACTCGTGCGCTCGGTGGCCACGTAGAGCATGACCACGAACAGGCCGAAGAACAGCAGCGAGGTGCCGAGGTCGCGCTCGAACACCAGGATCAGGATGCTCAACAGCCAGACCACCACGATCGGGCCCATGTCCCGACCGCGCGGGAAGTACAGCCCCATCACCTTGCGGCTGGCCAGCGCGAGCGCGTCGCGCTTGGCCATCAGGTAGCCCGCGAAGAAGACCGTCAGCACGATCTTGGTGAACTCGCCGGGCTGGAAGTTGAACGGGCCGAGCCGGATCCAGATCTTCGCGCCGTACATGTCGCCCGGGAACGGGATCGGCGACACGAGCAGGACCAGCGCGAGCGCCATGAACGTGTACGTGTAGCGCTGGAGCAGCCGGTGGTCCTTCAAAAGCACCACGATGCCCACGAACAGCCCGATGCCGATCGCCGAGTACATCAGCTGCGAACCGGCCGCCGCGGTGCCGTGCCTGCCGCCCAGACCGATGCCCTTGACGATGTCCAGGTCGAGCCGATTGATGAACATCAGGCCCATGCCGTTGAGGAACGTGGCCAACGGCAGCAGCAGCGGGTCGGCGTACGGCGCGAACTTGCGGACCAGCAGGTGCGCGATTCCCGCGAAGACGCCGAGGCCGAAGCCGTACTTGATCAGGCTGCCCATGGGCAGTGACCCGTCCCCCGCCAGTCCCACGTTGGCGTAGGCCAGCATCGGCACCAGGACCGCGAATCCGAGCATCATCAACTCGGTGTTGCGGCGATTCGGTGCGGCTTGGGGGGTGATCGTCGTGTTGCTCACGGCGCTCCCCTCAGTTCGTTCCGGCGGTTCCGGCCGGTCGCGGATAACACTGCTTGGCCAGCTCGGCCTCTTCGGCGCTCAGCCCCGCCCCGGGTGCCTCCGGTGTCGCCGCCGGTGGTGTCGTACTCGGTGGTGCCGAACTCGCCGGGGCAGTCGGGCTCGTGGTCGTGCTGCCCTTGCTTCGACCGCCCGACTCGGTGGGCGGCGCGGTCGAACTCCGGTTGCTGCGCGAGGCCGTGGTCGAGGTGTGCTTGGCGGCCGGCAGGTTGGTCTGCAGCGCCACCGGGAGGCCCTGGACCTGCTGGGGGAACGTGTCCACGCTGCCCGCCGGCTGGGCGCCCGGGTTGCCGGGAGCCTCGGTCTTCTTCATGTCCTGCGCCGAGTACGACCTGCGGCACACGTCGGCCTGGCGCTTGAGCCGGTCGATGGTGTGCCGTGCGTCGCTCAGGCTCGTCGCGTCGAGCGTGCTGTTGACCGCGTCCCGATTGGGCTGACCGATCAGGGACAGCTTCACCTCGTCGTAACTCTGGTACGTGCTCGCGAGGTTGATGCCCAGGATCTTCGAGTCGATCCCCCGGTAGATCGCTACGTGGTCTCCTTTGTCGGCCACGAAGTATTGCGTCTGGGTCCAGTAGTAGGCGCCGCCGAGCGCCGCCACCAGCACCGCGACGCCGCCCCAGATGGGCAGCGTCTTGCGCAGGGTGGACTTGGGCTTGGGCTTGCGCCGGCTGCCCGGTTCGGAGACCAGGGCCTCGGTCTCGTACTCGCCGGCGGTCAGCTCCCGGGCCCGGGAGGCCGGGGTGGTCGGCAGCGTCGTGGTGTCGTCCACCACGGCCGCGACCGCCCCCACCACGATCGGGCTGTCGGAGGGCTGGTCGGAGGGGTCGACCACGTCCGCGACGATGCAGGTGATGTTGTCCGGGCCGCCCCCGCGCAGCGCGAGCTGGATCAGCTCCTGGACCGCGTCGTTCGGATTGCCGTAGGTGAGGAGGGTGGTCTCCATCGTTTCCCGGCTGACCACCCCCGACAGGCCGTCGCTGCAGATCAGGTAGCGATCGCCCGGCCGGGCCTCGCGCACCGACAGGTCCGGCTCGACGTGGCCGCGCCCGTCCAGCGCGCGCATCAGCAGCGAGCGCTGCGGATGGTGGTCGGCCTCCTCCTCGGTGATCCGACCCTCGTCGACCAGGCGCTGCACCCAGGTGTGGTCCTGGGTGATCTGCTCCAGGGCGCCGTCGCGCAGGAGGTAGGCACGGGAGTCGCCGATGTGGGCGAGGCCGAGTCGGCTCCCGGTCCACAACAGCGCGGTCAACGTGGTCCCCATGCCCTCGAGCTGGGGATCGTCGTCGACCATCACACGCAGTCGGTCGTTGGCGCGATCGACCGCCGAACGCAGCGCGTCGAGCAGGTCGGCCCCGGGCACGTCCTCGTCGAGTTCGACGATGGTGGACAGGACTTCGGAGCTGGCGACTTCGCCCGCTGCCTGCCCGCCCATGCCGTCGGCGACCGCGAGCAGGCGAGGACCGGCATACCCGGAGTCCTCGTTGCCTTCTCGGATCATGCCCTTGTGGGATCCGGCGGCGAAGCGGAGAGAGAGGCTCATTCAGGCTACCTGCGCAGCTCGATAACGGTCTTGCCGATGCGGATCGGCGCACCGAGCGGCACGGGGGTCGGACCGGTCAGGCGCGTACGGTCCAGGTAGGTACCGTTCGTCGACCCGAGGTCTTCGACCACCCAGCTGCCGTCGGGCGCAGGGTAGATGCGGGCGTGCCGACTCGACGCGTAGTCGTCGTCGAGCACGATGGTCGAGTCGTGCGCCCGGCCGATGGTGATCTGCTGATCCGTCAGATTTATCGTCGTGCCGGTCAGCGAGCCTTCGGTGATCACCAGTTTGCTCGGGTTGTTGTTGCGCTGGCCGCGGCGGGGCCGGGCCTGCTGCCGCTGCGGAGGCGGGGCCGGCTGCGCCTGCGGAGGCGGAGTGGCACCTCCTCCGGCTGCGGCCAGCGCGGCGGTTCTGCGCCGCGTGGGTCGTTGGGTCACGCGTGTGCCGAAGAGGTCGCTACGGATCACCTGTACGGCGACGATCACGAACAACCACAGCACAGCGAGGAAACCCAACCGCATAACGGTGAGGGTCAGCTCAGACATGCGCCCGTTGTCACCCCTCGGCTTGGCGGAACACGACAGTGGTGCTGCCGAGCACGATGCGCGATCCGTCCCGCAGGCCGGCACGTTGGCAGTGCTGGCCGTCGACGACGATCCCGTTGGTCGAACCGAGGTCCGTGATCGACGCCGGGGCGCCTACGCGGATCTCGGCGTGGTGCCGCGAAACGCTCGGATCGTCGACGCGAACTTCCACATCGGTGCTGCGGCCCAACTTCACGACCGGGGCGGTGAGCTCGTGACGCACCCCGTTGACCTCCAGCCAGGTACGCAGCCGTGGTGCCGGCGGCGGAGTCTGACCGTAGCCGGCCTGCTCCCCCGGCTGTGGCCGGGGCGGCGTTCCCGGGGTCCCGGGCGGGCCGAAGGGCGGTGGTGCGGGCACCCCGGGCGGGGGTGGCCCGCCGGGTCGACCGTATCCATAACCCTGTGGCGGCTGCTCGGGTTGCGGCCCCCCGCCCGGGAAGGGCGATGCCTGTGGGGGCTGCTGCTGGTCCAGATGGGACTGGCTGCCCGCGAGTGCCTGACTGCGCACCCGGTACAGACCCGTGTCCAGATCGTCGGCATGTTCGAAGTGGACCTCGACGGGGCCGATGAACGAGTAGCGCTGCTGTTGCGCGTAGTCGCGCACCACGGTCGCCAGCTCACCGCCGAGTTGCTGCACGTACGGGCTCAGGCGCTCATAGTCGTGTTGTCCGAGCTCGACGACGAAGTCGTTCGGGACCATGGTGCGGTCTCGGTTCCAGATCGTCGCGTTGTTGTCGCACTCGCGCTTGAGGGCGCTGGCGATCTCGACGGGCTGGACATCGGACTTGAACGCCTTGGCGAAGGCGCCGTTGACCAGGCCCTCGAGCCGTTGCTCGAACTTCTTCAGGGGACCCACGGGCACCTCCTTCCGTACGCGATCGGCCGGTCCGGTCCTACAGTCTGCTCACTGATCGTATCCACGCGTGGGAAACGGGCGCGGTTCCCTACCGTGGCCACTGTAAGGAGTGTTGGCTTTCACAGGGATTCCTACACCCTGTCGACCCCTCGGTGGCTCGCTTGCAGTAGTTGTGCCGCGACCGTGTGCGTGGCCCGGGTCGAAGCCCGTTCACCGTACGGTGCAGGGCAAGCATGCCGGAGAGGCGGGGGTCGTGGGGATCCCGGTACGGAAAGATGAACCGTTGGTTGCTCTGAGTGGCCATACGGGTGCTCATGGTGTGAGCCATGGGGGTCGCGGGTAAGGATTCGTAATGGGCCTCGGGCCCGTGCTAATCTTTGATTGCTCGCGCGGGTGGCGGAATAGGCAGACGCGCTGGATTCAGGTTCCAGTGCCCGAAAGGGCGTGGGGGTTCAACTCCCCCCTCGCGCACCGAGCAAAGGCCCCAGGTCATCGACCTGGGGCCTTTTCGTATGTCGGGCCGTGTGTCGTGCATGGCCGGCCGTGGGCTGCGTCCGGGGAGGATCGGTACATGTCGGGGACTTCGGTGGGGCGGGAATTCATCGTTCCGGGTTTTCGGGACAGGTCGGATGTCGCGTCCAAGGCGCTGGGCAAGGGCCTGCGCGAGCGGGTGTCGCGGTCCGCGCACGCGGCGTTCGAGCCGGCGGTGGATCGGCCGGACGTGGTGGAGAGCGTCGAGCGCTCCAACGTCGGGCGGCTCGAACACCTGGTGCCGTTGCGGATCGGGCGGATGGCGGCCTCGCCGTTCGCGTTCCTGCGCGGGGCGGCCGGGTTGATGGCGGCGGATCTGGCGGCGGAGCCGGTGACGGGGCTGACCGCACAGATATGCGGTGACGCGCACGCGGCGAACTTCGGGGTGTTCGGTACGGCCGAGGGTCGGCTCGTGATGGACCTCAACGACTTCGACGAGACCGTGCAGGGACCGTGGGAGTGGGACCTCAAGCGGCTGGTGGCCTCGCTCGTGGTGGCGGGTCGGGTCGGCGGGCTCGACGAGGACGCGTGTCACACGGCCGCCTACGACGCCGCCGCGTCGTATCGCAAGACGATGGCGCTGCTCGCCGGGATGCCCGTGCTCCAGGCCTGGAACGCGATCGCCGACGACTCGCTGGTGGCGCACGCGGACGCGGACGAGTTGTCCGGGCTGCTGGCGCAGGTCACCGCGAAAGCGCGGCGCAACACCAGCGCGCGGTTCGCGGCCAAGTCGACCGCGCGGCGCTCCGACGGCACCTGGCACTTCGTGCCCGATCCGCCGGTGCTCACCGCGGTGGACGACGACCTCGCCCGCGCGGTGGCGGGCGGCCTGGAGAGCTACGTGGACACCCTCTCCACCGAGCGGCGGCCGCTGTTGGCCCGGTTCGCGGTGGAGGACGTGGCGTTTCGGGTGGTCGGCACCGGCAGCGTCGGTACCCGGGCCTATGTGGTGCTGCTCCTGGGCAACGGCGACGAGCCGCTGGTGTTGCAGGTGAAGGAGGCCCGCCCGTCGGCGCTGGCGCCGTATCTGCCGCCCACCCGGGTCGAGCACGAGGGGCGTCGGGTGGTGGTCGGGCAGAAGTGGATGCAGGCCGGCACCGACGCGCTGCTCGGCTGGACCTCGATAGACGGGCGCGACTTCATGGTGCGGCGGTTCCGCAATATGAAGGGCAGCATCGACGCGACGCTGCTGGCCGCGCACGAGATAGACGACTACGCGCGGATGACCGGCGCGCTGCTGGCCCGGGCGCACAGCCACTCGGTGGACCCGCAGGTGTCGGCCGGTTACTGCGGCAAGAACGACCGGCTGGAGGACGCGTTCGCGCGGTTCGCGGTGCGGTACGCGGATCGTACGGAGGCCGACCACGAACAACTGCTCGCCGCGGTGCGGTCGGGACGGCTGCCGGCCGAGACCGGGGTCTGACCGGGACGACTCCGGTCGATTCCGGGGTGGAGCCCCGGGGTGCGGACGACCCGGGTCGATTCCCTCGTGCGCGTTGCCGCGCACGAGGGCTTCGTGTCGTGGACCGGCCGGCGGGGTGTTCCGGCGCGGTCGCCGCTTCCGGGCGGGGCGGCGGGGGACGGGGTGTGCGGGCGGCGGGGGCATGGGGTGTGCCGGCCGCCGCGCGTGCGGGGTGCCCGGGGGAGGGCGGACCCCGGCCGTGCCTTCCTTCGAGGAGAGCGCGCCGGAAGGACGGCACGTTCGTGGGCATGCCGGATGAAGGGTGGACCCTTCATCCGGCCGTGCGCACTATGACTGCTTCATCGACGCGATGGACGCTCGCGTGAACTCGATGAGGTGCTTGCGCCGGTTCGCCCGGGCCTCCTCGGACTCCGAGTCGGCCCCGAGCAGTACCCGCGACATCTGCGGCATCGTCTGTTGCCAGGCGGCGACGCCGATGAGCGAGTAGAGCAGCTGGGCGACGTCGGGCGAGGGCTTCACGCCGAGGTGATCGGCGAACTCCTGAAGTTTCGCGGCGTAGCTCGTGACTCGCCGCTCCTCGTCCGGGACCGGGTCGTGCCCGTAGTACAACGCCTCCCACACCAGCAGCCGGAGCAATTCCGGGCGGGCGCAGTAGAAGTCGTACACCTGGGCGATGTACTCGGCCGGGTCGTCGTTGGGCATCGTGACGACCGTGTTGAGCTCCTGGAGCGACTCCGTCAGCACGTGCTGGAAGAGCTGCTCCTTGTTCCCGAAGTACGCGTAGATGCGCTCCTTGTTCACCCCGGCGCGCAGGGCGATGCGGTCGACGCGGGCGCCGGCGATGCCGTGCTCGGCGAACTCCGCGCGTGCGGCGTCGAGAAGTTTGGCTCGGGTGCGTGCGGTGTCGGGCGGCATGGCTGGATCTTATCCCCTCTAGCCAACTGCTTTGTTGGATCGACTGGCCAGGGACGGCCTGACCATGCTGCCCTACCACATAGGCTGCTGGGGGGTGTTGCGAGTGATTTGATCTTCAAAGTCCGGCAGAGGTGCCCGCCGGCCGGTGTCGCGCGGGAACAGAACAGCACACAAGGGACGTGATGGACGAGGTCAGCGCGCCGACCCCCTGGTCGGACCCCGAAATCGCCGAGTTGGAGCGACAGGTCGCCGCCGAGGAGACCGCGTTGCTCGACGACGAAGTGGATGTGACGACCCTTCAGGTCGAGCTGGACAACCTGGCGATCGTGCACCACCGCCGGCTCGGTCCGCTCTACGAGCGGCTGGACGAGTTGGACGCCTTGATCGCGGAGGCGATCGCGGCGCACACCGGCGATCCCGCGGACATCCGGCGTGCGGTCGAATTGCGTGGTGTGGTCACGGACATGCCGGACTTGGACTCGCTTTTGGGTGCCCTCGACGGCGCGCCCGGCGCGGAGGGCGGTTCGGCCGAGGAATCGATGCCGGTGCCGGAGGTGCACCGGGTCAGCCCCGGCGCCGAGGCGCGCAAGCTCTTTCGCGAGCTGGCCCGCCGGGCGCACCCGGACCTGGTCCAGGACCCGGAGGAGAAGCAGCGCCGGGGTGCCTTCATCGCCCGGGTGAACGCCGCGTACGCGCGCGGCGACGTGAGCGAGTTGCTGGCGTTGGGTACGGAATGGGCCACGTCCCCGGAGGGCGCGAGCGGTCCGGGCACCGAGGGCCGGGGGCAGTGGTTGCGCAGCCGGCTGGCCTGGCTCACCCATCGCCGCACCGAGCTGGCCGGGCTGCGCGAGGAGCTGATGGCGGGTGCGATGGGGCAGCTGCTCCAGCTCGCCCCCGACGATCCGGACGGCCTGCTCGAACATCTGGCCGACCAGCTCCTGCACGACATCGCGGAGAAGGAGAAGGTGCTCGGCACACTGGTGCCGTGATCGGCCGCCGCGGCCGGTGCCCGGGCCGCCCCCGCCCGCGCGTGTGTCGGGGGTGACGAGCGGGCGGTTCGCCTGTTCGGTGCACCTGTGCGCGGGCCGATGACCGACAATGTGCGATGAGCGCGGCCGGACGGGTTCCGGACGCCCGACCTCCCGGAGATCCGATGCACCTGTCGCCCCCGCCGGCCGTGGCCGCCGCCGCGGTTCCCGACGACGCCTTCGTACTGGACGTACGGGAGGCGTACGAGTGGGACGCCGGTCACGTGGCCGGCGCCCGGCACATCCCGATGAACACGCTGCTCGACCGGATCGACGAGGTGCCGCACGACACCCGGGTGTACGTGATGTGCCGGGTCGGCGGCCGGTCCGCGCAGGTCACCCACTATCTGGGCCAACAGGGCTGGGACGCGGTCAACGTGGACGGCGGGATGCTCGCCTGGGAGGCCGCGGGGCGGCCGATGGTGAGCGAGACCGAGGCGGCTCCGGCGGTGGTCTGAGGCCCGCCGCGCCGCCCCCTCCGCTCGGGATCGTCGTTCGGCTCAGGACCGCCGTTCCGCGATGAACACCGCGGTCGCCTCGGCGGTCACCTCCCCGTCGGCGCGGATCTCACCGGTCGCGAAGCTCTTGCGTCCTTCGCGGCCGGTCCAGCGCCCGGTCAGCTCCAGCGGTACGTCGTAGGGCGTCGCCCGGCGGTAGCGGATGTCGAGGCCGGCGGTCAGCCCCGGCGCCCCGGCCGCGGACGCGGCCACCCCGAGCAGCTGGTCCAGGACCACCGCCACGATGCCGCCGTGCGCGCGGGCGGGCGGGCCGCCGTGTGCCGCGGTCAGCGTGCATCGGGCGTGGATCTCCACCGACGCGGGCTCCGCCGTCGGGTCGGGCCTGGGGGTGACCTCGGCGAACACCAGTCGGGGTGCCTGCGGGTTGAGCCGTCCCGAGCCCATCTGGGTCAGATGTTCCAGCCTGCCGTCCGGATACCGGATCAGCGAGACCGCCTGCGGGCGGCGGGCCGCGCCGAGCAGCGCGGTCAACTCGGCGATCCGCCCGGCCGCGTCCGCGCGTACCGCCGCGTCCACGTCGGTCCACACCACCGCCTCGACCAGATCCCGCACCCGGTCCGCGAGGTCGAGCGCCTCCGGGGTCACGCTCTCCGGTCCGGGCAGGGTGCCGGCCATCAGTTCGGCGAGGGCGGTGGCCGAGGCCGGCGGCAGCGGCCTGGTGTTCGAGTTCATGCCCGTCCCTTCGTGACACTTCGCTGGAACCTGCCGAGAATGCCCATCCTTCGTGACGCGGTTCTTGATCTTGCCAAGAATGCGGGCCAAGAATGTGACGGTGCATCAGATCTAACGGTCTATCAGACCCGGCGCGGCCGGATCGCGGTGAGGGAGTGCGGCATGGTGACGATCGCGGAGCTCGTACATCGCCAATGGGGCGACGAGCGGACCGGACTGCACTTCGAGGACCTGACCTGGACGCACGACCGGATCGCCCGCGACGCCGCCGCCCGGGCCGCACTGCTCGCCGATCTGCTGCCGCGCGGGGTCGAGCCGCACGTGGGGGTCCTGCTCGACAACGTGCCCGAATTCCCGCTCTGGTTGTCCGCCGCGGCGGTGGCGGGCGCCACTCTCGTGGGAGTGAACTCGACGCGCCGCGGCGCGGAGTTGGCGCGCGACATCACCCACGCCGAATGCGCCGTCCTGGTCACCGAGCGGGCGCACCTGCCGCTGCTGGACGGATTGGACCTGGGCATCGCGGCGCAGCGCGTCCTGGTGGTCGACGACCCCGGCTACGCCGACCTGCTGCGGCCGTACGCGGACGCCGCGCTGCCCACCCTGACCGTCGAGCCGTCGGATCGGCTGCTGATCGTGTTCACCTCCGGATCCACCGGCGCGCCCAAGGGGGTCATCTGCTCGCAGGGCCGGTTGGCCGGCGCGGGCACCGCGCTGACCGCGCAGTTCGGCTTCGGCCCGGACGACGTCAACTACGTGTGCATGCCGATGTTCCACGGCAACGCGCTGATGGCGAACTGGGCGCCGGCGCTGCGCGCGGGCGGCGCGGTCGCGCTGCGCCGCCGGTTCTCCGCGTCGGCGTTCCTGCCCGACATCCGCCGCTACGGCGCGTCCTACTTCACCTACGTCGGGCGCGCGATCTCGTATCTGCTGGCCACTCCGGAGCGGCCCGACGACCGGGACAACCCGCTGCGCGCCGGGTTCGGCACCGAGGCGGGCGCGGTGGACATGGCGCGCTTCGAGGCGCGCTTCGGATGCGCGCTGACCGAGGGATACGGCTCCTCGGAGGGCGGGATGAGCGTCAACCGGCGGCCCGGGACGCCCCCGGGCGCGGTCGGTCCGTGCCCGGAGCACGCCGCGGTGCTCGATCCGGCGACCGGCGAGGAGTGCGCGCGGGCCGAGTTCGACGCGGCGGGTCGGCTGGTCAACGGGGACGCCGCGATCGGCGAGCTGGTCAACACCGGGCGCAGCGGGTTCGAGGGCTACTGGCGCAACGAGCAGGCGTCGGCGGCCCGGTCCCGGGACGGCCGCTACTGGACGGGCGACCACTTCTACCGGGACGCGGCCGGGTACCTGTACTTCGCCGCGCGCGCGGACGACAAGCTCCGGGTGGACGGGGAGAACCTGGCGGTGGCCACGATCGAGGGCATCCTCGCCCGCCACGCGCCGTTCGAGGTGGTGGTCGTGTACGGGGTGCCGGACCCGGTGACCGGGGACCTGGTGATGGCGGCCGTGCAGGTGCGCGAGGGGGCGGCCTTCGATCCCGGGGAGTTCGCCGCGTTCATCGCCGAACAGCCGGACCTGGGCACCAAGATGGCGCCGACGTTCGTGCGGGTGGTGGACACCGTGCCGACCACCGCGACCAACAAGGTGCACAAGGTCGGATTGCGCCGCGAGGGATTTCGCACGGCGGACGAGGTGTGGTGGCGTCCCGAGCGCGAGGGGGCGTATCGCCCGCTCGACGACACCGGGCGGCAGGAACTGATCGGGCGCTACCGCGCGCACGGGCGGGAGCACGTGCTGGACCTGTGAACCGCGCTCGCGGAAGCCGTCGGGAACGGGTGGTCGGCGGTGGTTTCGGTACGCCCCGCCGACCGGACCCGGTAGCGTGCCGGGCGCACGGGTCCGGATCGGACCCATCGACCACGGGAGAGGCATGCAGTCGCCTGACGACGCGGTGCCCGGGCAACCGGTGGATCGGTCGAAGCCGGTAGTCGAGTCCGGGGCGGCGGCGGTGGGTACCGCGACCGGCGGACCGACGACTGATTCGGGTCCGGCACCCGGCACACCATCGCCCGCCGTCCGCATCCCGGAACAGGCGGGGGAGCGTTCCCCCGTCGACGTGCCGACCGATACGGCGGTGCCCGCCGACGAGCGCCGGTCGACCGCGGTGCGCTCGGTCACGGCGGCGTTCGCCGTCCTGGCGATCCTGGTGACCCTCGTCCACGTCTTCTTCGTGTTCCTGCACGTGGCGCCGAGCAACGCGCTGAGCCAGGAGTACCAGAAGGAGACCGGCACCTGGGTCTACCCCTACTTCGAGCAGAACTGGGCGCTGTTCGCGCCCAATCCGATGTCGGAGAACTTCCGCGTGCAGGCACAGTCGCGGGTGCGCGGTCCGGACGGCCGGGTCGTCGAGTCGGACTGGTCCGACCTGACCCTGGACGACCTGAACCACATCCGGGGCAACCCGTATCCGAGCAAGGCCGACCAGAACATGATCCGGCGCGCCTGGTCCAGCTACTCCGACAGCCACGACGCCAAGGACGAGTCGGCGATCGGCAGCCGCGGCCCGCTGACCCAGCGCTACCTGCGCCGGATCGTGGTGCACCGCTTCCAGGACGCGGGCCTGAACCGCTCGCTGGAGTCCGTCCGGATCAGGGTCGCGACCACGGCGATCGGCAAGCCCGACGCGAGCCCCAAGCCGACGACCTCGTACCGCACGCTCGGCTGGTGGGAGACGAAGCCCGATGACTTCCGGTGAGGTGCGGCCGCCCGGCGCGGCGAGCCCGTGGCGCCGCGTGGAGGACGCCGTCGGCCGCGCGCTGGTCGGCGCCCTGGACGCGGTCGGTACACGTACCTTCGCGGTGCACCAGGCGGCACTGCTGCGGATCGGCTACGGCCTGGTGTTCCTGGTCAGCCTGCTGCGCGAATACCTGAACCGGCGGGAGATCTGGGGCGATCAGTCGGCCTGGTCGCCGGACATGGCCCGGGAGTTGCTGAACGGCATCCAGGGCGTGAGCCTGCTGCTCGAAAGCGACTCGCGCTGGTGGTTCGAGGGCGTCTACCTGGCCGCGATCGTGGTCAGCGCGCTGTTCGTGCTCGGCTGGCACACCCGGGCGACGAGCATCCTGTTCGCCGTCATGGTGGTGTCGTTCAACAGCCGCTCCATCCTGATGACCGACGGCGGCGACACCGTGTTGTTGCTGATGTCGATCTACCTCGCCTTCACCGCCTGCGGTCGGGTGTGGTCGCTGGACGCCCGTCGGGCCCGGCGCACCGGGGTGCGCCCCGGCACCGGTCCCGGGCACGAGGTCGGGGTGCTCGTCGGGCTGATCGCCATGGTCGTGCTCGGCACCACCTGCCGGGGCGCATCGTGGGCCATGCACCCCAAGTTCTCCTTCGCGTTCGTGTGCCAATGGATCTGGCTCCCCGGGATCCTCGTGGTCTTCGGCGCGCTGTGGCGCCTGCCGCGCGAGGTGGAGCAGGTCCGGGCCGGCGTGGTCACCGCGGTGCACAACTGCGCGTTGTTCGTGATCGCCGCCGAGGTGTGCTTCATCTACGGCGCGGCCGGCCTCTACAAGGTGCAGGGCTCGTACTGGCAGGACGGCACGGCGATGCACTACGTGCTGAACCTGGAGTACTTCGCGCCCTGGCCCGGGGTCAGCCACACGCTCGCCGCGAACACCGAGATGGGCGTCGTGCTGGCCTACCTCACGGTGTTCATCCAGGTCGGCTTCGTCTTCATGCTGTTCGCCAAGCGGGTCAAGTACGTCGCGATCGTGATCCTGCTCGGCATGCACTTCGGCATCGCCGTCCTGCTCGGCCTGCCCGCGTTCTCCGCGTCGATGTCGGTGGGCGACGCGCTGTTCCTGCCCACCGCGTTCCTGATCTGGACCCGCTCGCGGGTGCTCGGGCGGCTCACGGCCCGGCTGCGGCGCGGGCCCGCCGCGCCGGCGAAGGCGCCGGCCGATCCCCGGCCGCCGGCCGTGCCGCCCGCGTCCGACGGGCCCGCGGGGTTGTCGCCGACCGCGAGTCGGGCCTGATCCAGGCACCCGCCCCCGTCCCGATCCGCGCCACGCCGGTCGGGGCGGGGGCGGGTCGCGTTCTAGGCTGCTGCCATGGACCCCCACGACGTCGATGCCCGGGTGCGCCGGTCGGCCGCGGCGCCCGGGACGGTGCTGCTCGACGGCTTCCACGCGGTCAAGCACGCACTGCGGTTCGGCGCGGAGGTCTCCCTGGTGGTGACCGCCGACCGGGCCGCGGTCCGCGCGCTCGCCGACGAACTCGCGGCCGACGTGGGCGAACACCTGGACGAGACGGCGATCGAGGTACCGGAAGCGCTGTTGCGCGAACTGGTCCCACGCGGCAGCCCCACCGGGGTGCTCGCGTTCGCCCGGCGTCCCGAACCGGCGCCCCCGGGCGGGCGCGCCGCGCCCGTCGTGCTCCTGGAGAACCCGCGCAACCTGGGCAACGTCGGGGCCGTGATCCGGCTGGCCGCCGGGTTCGGCGCCGCCGCCGTGCTGACCACCGGCGACCTCGACCCGTGGCATCCGCACGTGATCCGGGGCAGCGCTGGGCTGCACTTCGCCACCGAGGTCGCCCGGGTCGGCCTCGACGAGCTGCCCGACGGGCCGCTGTTCGTGCTCGACCCCGAGGGCGACGACCTGCGGGCCACCGACATCCCCGACGACGCGGTCCTCGCCTTCGGCACCGAACGACACGGCGTCTCCGCGGCCTTGCGCGGGCGGGCGGATCGACGCGTGGCCATCCCGATGCGGCCCAAGGTCTCCAGCTACAATCTGGCCACCAGCGTCGGGATGGCCCTCTTCCGCTGGTCCTGCACCTCCGCGAACGCGCCGGCATGAGCGGCCACGACGCCATCGTGCTCGCCGGCGGCGCGGCCCGGCGGCTGGCCGGCGCGGACAAGCCGGGCCTGCTCGTGGCCGGTGTCCCGCTGCTCGACCGGGTGCTCGCCGCGGCGACCGGCGCCGAGCGCACCATCGTGGTGGGCCCGCGCCGGCCGACCCGCCGCGAGGTGGTGTGGGTGCGCGAGGACCCGCCCGGCGGCGGCCCGGTGGCCGCGCTCGCCGCGGCGCTGCCGGTCGTGCGGGCCGACGCGGTGGTCCTGCTCGCGGCCGATCTGCCGTTCCTGTCCGCCGCGTTGCTCGACCGCCTGCTGGCCGCGCTCGGCCCCGACCGGGGGCCGGACGCGCCGGCCGGTGTGGTCGCGGTCGACGCCGACGGGCGCGACCAGTACCTGCTCGCCGCCTACCGCACCGCCGCGCTGCGCGCCGCGCTGGCCGGGCTGAGCGAGCCCGCCGGGGCGGCGCTGCGCCGGGTGGTCGGCCCGCTGGCGACGCGCCGGATCCAGGCCGGTCCCGACGCCGCCTTCGACTGCGACACCTGGGCGGATGTGCGCGACGCGAGAGCACGGTCGGGGAGGATGGACACAGCCCCGAAGAGGAGAGAGATGACTGGCCTGGACGAGTGGACCGAAGCGGTCAAGCAGGAACTGGGCATCGAGTTGGACGTGGACATCGCGGCGCTGCTCGACATGACCCGGGTGGCGGCGCACAACGTGCAACGACCCGCCGCGCCGCTCACCTCCTTCCTGGTCGGATACGCCGCGGCCATGCGCGGCGGCGGCGCCGACGCGGTGGCCGAGGCGTTGCGGCAGGCGCGCGAACTCGCCGAGCGTCGGGGCCCCGACGCCGAACCGGACGCCTGATGGTCCCTCGGGAGAGCCGGACCGTGCCGCGCCCCGAACCGCACGCGCCGGTGCCGTCGGCGCTCGGCTGGCCGGAGGCCCGGGCAACCGCGCGCGCGGCCGGGCGACCGCTGCCCGCGGTCTCGCGCACCCTGCACCACGCGCGCGATCACGTGCTGGCCCGGCCCATCGTCGCGCTCACCGACCTGCCCTCCTTCGACACCTCCGCGATGGACGGCTGGGCGGTCGCCGGTCCCGGGCCGTGGCGGGTGCGCGGCCGGTTGCTCGCGGGCGACCCGGGCGGGGAGATCGGGGTGATGCGCGACGGGGACGCGGTGGAGATCGCCACCGGCGCGCGGGTGCCGCACGGGGCCACCGCCGTGCTGCGCAGCGAGCAGAGCCGGGTCGAGGGCCGCACGCTCTTCGCCGACGCGCACATCCAGCAGGGCACCGACATCCGCGCGTGCGGGCAGGAGTGCCGACGCGGCGACGAACTGCTGCCGGCGGGCACCACGGTCACCCCCGGGGTGACCGGCCTGGCCGCCGCTTCCGGCTACGACGAACTGGTCGTGGTGGACCGGCCGCGGGTGGAACTGCTGGTGCTCGGTGACGAGTTGCTGGACTCCGGACTGCCTCGTGAGGGCCGGATCCGGGACGCGCTGGGCCCGCTGATCACGCCGTGGTTGCGCACCCTGGGCGCCGATCTGCTGCGGGTGCGCCGGGTCGGGGACAACCCGGACACGCTGCGCGCCCACGTGAGCGGGTCGCGGGCCGACGTGGTGATCACCACCGGCGGTACCGCCGACGGGCCGCGTGACCACGTGCACGGGCTGCTCGCCGAGTTGGCCGCGGACATCCTCGTGGACGGCGTCGCGGTCCGCCCCGGGCATCCGATGTTGCTCGCCCACCTGCCCGGCGAACGCCCCGGCGCCGGGCGGTATCTGGTCGGCCTGCCGGGCAATCCGCTGGCCGCGGTCGCCGGCATGCTCACCCTCGCGGTGCCGCTGCTGCGCCGCTTGTCCGGGCGGCCCGAACCGCGCCCGCGCCGGATCCGGTCCGGCGCCGACATCGCCGGCCACCCGCACGACACCCGCCTGGTGCCGATGCGCGGGGATCGGCCGCTGGCCTTCGCCGGACCGGCGATGTTGCGCGGGCTCGCGGTCGCCGACCGGATCGCGGTGGTGCCGCCGGGCGGGGTGCGCGCGGGCGATCCGGTCGAGGTGCTGGCGGCGCCCCGGTGAGGACGGTGCGTGTTCCCGACGACCGCCCGGCCGATCGGCGCGGGCCCCGCGGCGCGCTGACCCGGCCGCTGCCGAAGCTGCGCAAGCGACACGAGGGGCCGGCGGGCCTGGCCGGTCAGGCGGGGGCGAGCGTACACATCCCCAAGGACCGACCCGGGCCGTTGGCGCAGGTGTTGCGCCGATTCGGGATGGCGCTGCTGGTGCTGGCGTTGACGATCCTGATCGTCTACGCCGACAGCGACGGCTATCGCGACACGGTGGACGAGCACGTCTCGTTCCTCGACGCGGTGTACTACGCGACGGTCACCCTCTCCACCACCGGCTACGGCGACATCACCCCCGCGAGCGACGGCGCCCGCCTGGTGAACGTGGTGCTGATCACCCCGCTGCGGGTGGTCTTCCTGATCATCCTGGTCGGCACCACCCTGGAGGTGCTCACCGAGCGCACCCGGGAGCAGTTGCGGCTCAACCGTTGGAGGTCCACGTTGCGCGACCACACCATCCTGGTCGGCTACGGCACGACGGGATACAGCGCGGTGCACACCCTGATGGCGCAGGGCGTCTCGCGCGAGAACATCGTCGTGGTCGACTCCGACCCCGAGGCGGTCGCCGAGGCGAGCGACGACGACAGGCTCGTGGTGGTCTCCGGCGACGCGACCCGGGCGGAGGTGCTGCGCCGGGCCGAGGTCGAGCGGGCGCGGAACATCATCGTGTCGGTCAACCGGGACGACACCGCGGCCCTGGTCACACTGACCGCACGGCAGTTGAACCGGCGCGCGTGGATCGTGGTCGCCGTGCGCGAGGACGAGAACGCGCCGCTGATCCGACAGAGCGGCGCCGATTCGGTGGTCACCACCGCCAGCGCCGCGGGCCGGCTGCTCGGGGTCTCCATGCTCAGCCCGAACGTGGGCGAGGTGATGGAGGACCTGATGCACTACGGCGAGGGCATGGACCTGGTCGAACGGCCGCTCGAAAAGCACGAGAAGGGCAGGTCGCCGGGCGAGTGCGGGGATCTGGTGGTGGCGGTGGTGCGCGGACACCGCACGCTGCGGCACGACGATCCGGAGGCGGCGGTGCTCGGCGCGGGTGACCGACTCGTGGTGATCAAGACCCATAAGCCCCGTCCCAGGCCGGGTGACTCATAGGCTGGAGACATGTACGCCATCACGATTGCCGAGCCGGGCGGACCCGAGGTACTGACCTGGGGCGAGGTCCCGGACGAGAAACCCGAACCCGGCGAGGTTTTGGTGGAGGTGGCCGCCACGGCGGTCAACCGGGCCGACCTGATGCAGCGACAGGGGTTCTACCGGCCGCCGCCGGGCGCCTCCGAATACCCCGGTCTGGAGGCGTCGGGCCGGATCGTCGAGGTCGGCGCGGGTGTGTCCGGCTGGGCCGTCGGCGACGAGGTGTGCGCGCTGCTCGCGGGCGGCGGCTACGCCGAGCGGGTGCGGGTGCCCACCGGCCAACTGCTCCCGGTGCCCGAGGGGGTGGACCTGATCTCGGCGGCGGCGCTGCCCGAGGTGGTCTGTACGGTCTGGTCGAACGTGTTCATGGTGGCCCACCTGCGCAAGGGCGAGAACTTCCTGGTGCACGGCGGATCGAGCGGCATCGGCACGATGGCGATCCAACTGGCCAAGGTGGCCGGCGCGCGCATCCTGACCACCGCCGGATCGGCCGCCAAGCTGGAGCGCTGCCGCGAGTTGGGTGCCGACGTGACCATCGACTACCGCGGCGAGGACTTCGTGGCCCGGGTCGCGGAGGCAACCGGCGGCGCCGGGGTCGACGTGATCCTGGACAACATGGGCGCGAAGTACCTCGACCGCAACGTGGACGCGCTCGCGGTGAACGGGCGACTCGTGGTGATCGGGCTCCAGGGCGGCACCCGGGGTGAGTTGGACCTCAACAAGCTGCTGATGAAGCGTGCCGCGGTGGCCGCGACCTCGTTGCGGGCCCGGCCGATCGCGGAGAAGTCGGCGATCGTGGCGGCGGTGCGCGAGCACGTGTGGCCGCTGGTGGCGGCCGGCCGGGTCGTGCCGATCGTGGACCGGGTGATGCCGGTGGCCGAGGCGGCCGACGCGCACCGTGTGCTGGAGGAGAGCGGACACATCGGCAAGGTCGTACTGCGGGTGCGCTGACGGGAGCGTGCCGGGGGTGGGCGCACCTGCCGCCGGACGAATGAAAATCGGATGACCGGATTGGTGCGGCGTATGTCGCTGGATGGGTCTTTTGTCGATTTTCCCTAATCTGACGACATGCCTACCCCCGGCGGCTTCGCGCGTCGACTGGCTGCCGGGTGTGTGTTCGCGGCGGTCCACGTCCTCCCCGGCTTCGCCATGCTCGCGAGCGCGGCGCCCCTACCCGCACCCGCCCCGGTCGACGGATCGTCGCCGCCGGCGGAACGGGCCGTCGACCACGCGGGATCGACCGCGGGCCCGCGCGGTCGGGCGCCCGCCGCGCCCGGGTTGCGGCCCGATCCGCCGGTGCCGCCGCGGCAACCGGTGGTGCCCACCACGCCGGCCGAACCCGCGCCGATCACCGACGCGCCCACCCAACAGGAGTGGGACCGGCTGCTCGACCGGCTGGCCCGACACGGCGCCCGACCGGTGACCGACGAGTCGGGGCAGGCGGTCCTCGACGTCGAGCGGGAACTCCTGCTCACCGGGGGAACCGAGGGTCTGGAGGCGCTCCGATCCTGGGGGGCGGAGATCACCGGGGACGATCGACCCGGGGTGTACGCCGTGCGCTCCGGCGGGCGAGTCGTCGCGCGGTATCTGATGGAGACCGAGCCGAACACCTCTACCGACGCCTCCGCTCCCGCCACCCCTCCGGCCTTCGATGCGCCGCCCACCCTGCCCAGAACCGGCCCATCCGTTGTGAATTTGACTCTGATCGCCCTCGGAGGAGCCGGTATCGTCTGCGCCGGTGGACTGCTCGTCCGGTGTTCCCCCGCGTCGCGACGACGCTGAGCGGCGGGACGGGCGTCGGTCCCGCCGGGCAGACTGTGTGTCTGGCGCATCGCGGATGAAGGGTGCAGGCTCGTCGAGGATGCGGATCGGGAAACGGGGTTACCTTCCGGCAACGTCCGTCCGATGGTGGGGGGAGGAGGCGTGATGTGGTCGATCCGCGGGTTTCACCGGCGGATTCCGCTCGGACCGACGATCATCGCGTTGGCCCTCATCACGCTGCTCGTGCTCACCAACGTCTGGGGCGCCGGCCCCGGGATCCGGGCCCGGCACGACGGGGCCGCGCCCAGTCCGGCCGACATCCCGCCGCAACTGCCCGCCCAGGACCAGAGCATCGAGGCCACCCCGGCGCCGACCGATGGCACCTCGCCCGCTCCCGCCGGGCAGCCGAGCGCCGGTGGTCAGCGGGTCCCGGCGCCCACGGTGACGGTGACCGAGACGGTGGCCCCGCCGGGCGCGCAGGACAGCGGCTCCGGCAACCGGCCCGGGATCGGCGCCACATCGCCCCCGGTCGGCGTACCCACCACCGGCGGATCGGGCGCCACCCCCACCACCGGCGGCGGCGATCCGGGCAGCCCGCCCCCGCTGGGCCAGCGTTTTCGGGTGACCGACCTGCGGATCGTCGCGGACCGGGCGAACGGCTCCTACGTGTGGTGCAACGGGCTCGAACAGATACAGCTGATCGGAACCGTGCTCGTGGACGGGGTCGGCCCGGGCGACGTGGTCTATCAGTGGATCTACGACAAGGTGCGGGTGTTCCCACCGGACATCATGCGCTTCACCGGCTCGGGGCCGCGCCAGCAGAGCCTGTCCGTGCCCTGGCCGATCCCGCCGCAACTGCTCGGTGAGGTCAGCGGCGTGGTGCAACTGCTGATCCTGCAGCCGGTGGCCAACGCCCAGACCCAGCGCTACACATTCGACTTCCGCTGCCGGGGCCCGTTCTCCGGCAACTGACCCCGCGCCGCCCGGTGATCGGGTTTTCGTCGTAGGTCCCTCCCCTGCCCGGCGGTCGTTCCCGCCCGCTCCCGCTCCCACGGGTGTCGGTCTTGCGTGATGAGCATACCGGGTATACACATACTCGGTATGTCCATCAAACACGGCCTGCTCGCACTGCTCGATCAGGGCCCCCGGTACGGCTATCAGCTCCGGAGCGAATTCGAGTCCCGGACCGGATCCACCTGGCCGCTGAACGTCGGTCAGGTCTACACCACCCTCGGCCGGCTGGATCGTGACGGCCTGGTCGCGCCCGACGGCGAGGACGACGAAGGGCACGTCTTCTACCGGATCACCGAACCGGGCCGCGCCGAGTTGCGCGCCTGGTTCGACGCGCCGGTCTCGCGCACCAACCCGCCCCGGGACGAACTCGCGATCAAGCTCGCGATGGCGGTCACCGTGCCCGGGATCGACATCGGCACGGTGGTCCAGGCCCAACGCGCCCACACGCTGCGCGCGCTCCAGGACTACACCCGGCTCAAGACGCGCGCGGCCGAGGACGACATGGCGTGGCAACTCGTCCTGGAATCGCTGATCTTCCACGCGGAGGCCGAGGTGCGCTGGCTCGACCACTGCGAAACGCGCCTGGCCCGCCGGGCCGCCGAGCGCGCGCCGGCCCCGGCGGCCGAGCGGCCCGTACCGCCGCGCAAGCGCGGAGCGCGCCGATGAACGACGCCGAGCGCACGGATGCGGACGCCGGGCCGACACCGGTGCTCGAACTGCGGTCGGTGGGCCGGATCCACGGCCGGGGCGAGGTCCGGGTGGAGGCCCTGGCCGAGGTGAACCTGAGCGTGGTACCGGGCGAGATGCTGGCCGTGATGGGCCCCAGCGGGTCGGGCAAGTCGACCCTGCTGATGCTCGCCGGCGGACTGGACACGCCCACCGGCGGTGAGGTCCTGGTCGAGGGGCAACCGCTCGGCGCGCTCAATCGGCGCCGGATGGCCGCGCTGCGCCGGCGCCGCATCGGCTACGTCTTCCAAGACCTCAACCTGGTCCCGGCGCTGACCGCGGTGGAGAACGTCGCGCTGCCGCTCGAACTCGACGGCGCCTCGATCCGCCGGGCCCGGCAGGCCGCGCAGGCGGCACTGACCGAGGTCGGCCTCGAACACTTCGGCGACCGCTTCCCCGACGACATGTCCGGCGGGCAGCAACAACGCGTGGCGATCGCCCGGGCGTTGGTGGGCGAGCGCCGGCTGCTGCTGGCCGACGAGCCGACCGGCGCGCTCGACTCCACCACCGGCGAGGCGGTGTTGCGGGTGTTGCGCGCGCGAAGCGACGCGGGCGCGGCGGTGGTCCTGGTGACCCACGAGGCCCGGCACGCGGCCTGGGCGGACCGGATCGTGTTCCTGCGCGACGGCCGCCTGGTGGACGACACCGGATCCGCGGCCTCCGCCGATTCGTTGCTCTCCCGGGGCGGTGCGCGATGAGCGTCGGCTCGTGGCGGGCCTGCCTGCGGATCGCCCGGCGGGACGCGTTGCGGGCCAAGGGGCGCAGCGCCCTGATCGTGGCGATGATCGCCGTCCCCGTGCTGGGGATGAGCGCGGCCGACGTGACCTGGCGCAGCGCGCAACTCGACACCGACGAACTGATCTCGCGCACGCTCGGACAGGCGGACGCGCGGGTGCGCGATCCCGCGCAGGACCACGGCTCGCGGATCCCCGGCCGCCTTCCCACCGCGATTCGCCAGGACCCCGAAGGCGACGACTGGCAGACCGTCCCCCACGAGACGGGGTCGCCGCCCTCCCCGTCCCCGCCCTCCGGCGCACCATCGGGGGGTGCGGCGTCGACCGGTACACCCGCGGCGGCGGACCCGGTCTCGGTGATACCGGGGATCACCGAGACCCTGACCGACCGCAGCGCCTACGCGATGGTGTCCACCGCGCACGGTCGAAGCGGCGTGCCGGTGCACGAGTTCGACTACACCAGGCCGCTCGCGAAGGGCATGGTCCTCCAGCGCGAGGGGCGAGCCCCGGCCGCCCGGGACGAGGTGGTCGTCACCCGACGACTGGGCCGCTCGGCCGGCTACCGGGTCGGTGGACGACTGACCGAGTTGGGCACCGGACGCACCTACCGGATCGTGGGCACCGTCGACCTGCCGCAGGACCTGCGGGCGATCACGGTGTTCGCCCTGCCGGGTGCCCTGATCGACGCACTGTCGTCGGGCTCCCCGGCGTACGCGCCCGTCGAGCCGGAGACCGCCACGCTGATCCGGGTCCCCGGCGGCATGCCGTGGAGCCGGGTCGTGGAAGCGAATCGGCACGGACTCCTGGTCAGATCCGCCGAGGTGTTGCGGCATCCGCCGGCCCGGTCGCAGCTGTCGTTGTGGACCCCGCGACAGTGGGCCGACTCGCACGCGCTGCGGCTCGGCGGCATCGGCCTGGGGCTCGGGCTGTTGGAGATGATCCTGCTGGCGGGCCCCGCCTTCGCCGTGGGCGCCCGCCGCAGGCGGCGCGAACTCGGACTGATCGGTGTGGCGGGCGGCGGCCGTCGGCACATCGGCGGGGTGGTCCTCGGCGGTGGGGTGGTGCTCGGCGCGGTCGGCGCGCTGCTCGGCACCACGCTGGGCCTGGTGGTCGCGGCCCTGACGCGGCCGTGGTTCGCCGAGCGCACCGGGCAACTCCTCGGTCACTACGACGTGCGCGTGCTCGAACTGCTCGGCATCGCCGCGGTCGGGGTCGCGATCGGTGTGCTCGCCGCGCTGATCCCGGCGTGGCTCGCGGCCCGCGAGGACGTCGCCGCGTCGTTGACCGGCCGCCGCGGGGTCCGGCGCGGCTCGCGCCTGATGCCGATCGCCGGGACGACCGGTGTCGCGCTCGGCGCCGCGATCGCGCTGTACGGCGCGGACCGGGCGGACGAGAGGATCATCGTCGTCGGCGTCGTGGTGGCCGAACTCGGCCTGGTCGCGTGTTGTCCGGCGCTGATCGGGCTGACCGCGCGGCTCGGCCGGTTCCTGCCGCTGAGCCCCCGGCTGGCGCTGCGCGACGCGGCCCGCAGCCGACCGCGCAGCGCGCCCGCGATGGCCGCGGTGATGGCGGCGGTGGCGGGTTCGGTGGCGGTCGCGGTGGTGTGGTCGAGCCAGACCGCCGACGAGCGCAACGCGTACCGCCCCAACGCCCTGACGAACCACGTCCTGGTCGGCGTGCACGACCGCGACCCCTTTCCCGGCGGGCCGGTCGATGCGCCGGTGACCGCCGGGCAGATCGAGGAGGTGCGCCGCGTGGTGGAGCGGACCCTGCCCGGCGCGAAGGGCGGTGCGCTCGGCTCGCTGACCGGGCCGTGTACCCCGGACCGGTCCGAGTGCGCCGGCTACCAGGTGCGGAAGCTGCCCGAGTTCCGGTGTCCGATCGCGGACGGCGGCGACCCGGCGCGGTGGCACGCCGATCCCAGATGCGTGTTCTCCTCGCCGGGCAACGGCTTCTTCCGATCGGTGGTCGGCGACGCCGACACGCTGCGCGAACTCACCGGCGCGGACGACCCGCGTGCGGCCGAGGTGTTGGCCCGGGGCGGCATCGTGCTGTTCGAGGACGGCTACATCGGCCCGGACAACACGGCCGAGGTGCTCACCTACCGCAACGGTGCCGGCCCGGGCGGGATGTCGACCATGGAGAAGCCGGACCCGGCGCGGCCCGTGGTGCGACTGCCCGCGGTGATGGTACGGGCGCCGTTCGGGTTGAGCAGCGGCATCTTCGCCTCGCCGGCGGCGGCGGCCACGCTCGGCGCGACCCCCGAACCGGTCGGTGCGGTCTACGACGCCGGGCGTTCGCCCTCGGACGCGCAAAAGCAGCGCCTGGAGGAGAGCCTGGCCCGGATCTCCGACCGCACCTTCCTGTTCATCGAACGCGGATTCCAGGGCAAGGACGACGTGCGCCTGCTGCTGCTCGCGGTGTTCGCGCTGGTGATCACCATCGGCGCGTCGGGGGTCGCCACCGGCCTCGCCCTCGCCGACGCGCGGCAGGACCTGGCCACGCTCGGTGCGGTGGGCGCGCCACCGGGTGTGCGGCGCCGGTTGTCCGCGTTCCAGAGCGGGGTGATCGCCTTCCTGGGTACCGCGCTCGGCCTGGTCGTGGGGGTGCTCGCGGGAGTGGTCGTGCGTCGGGGCCAGCGCGCGGCCCTGTGGGACACGCTGCCCCCCGCCATCCAGGACAGGCTGCACGCTCCCACGGTGGTGGTCCCGTGGTCGCGGCTCGCGCTCGCGCTCGTCGTGCTGCCGCTGCTCGCGGGCCTGCTCGCGGCGCTTTTGACACGATCGCGTGCGGTGCTGCGCGGGAGGACGGCATAACCCTCCGGCGCTCCTAGGATGAGATGCATGGATACGCCGAACAGCGAAGCGAATGGTGAGAACCCGCAGGTGGTGATCGTCGGGCCGGATGGCATGGCGCTCGGCGGCGGCCTCGGTGAAGAGGGCGGTGAACTCGCGGTGACCGACATGGTGGAACAGCCCGCGAAGGTCATGCGCATCGGAAGCATGATCAAGCAGCTCCTCGAGGAGGTGCGCGCGGCTCCCCTCGACGAGGCGAGCCGGGTGCGCCTGAAGGAGATCCACGCCAGCTCGATCAAGGAACTGGAGAAGGGGCTCGCCCCGGAACTGGTCGAGGAGCTGGAGCGCCTGTCGCTTCCGTTCACCCACGACTCGGTGCCCAGCGAGTCCGAGCTGCGGATCGCGCAGGCACAATTGGTGGGATGGCTCGAAGGGCTGTTCCACGGCATCCAGACCGCGCTGTTCGCCCAGCAGATGGCGGCGCGCGCGCAGCTGGAGACGATGCGTCGGGCGCTGCCGCCCGGCGTGGGACCCGGGGGGCAGGGCGAGCCGCCGCACACCCAGTCGGGCCCGTATCTCTAGCCTTCGGCATCGTCCGGAGCCCTCGGGATCGTTCGGACGACGAGTGCGGACACCCACCGTCGCGGGGCGCACCGGGGCGGCACCTGCCCGGTGCCGCCCCGGTGCGCTCGCGTCGGGTCTCTGACAGGCTGTCGGCGGTACGACGGGAGCGCTGTTCGGTAGGTCGACTCGCGGGGCCGTCGTGCCCGAGTCGTGAAGCGTGGAGGGCGGCCTGACGGTGACCGTTTCGGGGGACCCGGCTCGGGCGAGCGGGCGCGTCTTCGGTGGCGGGCGGTATCGCACCGGACGGCGGATCGGCGGCGGCGGAATGGCCGTGGTGCACGAGGCGCACGACCTGATGCTCGACCGGCTCGTCGCGGTCAAACGGCTGCGCAGCGACCTGGCCGAGGACACCGTCGCGCGTTCGCGCTTCGCCCGCGAGGCCGAGCACGCGGCCGCGCTGGACCATCCCACCATCGTCCGCGTGTTCGACACCGGCGCCGATCCCGGCGAGGACGGGGTCCTGGTGCCGTGGATCGTGATGGAGCTGGTGCGCGGGATCACCCTGCGCGACCTGCTGGAGGCGCACGGCCCGGTGCCCTGGCCGCGTGCGCTCGCGATCACCGCCAAGGTGCTCGACGCGCTGGAGTACAGCCACGATCGCGGCCTGGTGCATCGCGACATCAAGCCGGTCAACGTGATGATCACCCCGGACGGCGCGGTCAAGGTGATGGACTTCGGCATCGCCCGCGCCCTGTTCGTCACCGACGGCGCGCTGACCGACCCCGGTCGGATCATGGGCACCCCGCAATACTTCTCGCCCGAGCAGGCGTTCGGGCATCCCGCCTCCACCCGCAGCGACCTGTACTCGGTGGGCTGTCTGCTGCACGAGCTGCTGGTCGGCGTGCCGCCGTTCGACGGCGGTACCGCGGTGCACATCGCGTACCGGCACATGCGCGAGGATCCGACCCCGCCGTCGGCGTACCGCCCGGACCTGCCGGGAGCGGTCGACGACCTGGTGCTGCAAGCGCTGCGCAAGGACCCGCACCTGCGCTTCGACACCGCCGGGCGGATGCGCGAGTCGGTGCGGCGGATCCTGCCGGAGAACGTCTGGGACTCGGTCCTGTACGGCGCGGGCGGGCCACCGCCGGCCGGGCCGGGGCCGACACCGACGCCCGTGCCGATGGGGCACCGCCCGGGCCGCCCGCCGATCGGTGGTCCGCCGTGGGCGCGGGTGTTGTCCGGATTCGGGCCGCGAGCGCGTTCGGCGGGCGCGCACAGCGCGCCCGGCGGGCACGGTCGCCGGGCCGGCGCCGGTGCCGCGTTCGCGGCGACGGTGCTCGGCGTACTGGCCGTGCTCGCGTCCATCCTGATGCTGCGCTGAACCCGGCGCCGCGCCGAGCGGGTCGTCCGGCCCGCGGAAGCCCTCGGCCGGGAATCCGGAATCCCGTTACCATGGCCTCTCCGCACCGGAGTACCGCCGATCCCGGTATCGTTTCGGGACTTGACGCGAGGATGCACCACATTTCATCAGCACATGGGCGCGGGCCCAAGCCCCGGCGCCACGTGAGGGGACTGTCGAGGATGATCGCCGAGTCCCCGGTCACAACCCCGACGCCCGAGACGGCGTGCCTTTGTGGCCGGCCGATCGTTGGAACCGTCGTGCTCCCCCGCTCCCGTGGTGTTTTCCGCTCCCCCCTGCTCGCGGCGGACCGCATCGCCACAGTTCGGCGGCCCCGAGCGGGTCGCCCCGACGCGCAGGGCGAGGAGCGATGACCGCGCCGCAGGGACCGGACGACCGCGAGGCGTCCGGCACACAGGTGAAGACGGTCGGATCCGGCCGCTACGAACTCGGTCGCCAACTCGGTCGAGGCGGCATGGCCGAGGTGCTGATGGCCCACGACGTGCGGCTCGGCCGTACGGTCGCGGTCAAGACACTGCGTCCGGACTTGGCCCAGGACCCGGTCGCCCGCTCGCGGTTCGGCCGCGAGGCGCAAAACGCCGCGTCGCTGAACCACCCCGCGATCGTGTCCGTCTACGACACCGGCGAGGACCGGGTCGGCAACGAGCTGGTGCCGTTCATCGTGATGGAGTGCGTCGAGGGTCGCACCGTCCGGGAACTGCTCGGCGAAGGCAACCCGATACCGCTGGAACAGGCGCTGCGGGTCACCGAGGGGATCCTGGAGGCGCTGGAGTACAGCCACCGCCACGGCATCATCCACCGCGACATCAAGCCCGCGAACGTGATCATCACCAACTCGGGCGCGGTCAAGGTGATGGACTTCGGGATCGCCCGCGCGATGCACAGCGCGGCGACCACGATGACCCAGACCGGCATGGTGATGGGCACGCCGCAGTACCTGTCGCCGGAACAGGCCCTGGGCCGGACCGTCGACGCGCGCAGCGACCTGTACTCCAGCGGTTGCCTGCTCTACGAACTGCTGGCGCTGCGTCCGCCGTTCAACGGGGACACCCCGCTGTCCGTGGTCTACCAGCACGTGCAGGACGATCCGCGCCCGCCGTCGATGATGGATCCGCGGGTGCCGCCGCACCTGGACGCGATCGCGTTGAAGGCGCTGGCCAAGAACCCGGACGACCGTTACCAGACGGCCGACGAGATGCGGATGGACATCCGCCGCGCGCTGGCCGGTCAGCAGGTGTCGGTGGCGGTTCCGCCGCGGGTGCCGAACCAGCAGGGTCAGCGGCCCGAGTTCGGCTCGTGGAGCCAGGTGGCCCCCGGGGCGACGGCGGTGTCGCCGCAGACCGGATCGGCCGAGGCCACCGCGGCGATGCCGCCGTTGGCGGGCCGGCCGCCGGGCGGCGCGCAACAAGCGGGCGCCAACGACGGCGGTACCGGGCAACTGCCGATCGTGGCACCCGCGTCGGAGCGGCCCAAGCGCAAGCTGCCGATCTACCTGGTGGCCGCGCTCGCGGTCGTCCTGATCGCGATCGGCGCGGTGTTCCTGGTCAAGGGCCTTCCGGGCGGCGGCGACAGTCCGTCGAAGACGGACGAGAAGCAGGGCGGCCAGACCACCGGCGGCGAAGGCGCGCAACCGGCGGCCTCGGTCGGCGCCACCACGGACACCAACAACAAGTCGACCGCGAGCACACCGCCGAGCAGCCCGCAGCAGACCTGGCGGTCCACCCCGACGCCGACGAACACGTGGCGCGATCCGGGCGGGGCCTCGTCGGGGCAGTCCCACGCGCCGAGTTCGCCGCCGCCCACCAAGCCGTCGGAGACCGGCAAGGCGACGTCGTCGGCCACCACGAAGCCCGGCGACAACACCTCGGGAAGTTCGGCCGGCGGCGGCACGCCGCCGGCGAGCAGCGGTACCACCAACTGACGTCCCAGGACGCGGAACCCGCGCGGGTCACCATCGGTGACGCGCGCGGGTTCTTGTTTCCCGGGAGGGGTGCCGCTCGCCCGCTCAGCCCAGGAAGGCTTCCAGCACCTCGTCGTAGGCCATCGTCCACCACACGATCAGCGCGGCGGAGGCGGGAAACAACGGGGCACAGCGCGGGTCGTGTTCGAGGTAGTGCCGGGTGAGCATCCAGAAGTCGTTCAGCCGCTCCCACCACAACCGGTGTACGGCGGCGGCGAGTTGGGTCGGCCCCGGATCCAGGGTCGCCCGGTATCCGCCGACGAAGCCGCGCACCCGGTCGAGGTCGAGCGTGCCCGAGATGCGGTCGGTGAAGAAGATCAGCGCGGCCCGGACCAGTTCCTCGGTGTGGGGCAGCGCGGCGAGCCGGTCCCAGTCGATGATCGCCACCGGGTCGTTGCCCTGGTAGAGCACGTTGAGCGGGTGGAAGTCGCCGTGCACGTAGCCCGTATGCGGTGCGTCGTGGTCGCGCGGTCGCCGGTGCGCGTGTCGCAGCAGCAGCGCGCGCCGCTCGATCAGGCGCAGTTCGGCGAGCCGGTCGAAGGAGTCGCTCTCGGGTCGGGCCCGGATCCCGGTGAGCAGGCGCTCGATGGTGGCCAGGGATTCGTGCGGGTCGGCGGTGGGGACGAGGAGCGGCTGCTGGATGGGAGGCAGCAGGCGCGGCAGCGTGACATGTACGCCGCCGAGCAGCGCGCCCACCCGCGCACACCCCCGGGCGTCGAGGTCGGTGCCGCGCCGATGGATGCCGTCCACCCAGGGATACAGGGCGAACCAGCGGCCGCGCGAGGACAGCACGGTGCGCCCGCGCCGGTCGGTCACCGGTGCGATCGCGGGTATGCCGCAGGCGGCGAGCCGCTGCGTGGTCCGGTGCTGGAACCGGATCGTGTCGGGTCGTTGGTCCAGATAGTGCTTGAGAAACCAGCGTCCCCTGGTGGTGACGACCTCGTAGCCTCGGTTGAGCAGGCCCTCGGCGATGGGCCGGAACGAGAGGGCCTGGCCGACCCGATAGCGGTCGATCGTCACAGCCAGTGGGGACCCTGGCCGGGAGGGGGAGTACACGGCGTCAATCTATGTCACGGAAAGCAATCAGGTAACTACTCTGTGCAACCTTCACGCGTAAGCGTGTCTTCGGCGTCACGCGTTCGTGGAGCCGGTTGGTCCGTACACCGAAACCGGCCGCCATGCCGCCCTCTCAGCCGAACAACTTTTCCAATACCTCGGCCACGCCATCGTCCTGATTGCTTCCGGTATGCCGGGTCACCGCCGCCAGCACGTCGGGATGTGCGTTGGCGACCGCGTACGCCTGTCCGGCCCAGGCGAGCAGCGGCAGGTCGTTGGGCATGTCGCCGAACGCCACCACGTCCTCGGTCCGGATACCGCGCTGCGCGCAGAACCAGGCCAGCGTACTGGCCTTGCTGATGCCGAGGGCACTGATCTCGACGAGAGCGATCGAGGAAGAGTGGGTGAACTCCGCGTACGCTCCCGCCCGGTCGCGGGCCAGCGCGAGGAACACGTCGGGGTCGAGGCTGTGATGTCGGGCGAGCAGCTTGAGCACCGGGCCGGTCAGCAGCTCCTCGACCGGGCCCACCGCGTGCACGATCGACACGTCGCGTTCGAGCGCGGGATAGCTCGGCTCGTGCATGAAGCCGGTCTCGGTCTCCACCGCGAAGCTGACGTCGGGCACCGCCTCGCGCAACAGCCGGCTGACCTTGCGCGCGGCGGTGACGTCCATCGTGTGGGTGCCCACCACTCGCTCGCTGCGCAGGTCGTAGACCACCGCGCCGTTGCCGCAGATGGCCAGTCCGCGGTGGCCGGTGACATCCGCGACGCGCTTCATCCAGCGCGGCGGGCGGCCGGTGACGAAGACCACCTCCGCGCCCGAGGACTCGACCAGCTCCAGGGCGGCGAGTGTGCGCGCGGAGATGGACCCGTCGTCACGCACGATGGTGCCGTCGAGGTCGGTGGCCACTAGGCGTGGGCGATTCGTGATGGTCACGGGTACATCCTCGCTCGAAAACGATTCTCCCCTCGCGGCGGTCCCCACCCCGCCCGACGCGGGACGCCCCCGCGGCGCGTCGGCGCCCACGACTCGGACTGCCCCCGGGATCGACGCGCGCGGCGCGGAGAGCGGCGGAGCCGCGGAACGCGGGTCGGGCGACCCGGAGCGAAGCGCCCGATCAATCGAGTTGCCGCAGCCCCTCCTGCGCGATGCGCTCGAACAGGGCCTGGTCGGCGGCGAAGACCGAGTCGGGGACCGGCCAGTGGATCGCCAGCTCGGTGATGCCCAGCTCCCGGTAGCGCCCCGCGTAGTCGACGAACGCGTCCATCGAGTCGAGGGGGCGCTCCAGGGTCGAACCCTGGAGGAGGACCCGCTCCAGCTCCTCCGGCTCGCGGTCCTCGCTCGCGCAGATGTCGGACAGCCGGGCCAGTTGCTCGGCGATCACCTTCGGGCAGACCTCGGCCGGCACCCCCTTGGGGTCGCGGGTGTCCCCGTAGGTGATCCACCCCTGGCCGTGCCGGGCGGCCAGGCGCATCCCGCGCGGGCCGGTGGCCGCGAGGTAGATGGGCACCCGGGGCCGCTGCCGGCCGCCCGGGATCATCCGCACGTCCTCGGCGGTGTAGTAGGTGCCTCGGGAGGTCACGGCCGGCTCGGACAGCAGCCGGTCGAGCAGGGGGACGAACTCGGCGAGCCGATCCGCGCGCTCCCTCGGGGTCCACGGCTGCCCGCCCAGGGCGGTGGCGTCGAACCCGTTGCCGCCCGCGCCGACGCCCGCGATCAACCGGCCGCCGGAGATGTCGTCGATGGCGGCCAGGTCCTTGGCGAGGGTCACCGGGTGGCGGAAGTTGGGCGAGGTGACCATCGTGCCCAGGCGCAGCCGCTCGGTGACCGCCGCGGCGGCGGTGAGAGTGGGGACCGCGCCGAACCAGGTGTGGTCCCGGAAGCTGCGCCAGGACAGGTGGTCGTAGGTGTACGCGGCGTGGAAGCCCAGGTCTTCGGCCTGCCGCCAGATCTTTCGGCCTTCGGTCCAACGGTGGATCGGGAGGATCACAGTGCTCAAACGCATCCGTCGACCATACGTGCCCGGTCGGGGCGACCCTGCGGGCCGGCCCGCCGCTACCGCACGAACACCCCCGCCCGGGTGGCCGCCTCGGCCGCCGCCGCCGCGCGGTCCGCGCTCGCCTCGTCGAGCGGGTCGCCACTGGCCAGGAGTCGGTAGTACAGCGGCGCCGACACCGCCCTGATCACCTCGCGCGGATCGGTGCCCACCGGCGCCTCGCCCCGCTCGATCGCGGCCGTCACGCAAGGTGCCCATTCGTCCACCCGCGTGGCGTAGAAGGCGTGCAGCGCCGACGCGGTCCGGGCGTCGCAGGTCGCCGCCGCGATCACCGCCTTGAACAGCGCGCCCTGGCGTTCGTCCACCAGCGTGCGGCGGACCAGGTGGGCGTTGCTCCGCAGGTCGCCCAGCAGTGAGCCGGTCTCGGTGCGTGGCACCGAGCTGTCCGCCATCTCCACCAGCAGGTCCGCGACCAGGCCGGTGGCGCCGCCCCAGCGCCGGTACACGGTGGTCTTGCCGACCTCGGCGCGCTGTGCCACCTCGGCCAGGTCCAGCCCGGCGAAGCCCCGCTCGGCGAGCAGGTCCCCGGCCGCGCGCAGGACCGCCTCGCGTACCCGGGCGGTGCGTCCACCGGGGCGGACGGTGCCTTCCGACGTCATAACGGGACTCCTGTTCCATTAAGTCGATCCATCGTGCTACCTTCTGAGCATCGTAACGGGAAAGCAGACCCGTTAATACTCTGGATCCGCTCGGGAGGCGCACATGTCCACGCTCGATCACCGCACCAGGCCCGTCGAGGCCCCATCCGTCGCCCCGGTCGGGCGGACCGACGCGGCCGGCTCGACCGGCGCCCGGATGACCGGGCGGCAAAAGCTGGTGCTGACCCTGCTGCTCGGTGCCCAGTTCATGATCGCGGTGGACTTCTCGATCCTGAACGTCGCGCTGCCGGTGGTCGGCGAGGGCCTGGGCTTCTCGCTGAACAACCTCCAGTGGGTGGCCACCGCGTTCGCGCTGACCGCCGCCGGCTTCACCCTGCTGTTCGGTCGGGTGGCCGACCTGTTCGGCCGCAAGCGCCTGTTCCTGGGCGGCATGGCCCTGCTCGGCGCCTCCTCCGCCCTGGGTGGCTTCGCCACGTCCCCCGAGATGTTGCTGATCGCCCGGGTGCTCCAGGGGCTGGCCACCGCGGCGGTGACCCCCGCCGGTCTGTCGCTGCTGACCACCGCGTTCAAGGAGGGGCCACAGCGGGATCGGGCGCTGGGTCTCAACGGTGCGCTGATGTCGGCCGGCTTCACCGCGGGCGCGGTGCTCGGCGGGCTGCTCACCGATCTGCTGTCCTGGCGCTGGGCCTTCTTCGTCAACGTGCCCGTCGCCGCGCTGGTGCTGATCCTCGCGCCGTCCGCGATCACCGACTCGCGGCCGAGCGGGCGGGCCCGGCTCGACGTGCCCGGCGCGATCGCGGTCACCGGCGGTCTGCTGGCCCTGGTGTTCGGCCTCACCCAGGCGGGCGCCGAGGGCTGGGGGGAGCCCACCACGCTCGGCGCGCTGGTCGCCGGCGCGGTGCTCCTGGTCGCGTTCTGGTTCATCGAGCAGCGCTCCGCCTCGCCACTGGTCCCGGTCCGCATCATGAAGCGCCGCACCGTGCTGTGGGGGAACATCACCGGCCTGATCGCCTTCGTCACCGAGACCTCGCTGGTCTTCCTGCTCACGCTCTACCTGCAGGAGGTCCTGGGCTACTCGCCGCTGGCCACCGGGCTCGCCTTCGGTGTCCTGGGCATCGGCACCGTGCTCGGCGGCACCCTCGGCGGCCGGGTGGTGGGCCGCTTCGGCACCCGCACCACGATCGTCGCGGGCGGCGTGGTCCAGGCGCTGGCCACCCTGTCGCTGGTCGCGCTCGGCAGCTCCGGCGGCTGGATCTGGCTGCTGCTCGCGGCCACCTTCGTCGGCGGGGTGGGCAACATGCTGATGATCGTCGGCTTCATGATCACCGCGACCTCCGGCCTGCCGGACGCCGAGCAGGGCCTGGCCACCGGCCTGGCCACGATGACCCAGCAGGTCGGCATCACGATGGGCATCCCGATCATGAGCGCGATCGCCACCGCCCGGATGAGTTCGCTCGGCGACACCGGGCCCGACGCGGTGTTGTCCGGGGTCGCCGTCGCGATCCTGGTCGACTCGGCACTGGTCCTGCTCGGCGCCCTGCTCGCGGCGGTGTTCCTGGCGCCCCGCCGGGACCGCGACCGGGTCTGAGGGTGGGGGCGGACCGAGGTGGGGGCCGGGATCGGCCCCCACCTCGATTTCGCATGTGGTGTGCAGCTACTTGTAGGATGACTGGGCAACCCCACGAATCCAGGAGGGTCCATGTCGCTCCAGGCCGCCGGCAGACGTTCGCTCGTCGACGACGCGATCGACCAGCTCCGCGCCCAACTCACCGCCGGAACCTGGCCGGTCGGGTCGCGCATCCCCAGCGAGAGCGTGATCGCCGAGCGGCTCCGGGTGGGCCGGAACACGGTGCGCGAGGCGATCCGGGTGCTGGTGCACGCGGGGATGCTGGAGTCCCGCCAGGGCGACGGGACCTACGTACGCTCCCTCACCGACCCCGGCGACCTCGTGCGCCGGATCGAGCACGCGGACCTGCGGGACATCTTCGAGATGCGCCGGGCGCTGGACGTGGAGGCCGCCCGGCTCGCCGCCCAGCGGCGCGACCTCGCCGACCTGGAACGCATGCGCCGCGCCCTGGCCAGGCGCGGCGCGGCCGACGGCAGCGCGGACACCCCGGAGCCGCACGACTTCGACCGCGGCGACGTCGCCGAGGGCGAGTTGGACGACCTGGTCGAGCAGGACGTGGCCTTCCACACCGCGATCGCGCTCGCGTCGCACAACTCGGCGATGGTGGCCACGTACCGCTGGTTCAGCGACTCGTTGTGGCGCGCCATCCGCACGGTGGTCGGCGACGGCACCCTGCCGGACGCGTCGCACGCGCTGCACGTGGCCCTGGCCGACGCGATCGAGGCGGGCGATCCGGACGCGGCCGAGCGGGCCGTACGGGACATCCTCGAGCCCGCCGTGGTGGCCCTGGACACCCTGCTGCACGACCGTGCCCCGCACGACCACCCGACCGAGCACCATCCGATGGAGCACGACGCATGAGCACGACCGACCTGCGGATGTCCCCGAACGCCAAGACCACCGCGAAGGCCGGCGGCGGCGCGCTGTTGCTCGCGGGCATCGTGTTGATCGCGCTGAACATGCGAGCCGGACTGTCCAGTGTGTCGCCGCTGGTGGGCGAACTGCGCGACGTGTTCCACCTGTCCGCGACCACGGGCAGCCTGATCACCGCGATACCCGTGCTGTTCCTGGGCCTGATCTCGCCGCTCGCGCCGGTCGCCGCGCGGCGGTTCGGCACCGAACTCGTGCTGCTCGGCGCGCTCGTCGTGGTGGGCGCCGGAATCCTGCTGCGGATGGTGCCCGAGTTGGGCGCGCTGTTCGCGGGCGGTGCGCTCGTGGGCGGCGGGATCGCGGTGCTGAACGTGCTGATGCCGGGTGTGGTCAAGCGCGAGTTCCCGGATCGGGCGGCGGTGATGATCGGGGTCTACAGCGCGGCCATGGTGCTCGGCGCGGCGGTCTCGGCGGGCGCGACGGTGCCGCTGGAGAACACGATCGGACACGGCTGGCAGCCGGCCATGGGCTGCTGGGCGCTGCTCGCCGTCGCGGCGGTGGCGGTCTGGCTGCCGCACGTGCGGCGCCGGCGCGGGGCCGCGGCGGTCGCGATGCCGCGTGTGGCGGGGCTGTGGAAGTCGCCGCTGGCCTGGCTGGTGACGGGCTTCATGGGTCTGCAGTCGCTGCTGTTCTATGTGCTGCTGGCCTGGATGCCGACGATCCTCACCGACCACGGGATGAGCAAGGGCACCGCGGCGGCGATCTTCGCGTTCAACACCTTCGTGCAGATCCCGTCCTCGCTCGCGGGGTCGATCATCGCCGGCCGTATGCGCAACCAGAGTGCGCTGGTGATCGGCTCGGTCGGTCTGGTCGCGGCCGGGTACGTGGGGCTGATGCTCGCGCCCACGGGCGGGGCGTGGCTGTGGGCGGTGTTGTTGGGGCTGGGCCAGGGGGGCGCGGTGTCGCTGGCGCTGACCCTGATCGTGTTGCGGTCGCCCGATCCGCATACGGCGGCGCAGCTGTCCGGGATGGCGCAGGCGGTCGGCTACGTGGTGGCCGCGTTCGGGCCGTTGGCGGCCGGGGCGCTGCGGCAGGTCACCGGGGGGTGGACGGTGCCGATCGTGGTGATGCTGGTGCTGTGTGCTTGCGCGGTGGGGTGTGGGGTGGGGGCTTCGCGGCCCGGGCATGTGCGGGTGGGGTGAGGGGTTTTGGTGCCCACCCGCCCGGCCCGTCGCGTGAGGTGGGAAGGCTGCGGGATTCGGGCATCGGGGACGCCTGCCGGGGCCTCGCGGCCGGATGAGATGCCTCCGGCCTCCGGCCCGGGCTCGGACCTCGGGCCCGGGCGTCGGGCTCCGGCCTTGGGTCAGGGCTCAGCGGCCGGGCTCCGGGCCTGAAGTGCGGGCCCATGCGTCGTGGTCAGGGGCTGGGCTCCGGCTCGGGCCTGGGTGCAGGGCTCGGGTGTCGGGCTCCGGCTTGGGTCACAGGGTGGGGAACAGGCGTTCCAGGACTACCGCTACGCCGTCTTCCATGTTGGACAGGGTTACCTCGTCCGCGATGGCCAGTAGTTCGGCGTGGGCGTTGGCCATGGCCACCCCGTGGGCCGCCCAGCGGAACATGGTGACGTCGTTGGGCATGTCGCCGAACGCGATGGTGTCCGCGGCCCTGGCCCCCAGCCGGCGTGCCGCCAGGGACAGGCCGACCGCCTTGCTCAGGCCCACCGGCAACGCCTCGACGATGCCGGTGCCGGCGTGCGTGACGTCGACCAGGCCGGCGCAGATCTTCCGGGCGCACGCGGTCAGCCGGTCGTCGTCGTAGTCCGGGTGGTACAGGTAGAGCTTGAGGATCGGCTCGGACCACAACTCCTCCCGGTTCGCCACGGTGTGCACCGGCAGCAGGGATTCGTAGCGGTAGCCGTCCTCGATCACCACCCGACCGGCCAGACCGTCGCGGCTGACCGCGAACCGTACCGCGCCCAGTTCGGCGGTGAGTCGTTCCACGGCGAGCCGGGCCAGTTGCCGGTCCAGGGTGACCGAGGTCAACAGCCGGTCCTCGCCCGCGTGGTAGACCTGCGCGCCCTGCCCGCAGACGGCGAGCCCCCGGTAGCCGAGCGCGTCGAACACCGGACGGGTCCACCCCACCGCGCGGCCCGTCACTATCACGTGCCGCGCACCGGCCTCGGCGACCCGGACGAGCGCCGCGCGATTGCGCGCGGAGACCGTGTGGTCCTCGCGCAGGAGCGTGCCGTCCAGGTCGGTCGCGATCAGGGTGAAGGTCACGCCTGCACCGGTTCGAGGACCTCACGACCGCCGAGGAAGGGCCGCAGCGCCTCGGGGACGACCACCGAGCCGTCCTCGCGCTGGTGGTTCTCCAGGATCGCCACGATGGTGCGGGGCACCGCGCACAACGTGCCGTTGAGCGTGGCGAGCGGACGGGTGCCCTGCTCGTCGCGCATCCGCACCTGGAGCCGGCGGGCCTGGAACTCGGTGCAGTTCGAGGTGGACGTGACCTCGCGGTACTTGCCCTGGGTCGGGATCCACGCCTCGATGTCGAACTTGCGCGCGGCGGAGGCGCCGAGGTCGCCCGACGCGACGTCGATCACCCGGTAGGGGAGTTCGAGCCGGTTCAGGAACTCCTTCTCCCACGCGAGCAGGCGGCGGTGCTCCGCCTCGGCCTCCTCCGGCGCGACGAAGGAGAACATCTCCACCTTGTCGAACTGGTGCACCCGGATGATGCCGCGCGTGTCCTTGCCGTACGTCCCGGCCTCGCGGCGGAAGCACGGCGAGAAACCGGCGTAGCGCAGCGGCAGTTCGGCGGCCGGGATGATCTCGTCCATGTGGTACGCCGCGAGCGGTACCTCGGCGGTGCCCACGAGGTAGTAGTCGTCGGCCTCCAGGTGGAACACGTTCTCCGCGGCCTGGCCGAGGAACCCGGTGCCCTCCATCGCCGCCGGACGCACCAGCGCGGGCGTCAGCATCGGCGTGAAACCGGCCTCGGTCGCCTGTGCGACGGCCATGTTGACCAGCGCCAGTTCGAGCAGCGCGCCGACGCCGGTGAGGTAGTAGAAGCGCGAGCCGGACACCTTCGCGGCCCGCTCGACGTCGATCGCCTTGAGCATGCGCCCGAGTTCGACGTGGTCGCGCGGCTCGAAGCCCTCGACCGCGAAGTCGCGCCGGGCGCCGATCTCCTCGATCGTGACGAAGTCCTCCTCGCCGCCGACCGGTGCGTCGGGGTCGATGAGGTTGGCCAGCGACTTGAGCAGCCGGTCGGTCTCCGCCTTGGCCTCGGCCTGCTCGGCGTCGGCCGCCTTGACCTCCGCGGCCAGCGTCTGGGCCCGGGTCAGCAGCTCCTGCCTCTCGTCGCCCTTGGCCTTGGAGACCTGCTTGCCCATCGACTTCTGCTCGTTGCGCAGCGCGTCGAACCGGGAGCCGGACGAGCGGCGGAGCTCGTCCGCGGCGAGCAGCGCGTCGACGATGGTCTCGTCCTCGCCGCGGGCACGCTGCGAAGCGCGGACACGGTCGGGATCCTCACGGAGCAGTCGCAGGTCGATCACGGGCAAAGCCTACCGGGGCCCCGCCAACGGATTTCGCGACCGCGGGGTCCCGGACGATTCCGGGCGTCCCGTGTACGACTTGTGCCGAGGAAGTGAACGTGCGGGACCGGATTCGGGTTATGAATGAACAATGACCTCCTCCCCAGACTGGGTCGGCAGGCGCCTCGACCCCGACCGGCGCTTCGGGCTCAGAATGACCCTGGCCGCGCTCGCCCTGCTCGTCGGCGCGTTGCCGTTCGGGGTGCTCGCGGCGTTGGTGGAGACCAAGTGGTCGCCGCTGCTCGACCTCGACCGGGACGTCGCGACCGACCTCAACGACTGGGTCCGCGCACACCCCGCCTGGCAGCACACGCTGCTGTTCCTGACCGACTGGGTCTGGGATCCCAACGTGTACCGGGTGCTGGTCGCGATCATGTGCGGGTGGTTGTGGTGGCGCGGCGCGCGGCGGCTGGTGGTGTGGGCCGCGACGAGCATGCTCGTCGCGGGGCTGCTCGGCGCGCTGCTCAAGTTCGTCTTCACCCGGGCCCGGCCGGACCTGCCGCATCCGGTGCACCACTCCGCCGGCTGGTCCTTCCCGTCCGGGCACGCGCTGACGGGCGTGGTGGGCCCCGGCGTGCTGCTGCTGGCGCTGCTGCCGCTGATCCCCCGGGTCTGCCGGCCGTTCGCGTGGGTGCTCGCGATCGGCTCGGCGGTGGGCGTCGCCTTCACCCGGGTCGCGCTCGGCGTGCACTACGTGACGGACGTGGTGGGCGGCGCGGTGCTCGGCCTGATCGTGCTCGCGGTGACCTCCGCGGTGTTCGAGTGGTGGCGCCGCGACGCCGGACTGCGCCCGGTGGACGCCACCGACGAGGGCCTGGAGCCGGAGCTCGACGGCGACGATCCGGACCCGGAGATTGCGCACATTCGCCCCGGAACCGACCGTGACTCCCCGCACGGGCGGAACTGAACGATCCGTCGCCGGGTAAGAATGTCGGTCATGCTGACCGAAGCAGGACGGTTCCTGCGCCGTATCGTCCTGCCCCTCGCCATATTGACGTTCGTCATGGTGGGTCTCGGTCTGCTCGTCACCAGGACGCTCGACGGCGTGTGGCCGTTCACCGCCGAGGACGACCTGGAGCGCACCCTCGCCGAGCACCGCTCGGGGACCTGGAACGACGTCACCCACGTGTTCTCCACGCTGGCCGACACCGGTGTGATCATCGCCACCACGCTGGTCGCGATGGTCCTGATCCGGATCGTCGGCCGCTCCTGGCGCGGCCCGCTTTTCCTGGCCGGGGCGGTGGCCGGGCAGGCGCTGGTGTTCTGGCTCGTACAACTCTTCGTCTCGCGCGATCGCCCGGGCGTCCCGCGCCTGGAGCACGCCGCCGCGACGTCGAGCTTCCCGTCCGGGCACACCGGCGCCGCGTTCGCGCTCTACGGCGGGCTGGCCGTGCTGCTGGCGGCCCGGTTGCGCCCGCGCGCGGCGGTGGTGTCGGTCTGGGTGCTGCTCGGCGCGATTCCGCTGGCGGTGGCCGGGAGCCGGATGTACCGGGGCATGCACCACCCGAGCGACGTGCTGACCTCGCTGCTCTACGCGGGCGTCGTGCTGGTCGTGATGAACCGCGCGCTGCTGTCGCCGAAGTCGATCTGGGGTTATCGGGGACGTCGCGCCCGTCGCGAGGCGCCGACGGGGGCCGGCGGCGGGCGGCCGCGAGCGGCCGTGGTGGTCAATCCGATCAAGCTGGACGTGGCCGAATCACGCACCCGGATCGACCGGATCATGCACGACACGGGGTGGGCCGAGCCGCTGTGGCTGGAGACCACGGTGCTCGATCCGGGGGCCGGGGTGACCGCGAAGGCGCTGGCCGAGGGCGTGGATCTGGTGATCGCGGCGGGCGGCGACGGCACCATCCGCGAGTGCGCGGGCGCGCTGGCCGGTACCGACACCCCGCTCGCGGTGATCCCGGCCGGCACCGGGAACCTGCTCGCCCGCAACCTCGGGCTGCCGATCGACATCGCCGACGCGCTGCACGTGGCCATGCACGGGCGCGATCGGCGGATCGACCTGGGCATGGTGGAGGCGAACGCGGGCGGGGACGCGGACGCCGGGGCGGGCGAGGCCGAATCCCGCTGCTTCACCGCGATGGCCGGCATCGGCCTGGACGCGGCGATGGTCGCGGACGCGCCGGACGCGCTCAAGAAGAAGGTCGGCTGGCCCGCCTATGTGGTCTCCGGTGCCCGGCACCTGCGCGACCGGCGGATGCGGGTGACGCTGACCGTGGACGACGGCGAGCCGATCCGCCGGCGGGCCCGGATGGTGCTGGTGGGCAACGTCGGCGCGCTCCAGGCCGGCATGCAACTGCTGCCCGGGGCCGCGCCGGACGACGGGCTGCTCGACGTCGTGGTGTTCGCGCCGTACGGGATGACCGGCTGGGCGCACGCCACGGTCCGGGTGATAGGCCGGCGGCGCGACCAGGAACCGGCCGTGGTGCCGGTCAAGCAGCAACGGCTGCGCCCGATCGAGCACTTCACCGGTCGTACGGTGCTGATCGAGACCGATCGCCCCGAGCCGCGCGAGGTGGACGGCGACCCGATCGGGCCCGGCACCCGACTGGCGGTCCGGGTCCGGCCCGGGGCGCTGACGGTGCGCGTCCCCTGAGCCGGCCCCGGTGGGTGGTCGGGTCAGATCTCGCCGCCGCCGCGAGCGCGTGCGAGCCATTCGGCGGCGTTCGCGAACTCGGCGTCGGAGGTGCCGCGGCGCAGTTGCGGACGGACCCGGTCGGCGCGCGGGTAGGAGCCGAGGAAGCGCACGGCCGCGCACACCCGGCGCAGCCCCATCAGGGCCTCGCCCACCCGGGCGTCGGCGACGTGGCCCTCGGCGTCCATCGAGAAGAAGTAGTGGCCGAGACCGTCCCCGGTGGGGCGCGATTCGATCCGGGTCAGGTTGACGCCGCGGACCGCGAACTCCTGGAGGATCTCCAGGAGCGCGCCGGGGTGGTCGTCGACGATGTAGGCGACCACCGTGGTGCGGTCCGCGCCGGTGGGCACGGTGGGCCGGTCCGGGCGCTCGACCAGGACGAACCGGGTGACCGCGCCCTCGACGTCGTGGATGTCGGTGACCAGCGGCACCAGACCGTACGGGCCGGCCGCGAACTCGCCGGCCAGCGCCGCGTCGTAGCGGCCGTCCTGGACCAGGCGCGCGGCGTCGGCGTTGGACGCGGACGAGAACCAGTGCGCGTCGGGCAGGTTGGCCGCGAGCCAGTTGCGCACCTGCGGCTGGGCGTGCGAGTGGCTGGAGATGGTCTTGATGTCGTCCAGCGCCGTGCCGGGACGGACCAGCAGCGCGAAGGCGATCGGCAGCAGGATCTCGGCGGTGATCACCAGCGGCGCGCCGGTGGCCAACTCGTCCAGCGTGATGGACACCGCGCCCTCGACCGAGTTCTCCAGCGCGACCACGGCGCCGTCGGCGTCGCCCCTGCGGACCGCGTCCAGGGCGACCGGCACCGACTCCATCGGCGTGGCCTCGGCGTGCTCCGCACCGGGCAGCATGCGCAGGGCGGCCTCGGTAAAGGTGCCCGAGGGGCCGAGGTAGGTCCAGCGGGGCGCGGCTGCGGGGGTGGGGGCGTCGGACATGTCGTCACTGTACTGAGCCAGCCGGTGTGCCTGTCGTGCGTTCCGTGGTGTGGACGCGGGGACGCGATGGGGACGCTCGCACTGCGCGGTACCGCCGAGGGGGTGAGGCTGGGCCTGTGGAAAACGCCTCGACGTTGTTGCCGGTGACACCGGCCCTGGGGGTCGTCGCCGTGGTGCTCCTGGCCGTCGCGACGGCGGTGGCCGCACTGGCCCGGCTCGGCCACGGGCGGGCGGTGGTGCTGTCCGGGGTGCGGGCGACGGTGCAGTTGCTGGCGGTGTCGTTCGTCATCACACACGTGGTGGACCGGCTCGGGTTCGCGGCGCTGTTCGTGGTGATGATGTACACCGTCGCGGCGCTGACCGCGGCCGGGCGGGTGAGCGCGACACGCCGGTTGTTCTGGCCGGCGGTGCCGATCGTGGCGGCGACGGGGCCGACCCTGGTGCTGCTGTGGGCGAGCGGACTGGTGCCGGCGAAGGGCATCGTGCTGATCCCGATCGCGGGGATCCTGATCGGCGGCGCGATGACCGCGACGGTGCTGGCGGGGCGCCGGGCGCTGGAGGAGTTGACACAGCGTCATGGCGAGGTGGAAGCCGCTCTGACCTTGGGTTTCACCGATCGGGACGCGGCGATGGAGATCTGTCGACCGGCCGCTTCGGGGGCGCTGATCCCGGCCCTGGACCAGACCAGGACGGTGGGGTTGGTGACCCTGCCGGGGGCCTTCGTGGGGATGTTGCTCGGGGGTGCGACGCCGTTGCAGGCGGGGGCGGTGCAGCTGTTCGTGTTGGTCGCGCTGCTTCAGGTCCAGGCGGTCGCGGTGGCCGTGACGATCGAGTTGGCGGCGCGGGGGCGGCTGGTGCGGGCGGCCTCGGGTCAGGGGGACGGGGGCGGCTCGGGCACGTAGCGGTAGGTCTGCCCGCGCACCGCCGAGCGCATGGTCGAGTCGCTCACTCCGTACTCGCGGGCGAGCCGATAGACCGACACCCCGTCCCGGGCCCGACGCCGGCAGGCGGCCACGGCCTCGGGGGTGAGGCGACGTCGATCGCCGGGTGTGGGGAAATCCACGGGCCTGTGGATAACCCTGTGGAAATCGTTGTGGACAACCTGGGGATCGCTGTGGGTTTCCGAGGTGGGAGGGGTCGTGTTACGAGTGTCTGTGGACAACGGGGCGCACGACTCGAAGCCGGCGGTGAGGCGGGCCACGGCCATGGTGTTGATCTCGACGGCCTTGGTGAGATCTCCGGTGCGCTCGGCGAGATCGGCGATCGAGCCGATGGCGCGGGAGAGGAGGGCGTCCATGTTTTCGCTGGTGGCGGGCGTGTAGCGGCCGGTGCGGCGGATGGTGGGGAGGACGTCGTGGGTCACCCAGCGGCGGAAGGGCTTGGCTTCGGGCTTGTTGCTGCGCAGGATCAGCGTGTAGAGGCCGGACTCGCTGACGAAGGTCATGTTCGGGTTGCCGCCGGGATCGGAGGTTCCGTAAGGATTGCTTACGGAACCCCTCTGAGCTGCGGTTTTCTCAACACGGAGGCTGGTTTTTTCGTCTTGGTCGAGGTTTGCCACCGCCATCCGTGAGTTGGTGTGGTTCAGCGCCGCACACACGTCGATGGCGCAGAACCATGGGTCACCGTCGATCACGGCGACGCGTACCTGGCTCTCCGGTCCGTAGGCGAAAACCTCGATGATGTTCTCGTGGCTCATGCTGGCTCCCTCGCCTCTGGTGATGTGCTGTTTGTCCTGATAAATTCCGTACGGATTTGACAGGGTATTCGTCTGACCTGCAGTTTCGAGAACTTTGTGCGGTCGCCGCGCTGTGCTCGCACGGTTGCCTTCGTCCTTGCTCGGTCGATTCACCCGTGTCCCCCGAACGGCTGATTGCGTTCGCCCATACGTATGAACGAGCAGGGCGAGGTTCGGTCACGCGTTGGTTGGCGGGCTTGTTCGCTCTCCGGGGATTCGAGGGATCCGGTGGTCCGATGAGGGCTTCCTGTGGCTATCGTTTGATCTCGGTGCGTGACCAGGCGACCACGGGGAGGGGTCTTGGCTGGTGGCAGCGAGGGTGGCGGGGGTGCCTCAGGGCGGATTCGGGTGGACACCGGGGCTCTGCGGCAGGGGGCCGGGGTGGCCCGTGACGTGGCGGAGGGGTTGCGGCGGGCTGCCGGTGGGCCCGATGGGGTGGTCGCCGGGTGTCCGGGGTTGGCGATCGTGGCGGCGGTCGAGGCGGTGACGGCCGCGTGGGTGGCGCATGTGCGGGCGCTTGCCGACGGGTATGCCGGGATGGGCGACCTTCTCGTGGCCGACGCCGACGCGCATGATCGGGCCGATCGGGCGGCGGCCGGGGTGTTCGCCGAGGGCGGGCGCCGATGGTGACGGTGTCCGGCCTGCGGGACGCGGCCCTGGGCGGGCTGGATCGGGTGGTGGCCGAGTGGGCCGAACTGGCCGCCGGGTTGGACGCGTTGGCCGGGCGGGCGACGACCGGTGTGGCCGGCCCGTTGCGCGCCTCGCACTGGACCGGCGCGGATGCCGACGCGGCGGCGCGGGCGGTGGCCGTGCGGGGCGAGCAGGTCGCGGTGGCGGCGCAGGAGGCCCGGTGTGTGCTGACCGTCCTGGACACGGCCGCCGAGCAGCTGCGGGCCGCCCAGCGTGAGGTGCGGGTCGGCGTGGCGGAGGCGGCGAGCGCCGGGTTCACCGTGTCCGAGGACGGGCGGGTCCGGCCGGCCGACTCGGGCCGGGGGGCCGATGCGGCGACGGTCGAGCGGCGCCTGGCCGAGCCGGTTCGGCGGGCGGCCGAGATCGACGACCGTTGTGCGCGGGCGCTGGCCCGGTTGTATCCGACCCCGGCGGCCGACTGGGCGGACACCGCCGCCGACCGGGTGGCCGTGACGGCGTTGGCGGGGTTGCGCCCCGGTGCGATCCCGAAGGGCGATCCGGCCGCCGCGGCCCGCTGGTGGGCGGGGCTGAGCGCGACGGACCGGGCCCGGTACCAGGCCGCCTACCCGGCGCTGCTCGGTGCGACGGACGGGCTGCCGACGGAGGTGCGGGACCGGGCCAACCGGGTCGCGCTGGCCGAGGCGAAGGCCGCCGTGACCGCCGAACTCGCGACGGCCCGGGCCGAGCGGGACGCGGCGGGCCGGGTCGACGACGCCCGGCGGCGATTTCGGGTCACCGAACTCAAGGGCCGCCTGGCCGCGATCGGGTCTTTGGAGGCCGTCCTCGGCTCCGCCGCCGACCTGTTCCTGATGGGCTTCGACGCCCGGGGCGACGGCCGGGCGATCGTGGCCATCGGCAACCCCGACCGGGCCGCGCACACCGCCGTGTACGTCCCCGGCACCGGCGCGCGCCTGGCGCACATCGGCTCGGACGTCGCCCGGATGCGGAGCCTGTGGCAGGCGGCCGGTCGGCTGACCGACCCCGGCGAGGTCTCGGCGATCACGTGGGTCGGCTACGACGCGCCGGACACCCTGGTCCACGCGACGACCACGTCGTACGCCGACACCGCCGCGCCGGCCCTCGCGACGTTCCTGCGCGGCGTCGGGGTGGCCCAGGGGATCGAGACGAACCGGCATCTGACGGTGATCGGCCACAGCTACGGCTCGGTCGTGCTCGGGCAGGCCGCACGGCGCGACGAAGGACTGTTCGCGAAGGATGTGATCGTCGTCGGCAGTCCCGGGATGCACGCGACCCGTGCCGCGGATCTCGACCTCGATCCGCGGCACGTCTGGGTGGGCGCCGCGCACGACGACATGGTCGTCGCCCTCGGCTTCGGAGCGCACGCCCCCACCGTGGACGGCAGCCCCCGGGGGATCACCCCGGACGACGCGGGGTTCGGCGCCAACCGCTTCACGACCGACGGCGCCGAGGGGCACAGCGAATACTGGTCCACCCGCCGGCCGACCGCCCTGGACAACCAGGCCGCGATCGTCGTCGGGAACTACACGGCCGTCCGACTCCTGTGGGGAGTGCGTCCGTGACGGGTCAGGGCGTCACCGGCGGCCGAGCCGGCCGCAGGCGGAAGGTCGCCCAGAAGAGCACGGACAGCACGGCCGCCCCGGCGAAGAGGTACATCGAGCGCAGCCACATGGTCCGGGTGGTCCCGCCCGCGACGCCCGTGGGGTCGAGCAGGGTCAGCGTGAACAGGAACAGGGCCGCCACGTAGATCGCCGCCCAGGCCCAGCGGTTCCACCGCCACAGCGCGTGGCCGTCCATGAAGCGCATCGGGAGCAGGCCGAAGACCAGGCCGACCACCGAGGCCACGAAGCACTGGGTGAGCAGGTCCTCCGCGAGGACCCACCCGAAGGGCGCGCCGTCGGAGTCGTTCAGGACGTGGGTGACCGGGATGCGCCACACCCACGAGACCACCGCGAGGCCGGCCAGCGACCACGAGCCGAGGGCGATCGCGCGGCCCTCGTCGGCCGGCGACAGTCGGCGCAGTCCCGCCGAGGTGAAGGCCAGGAACAGGCCGTACACATAGCCCGGGGCCAGGTCGAGCAGTCGCGACGCCGCCGCGAGGAGCACGGCGACGACCAGCGCCCCCGGCACCAGATGCGGCAGGGCCCGGATGCGCGAGACCCGGCGCCGATACGCCTCGGCCGGGCCCTCGTACACCAACACCCCGAGTGGCACCGCCGCCACCAGCGCCAGGGCCAGCGCACCGGTCCCGGCGTTCCAGCCCGTGCCGGGCTCCACCGCCACACACGTGGCCGCCGAGAGCACGACGAAGGCCAGCACCTGCAACTCGGGCACCCGGGGCTGCGATCGTGGTCGGGCCGCCCCCGGCCGCAGTCGGCGTCGGATCCGCAGCCGGTTCTCCGCCCACGTGCGGTTGAACAACTCCGCCGAGAAGCCCAGCACCGGCAGCGCCGCCAGCGCGGTCGCGCCCGCCACGAGCACCGGCCGGGGCTCGTCGAACAGATCGGCCGGACTCGGCAGGTTCACCGCCGCCTCCGAACGATCCCCCGCCGGCTCCGCGTCCTTCGTCGCGGCCATCACCGCGAGCCGCACCGACACGTCGCCGTCGTAGCCGGCCCCACCCACACAGGCGACCGTCAACGCGCCCTCGCCGTCCGCCGGTCCGCTCGGCACGGTGACCTCGCCCGCGAACCGCCCGTCGGCCGCCACCGGCACCCGCCCGAACTCGTTCCGGCCGTGCCGCACGGTCAGCGCCCCGGCCCCGCCGTCGACCGGCCGGGCACACCCGACGAACCCGCTGCCCTCGACCCGCAGCGGCCGACCCGCCGTCGCCTGCGCGGGCGTCACGGTCAACTTCGGTTCGGGAACCTGGAATTCGGTCCGCAGCGTGACCCCGTTGTCCGGCATCCCGGCGCCCTGGGCGAAGCAGCTCACGGTGATCGGCCGCGGTCCGCGCGCCGGACCCTCGGGCACGATGAAGCGATACGAGGTGCCGGCGGGGTCGAAGATGCTGAGCTTGGCGAGGAAGTGCCCGTCCCACCTCACCTCGGCGTCGTCGTCCGCGTTCGCCCGTCCACAGCGCAGGTTCGTCCACAGCGTGACCTCGGTGCCCGGCAACGCCGTTGCGGGCTCCACGAGGATGCGCCGGGTGCGCAGGTCGGCCGGCGGGCTCGCGGTCTCCTCCTTGCGGAACGCGTTGATCTCGATCGGCGTCTGCGCGAGGTTGTCCTCCCGGCCCGGGCAGCGCACCACGATCCGGTTCACCGCCGGGACGTTCTGCCCCGTCGCTCCGTTCGAGCTGTAGACCGGGGCGGGTACGGCGTGCCGGAAGGCGATCGAGTTCCCGTGCGCCGCGTCCACCGGCAGTCCCGCGGCGAGCAGGTCGTCGTACTCGCCGGAACTGCCGCCGTTCACCGACGCGAGGTACACATCCACCGTGTTCGTGGGGCAGCCGGTCAGCCCCGAACCCCGGATCGTCACCGTGTCCCCCGGTCGCACCTCCCCGGTCGGCCCGCTCACCGAGGGCCCGTCGGCCGCCGACGCCGCCGATCCGCCCACCCCGACCGGTGCGAGCGTCAGCGCGATCGCCCCGATTCCGCACCCGAGCGCCACTCGGAGCGCGGTTCGCCGCCGCGCCGGTGTCTCGTCCATGATCCCCGCCGTCCCCGACCCCCGTGGCCGAGCACCGATGATGACGCCGGCGGGCCCGGCCCACAACCGTTCCTGGCAGTGGCCACCCTCCCGGGTCAGGTCCGGCGCTCGAGGAATGCCTCCAGGCCGTCCAGAAGCAGGCGCAGGCCGAACTCGAACTCCCCCTCGCCGTCCGCGGTGAAGCTGTCCTGGGACAGCGCGGCCAACTCCGGGTAGTTCCCGCTCGTCATGGCCGCGTTCAGGATCGGGGCCTGGGCCGCCCAGAATTGTTCGTCGCTCACCCCGGTGCGCTGCGCCGCGTGTTTGGCGTTGAAGTGGGTGCGGGCCATGCCGCTGACGTAGCCGCCGTCGATGATCGTCAGGACGGTCATCTTCTCCCGGTCGCTCAGCGCCGCGTCGCCGATCGCGGCGAGGGTGAGTTCCAGGGCCCGGAGCGAGTTCGGGCCGAGCACCGGCCGTGCCTGGTCGACGTTGAGCAGCCACGGATGCCGGTTGTACATCTGCCAGATCCCGCGCGCGACCTGCTCCAGCGCGCCGCGCCAGCCGAGTCCGGGCGGGAACTCGGTTTCGCCGGGGCTGTTGACCTTGTCGACCATCAGGTCGAGCAGTTCGGCCTTGCCGGGCACATAGCGGTAGAGCGACATCGTGCCCGCCCCGACCTCGGCGGCCACCCGCCGCATGGACAACGCGTCCAGCCCCTCGGCGTCGGCGACGGCGATGCCCGCCGCGACGATCCGGTCCAGGGTCAGCGCCGGCTTGGGGCCTCGGGTCGGCTTCCGGTCCAGGCCCCACATCAGTTCGAGACTGCGGGCCAGGTCGCCGCTGCCGGTGTGGTCGGTGCTCGTCATGGTGCCTCCCATCGTAGGAGCCCCCCGCCCGCACCGGCCCGGATCGGCGTACGGGCTCGCGGCACATCGGCCGTTTTAAAACTGGGTACTGTGTACGCGAGTCGGGTACGGTGTACTCGGTTGAAGGAGGCTGATGGAAACGACGAGTCACGCGGTCCTCGCCGAGGGCCTGACGAAGCGGTACGGCGCCAAGCGCGCCCTCGACGATTTCGATCTCACCGTGGCCCCGGGCACGGTTCAGGGGCTGCTCGGCCCCAACGGCGCCGGCAAGACCACGGCGGTCCGGATCCTGTCCACCCTGCTGCGCCCGGACGGCGGTCGCGCGCTGGTCGCCGGGCACGACGTGATCGCGGACCCCAGGCGAGTGCGCCGGCACATCGGCCTGGTCGGCCAGAACGCGGCGTTGGACGAGGCGGTGACCGGGCGGCGCAACCTGATCCTGTTCGGCCGCCTGTTCCACCTGGACAAGCGCCGCGCCGCCCGCCGCGCGGACGAACTGCTCGAACGGTTCGACTTGGTCGAGGCCGCCGATCGGGGCGTCAAGCAGTACAGCGGCGGCATGCGCCGACGGCTCGACCTGGCCGCGAGCATGATCCTCGCGCCGACCGTGCTCTTCCTCGACGAACCGACCACCGGGCTGGACCCGCGCGCCCGCAACGAGGTCTGGGAGGCGGTGCGTTCGCTGCTCGCGGGCGGTACCGCCGTGCTGCTGACCACGCAGTACCTGGACGAGGCGGACAAACTCGCGGACCGCATCGCGGTGTTGGACCGGGGACGCAAGATCGCCGACGACACCCCGGAGCGGCTCAAGCGCGAACTGGGCGGCGACCGCATCGAGATCGTGGTCCGCGAGGCCGAGCACCTGCAACCCGCGCTGCGGGTGCTGGCCCTGGTCACCGAGGCCGGCGGCGAGCCGCTGGTCGACGCCGAGGAGCGGCGGGTGACCGCCCCGGTGGGGGACCGGGTCGCGGCGCTGACGCATGTCGCGCGGGTATGTCGGGAGGAGGGCATCACGATCGAGGACATCGGTGTACGCCGACCGACCCTGGACGAGGTCTTCCTGCGCCTGACCGGGCACCGGGCACACGAGGACGACCCGGATCCGACCACGCCCGCGCGGCCCGATCCCTCGGGTCCGGGCGACCCATCCGACCCATCCGACCCATCCGATCCGTCCGCGCCGTCCGGGAAGGAGGTGGCGCGCCGGTGAGCGCCGCGACCGCACCCGCCGAGGCCCCCGAGCGTCGGCTCTACTGGGCGATCGCGGACTGCCTGACCGTGGTCCGCAACGAAATCGTCCACACGGCCCGCCAACCGAGCATGCTCGCCTGGCAGTTGGGCTTTCCGATCGTGTCCGTGCTGCTGTTCGTGTACGTCTTCGGCAGCGCCATGAACGTGGGCGGGAGCGTCGACTACAAGGACTACGCGCTGCCGGGGATGTTCGCGATGACCATGGCGCAGGGGTTCATGAACACCGCGACGATCGTCGCCTTCACCCGACAGCTCGGGGTGATGGACCGCTATCGCTCGATGCCGATGGCCCCCTCGGCGGTGGTCAGCGGGCGCGGTGTGGCCGACGTGCTCGGGGCGAGTCTCGACCTCGCGGTCCTGGCGTCGATCGCGCTCGTGGTCGGGTGGCGACCGCACGGCGGCGTGCCGCGGATCCTGGCCGCGTTCGCGCTGCTCCTGCTCCTGCGCTTCGCGCTGACCTGGGTCGGGGTGTACCTGGGACTGCTGGTGCCGAACGCGGAGGCGGCGGGCAGCCTGTTCGCGATCGCCCTGCCGTTCGGCATCGTCTCCAGCGTCTTCACCCCGCCGTCGATGATGCCGCAGTGGCTGGGCACGGTGGCGATGTGGAATCCGGTCTCGTCCACGGCGAACACGATCCGGGACCTGTTCGGCGAACCGGCCCCGCACGGCGGCGGTTGGATCGAGACGCACGCGCTGCCGATGGCGATGCTCTGGCCGCTGGTGATCACCGCGATCTTCCTCCCCCTCGCGGTACGGCGGTTCCAGGCGCTGGGACGCTGAGACGAGAGATCTATTACGAAACAATCTGTCGGCTTACCTATCTTGTTACGCTGATCGCATGACCACCGAGCCCCTTGCCCCCACCGTCCTGGATGTGACCGGCATGGTCGTGCACGCCGGGCATGTGTTGAACACCCGGCTGGCGGCGGCCCTCGCGGCCATCGACGTCTCGCCGCGCAACTACTGCGTGCTCGTCCACGCGGTGGACCGCGACCTGACCCAGGCACAGGTGGCCGAGCTGTCCGACCTGGACAAGACCACGATGGTGGTCACGATGGACGAATTGGAGCGGGCCGGGCTCGCCGAGCGACGGCCCGCGCCGAGCGACCGCCGGGCGCGGATCATCGTGGTGACCGACGCCGGCCGCGACCTGATCCGGGCCGGGCGCGGGATCGTCGACGGCGTGCACGACGAGGTGCTGGGCACGCTGCCCGAGGACGAACGCGCGATGTTCCTGTCCGCGTTGTCGCGCCTGGTCGGCGGTGTGCTCGCGAAGCCGGTCGAGTCCGAGGTGAACGTACGCCGGGCCAGGACGCCCAAGCGCTAGCGACCGGCCCCGAGCCGAGGATCCCCCCGCCATCGGTCGCGGCGGGGGGATCCTCGGCGTATGTCGGCTCAGAGCGCCTCGACCCGGTGTGCCTCCGCCTCCGCGTAGGCCAGCTTCGCCGCCGCGATCTCGTCGATGTGGCTCTCGGACCAGTTGCGGATCTCCGCCATCAGGCCGCTCACACTGGTCCCGAGTTCGGTGAGCGAGTATTCGACCTGCGGCGGCACCGTGGCATAGACCGTGCGGCGGACCAGGCCGTGCCGTTCCAGGTCCCGCAGGGTCTGGGTGAGCATCTTCTTGGTGATCCCGCCGAGCCTCCGGCGCAGCTCCGCGTAGCGCAGGGTTTGCGGGTGGAGGGCTCCGACCACCAGTGCGACCCACTTGTTCGCGATCAGGTCGAGTACGGCGCGCGAGGCGCAGTCGCTGAGGTAGACGTCGGCACCACCGAAGGGGCGCAGGTCGGGAGGGGTATGCATAAGGTACCCAGGTACCAGGAAGGTGCCTTCTTCACAATGGTGACCGCCACGTCGATGCTTGCCGCATGACGACGAACACGATCGACACGACGGCGAAGATGCGCAAGGCACACCAGGACACGCTCGGCGGACCCGAGGTCCTGCGTGTGATCGAGACCGGGATACCCGCGCCCGGATCCGGCGAGGTACTGGTCGAAGTGCGCGCCGCGGGGGTCAACCCCATCGATACCAAGATCCGGGCCGGCGGAATGTGGCTGGTGCCGCCGTTCACGCTCGGCTGGGACGTATCGGGCGTGGTCGCCGCGGTCGGCGCGGGCGTCTCGCGCCTGGCGGTGGGCGACGAGGTGTACGGCATCCCCGACTTCCCGCATCTCGCCGGCGGCTACGCGGAGTTCGTGGTGGCCTCGGAGCGCTCGTTCGCGCGGAAGCCGAGCACCCTCGACCACGAGCACGCCGCGGCTCTGCCGCTGTCCGGCTCGATCGCCTGGCAGGCCCTGGTCGAGGTCGCGCAGGTGGGTCCCGGTCGGCGGGTGCTGATCCACGCGGCGGCGGGCGGCGTCGGGCACCTGGCGGTACAGATCGCCAAGTCGCGCGGCGCGTACGTGATCGGCACCGCGAGCGCGGCCAAGCACGCCCTGCTGAGCGAGCTGGGCGCGGACGAGGTCGTGGACTACACCACCGTCGACTTCGGCACCGCCGTACGCGACGTGGACGTGGTCCTGGACCTGATCGGCGGCGAGTACGAGGACCGCTCGCTGGCCACGCTGCGGCCCGGCGGCATCCTGCTCAACATCACCAACCCACCCGCGGCCGACGCCACCGCGGCCAAGGCCGAGGCGGCCGGCGTCCGGGGCATCACGGTCGACCTGGACCCGAACCCCACCCGGCTGGCCCTGCTGGCGGAGCTCGCGGAGGCGGGCGAGCTGCGCACGATCGTCGCCGAGACCTTCCCGCTGGACGAGGTGGTCAAGGCGCACGAGACGGCCGAGGCGGGCCGCACCACCGGCAAGATCGTGCTGATCCCCTGACGTCGACCCGCGCCCGCGCAGCGCCGCGGTCGGACCACCCGGCCGCGGCGTCGCGAAACGGCCCATCCGTGGGCGCGATGCGGCTACTCGGTGATCTCGATCGTGCCCGCCATGCCGCTGCCCACGTGATACATGCAGTTGAAGGTGTACGAACCCGCCTTGCCGAAGCTCAGCTTGATGTCCTGCGACGTGCCGCCCTCCGACGGCGCGACCGGCGCACCGCCGGGCAGGATCATCTGATGCGGGGTGATCCCGGTGTCCGCGAGGGTGATCACCAGCGGCCCGGTCCGGGCCCGGATCACCGACGGCGAGAAGCGCAGCTTGTCGTCCACCCGCAAGACGATCCGCTGCACACCGTCGGCGCCCAGCGCCGCGACACCCTCGGACGCGGCGGCGGTCGCCTCGGCCTCGCTCATGTAGGAGCCCGGTCCGCCCTCCGCGCCCCAACTCCCGCAGCCGGCGAGCAGGAACGGCAGGGCGAGCGCCCCGACCCACCGGCGACGCCGCCTCGCCATCGGTTCCGCACGCCTGGGCATCAGCCCTCCAACAGGGATTGACCGACGTATCCGCCCGGGGCGCACCCCGGCGGGACGACGAAGATCGCACTCGCCTCGTGCCGCAGGAACGGGGACAGCGCGTCGCCGCGGGCCAGTTTGCGCTGGATCGGTACGAAGCCGTCGTCCGGGTCGTGCTGCCACGCGACGAACAGCAGCCCCGCGTCCGGTGCGCCGTCGGTGCCGAAGCCGTCGTGGTAGGAGTAGCCGCGGCGGAGCATCGTCGCTCCCCGGTTGAACTCCGGCGCCGCCACGCGCATGTGGGCGTTGGCGGTGATCACCAACTCGCCGTCGGGACCACGCTTGCCGAAGTCCGCCGCGCTGTGCTCGCCGCCGCCGGTCAGCGGCGCACCGGTGTCCTTGCTCCGGCCGATCACCCGCTCCTGATGGGCCTTGTCGATGCCGTCCCAGGCGTCCAGCAACATCCGGATCCGGCGGAAGACCACGTAGGAGCCGTCGACCAGCCAGCTCTGCTCGGTCCCGGCGGCGCCGACGAAGACCTTCTCGTCGAACTTCGGGTCGGACTGCTTGGGGTTGTTGCTGCCGTCGATCTGCCCCATCAGGTTCCGGTGCGTCATCGGCTTGGCCGTGGCGCCGGGCGAGCGGGCGAAGCCGTTCATCTGCCAGCGGACCCGGGCCACACCCTTGGCCTGCTTCTGCAACGCGCGCACCGCGCCGAAGGCGACCAAGCCGTCGTCCGCGCACACCTGGACGAACAGGTCGCCGTCGCCGCGGGCCGGATCCAACGCGTCGTCGGGGAACGGCGGCAGCGGCTTGAGCGCCGCGGGTCGTCGGGCGGCGAGGCCCAGCTTGTCGAACAGGCCCGCGCCGAACCCGAAGGTGACGGTCAACGAGCAGGCTCCGGCGTCCGCCGCGACCTGGTCGTCGCCCGGCGCCGACTGGCCGGCGGTGATCCGCACGGCGGTGTCCGACCAGCGCCGCATCAGCGCGGCGACCGCGGCCCGGTCCGCGCCCGGCTCCAGGTCCCAGGCCAGGAAGACCGCCTTGGCCTGGGCCGGGGTGGTGATGCCGGCCTGATGTTTCCCGTGAAACGGCACCACGGTGGCACCGAGCCGGGTCATCGCCGGGCCGCCGTCGTCGCCGGACTCGCCCGCGAACGCCACCGCGCCGCCGGTCGCGCCGACCACCAGGCCGCCCGCGCCGGCCGCGCTCGCGACACCGACGAAGCGACGCCGCGAGACGTCCGCGCCGGTGCTCGCTCGCTCGGAGGAATCGCTCGTTCGATTTCGGGGGCTGCTCATCACGTCGTCCCTCACAGGTTCCACCACGTCTTCCACCGCGCCGCGCGCACCGACCGGCGCGTCGGACACGTTCGTCGTCGCCACGGCCGATTCGGCCGACTCGACGGAGTCGACCGGCGCCCCCGCGCCCGCCGGCGCCGCCGGGTGCGATCCGCGCCGCACCACCACGACCAGGGCCAGCGCCGTGCCGAGCCCGGCGCCCAGGACCAGCACGGTCAGCGTGCGATCGAGCCCGATGCCGCCCACGAACGGCGACGACGAGCGCCACAACACCGGCAGGTCGTAGCCGGCCACCCGCAACGCCAGCACACCGAGCGCCGGCGCGGCCAACCACGCCCCGCCCATCCGGCGCCGCACCAGCAGCACCGCGCCCACGAACGCCACCGCGCTCGACAACAGTTGCAGCAGGTTGCCGTCGAGGAAGGCGGTCGCCCACGGCCCCGCCCCGCCCGCCCGAGCGCCCGCGACCAGGGCCAGGTGCAGCACGCTCGCCGCCGCCACCACCCCCGCGAGCAGGCCGTAGCCGAGCAGGGCCCGGCGCCGGACCGGCGGCAGCCACGCCGCCGCGAACACCAGCGCCGCGAGTCCGACCGAGCCGACGATGCCCGGCCACGGACTCGGCCCCGGCACCCAGCGCAACTCGCCGGTCGCGGCCACCTCGCGGTCGCCGATCCGCATCGGCACGGTCCAGGACTGCACCTTCTGCGCCCGGTCCGGATCGGCCATCACCCGCGGTGGCAACCGCTGCTGCACGATCCAGTGCACCCGCTGGTCGTACCAGCGCGCGACCGGCTCGGTGGAGATCCGATGCCACTGCGGCGCGCCGGTCGGTTGCAGGTTCGACTTCTCGTCGACCGAGCCCCACCGCTCGCTGCTGAGCGGCACGGCCGGGGACTGGCGGTTCTCGAACACCCCGTCGGGGCCGATCCGCAGGAACGGCTCGCTCATGTAGCCGAGCACGATCACGTCCCGCGGACCGGTGTTGCGCACCTGCATGCGCGCGCCGTTCTCGATCACCCGCACCGTCAGGCCCGGCGCGAGATCGCTCGGCGAGGTCATCACGGTGTGGAAGTTGCTCGGCCCCTGGCCGGACAACTCCTGCGCCACCGCGCTGCCGGCCGGCGCCAGGCAGAGCAACACCCCGACGCACAGCAGCAGGATCCGGCGTACGTGCCTCACCTGACCTCCACGGGCACCGTCACGGTGATCCGGTCGACATCGGAGGTACGGATCGCGAACGACAACTCCCAGCGACCGGCCATCGGCATGGACAGATCGCCCAGCCAGTGCCCGGGACCGCCCCGGCGCACCTGGACGTCGGCGCCGTCGACGCCCTTGCCCGGCAGCGCCATCGACACGGTCAACTCCTCGACCTCGCGGATCCGTCCGATCGGGTCGGCGAGGTAGATGTGCAACTCGTTGGGACCGACCCGGGCCGGGTCGACGGTGATGTCGAGCTTGCCCTTGCCCGCCGCACCGCCGGCGTCGAACGGGACACTGCGGCTGACCGGCCCCGCCGCCTCCACCTGCTTGCGCTCGTGCGCGGTGCGGCCCGGTTCGGTGTCCGTGAGCACCGTGGTGACCCCGAGCACGGCGATGGCCAGCGCGGCCTCGATCACCACCGCCTTGCGCAACACCGCCCACTTCGGGCCGCCCGCCGCGCCCTTGCCGATCGGGGATCGGCCGGCCGTCGCCTCGATGTGCCGCATCAGCCAGCGCCGGGAGACCCAGGCACCGGCCAGCATCAGCAGCACCAGGTCGACCTTGAACACCAGGAGCAGGCCGAACGTGGTGTCGAACAGCGCGGCGAACGAACCCACCTGCCGCCAGGCCGCGTACAACCCGGTGGCCACGAGCGCGCACACCGATACGAACGCGGTCCGGGAGAAGACCCGTACCGAGGGCACGTCGAGCCCGGTGCCCGGCGCCGGATCGCCCGGTCGCACCACCAGCGTGACCACCATCGCCAACCCACCCAGCCAGGTGGACATCGCCAGCAGGTGCACGACGGCCGCGGCCATCGCCGGTTCCACCTGACGGCCCACCGACGCGTGGTCGGCGATCGGCCAGGTGATCGCGATCGCGGTGCACAACACCGCCCAGCCGCCGACGACGATCCGCCGGGTGCGCCAGGAGGCGTCCGCGAGCGAGGCGATCAACCAGCCGAGCAACGCGCCGGCGGCGCCCAGGAGCAACACCCGCGCCGCGATCGCCTTGCCCAGCTTGGTGTCCAGGGTGGCGCGCAACACATCCGCGTCGAACGCCGACGACAGTCCAAGGCCGGAGGCGTTGGGGCCGTGCAGCATCAGCACCGCGAGCGAGGACAGCAGCAGCCCACCCCACGCGCCGGACACGAGCAGCCAGACCCGGAACCGACCCATCGCGGCGGGCCGGGCGATCAGCAGGAACAACACCGCGCCGCCGAGCACCGCGAAGGACAGGTACGCGACCCCGGTGGCGGCCCGCTCCAGCACGTCGGTCGCGGTGGAGCCGTCGTCGGTCAGATCGCCGACGTTCACCCCGCCCGAGGCCTGACCGATATTGAACGTGAACGCGCCGGAGATCGGGTGCGAGTCGGCCGAGACCGCGCGCCAGGCGACGGTGAAGGTGCCGGTCGGCAGGCCGCCCCGGAGCGGGGCGACCACGGTGGTGTCGCCGTCGGGGCCGTGCTTGGTCTGGTTGTTGTCCACCCGGGTGCCGCTCGGGTCGAACACCTTGACCCCGCCGAGCCCGATCTCCACGCCCTCGCTGAACCTCAGCGTGACCGAGGCGGGCGCGGCGCTCAGGGTCGACCCGGACGCCGGGTTGGACGACTCCAGGACGGCGTGCGCCGACGCGGCCCCGGCGCCGCCGAGCACGAGCGCGGCGAGCAGCACGGGCAGCGCGAGCACCCACGCGAGCACCCGCCGGCCGCCCCCGCCACGCTCCGGGGGCGGGGCCGACGCCGGGACGGGCCGCCCGGCCGGGTCAGTGGCCCGCATGACCCGTGTGGTCTTCCGCGGGCGTACCCGTCGCCGAAGCGGGCGGGCCGGCCTCGGACGCGCCCGGCGCGGACGCACCCGGGGCCGGCGCGTCGCCGGGCCGTTCGGTCACCCCGAGCACCGGCACCTGAACGGTGACCGGTCCGGTGTGTTGGAACGTGAGCGTGAGCGGCACGGTGTCGCCCTTCTTCACGGAGGTGTTCGGATTCATGAACATGATGTGGTTGCCGCCGCGGGCCAGGACGCCCTTGCCGTGCGCGGGCACGTCCAGGCCCGGCACGTGCCGCATCGAGTTCCCGCTGGTTTGGTGCAGCATCACCTCGCCGGAGAGCGGGCTGGCCACCGAGAGCAGGCGATCGGCCGTGTCGCCGTCGTTCTGCACGATCAGGTAGCCCGCGGCGACGTCCGCCGAGGAGGGTTGCGGGATGTACGGGTCGACGATGCGCAGCCGGGGCGCGCCCTGGGCGGCGCCCGCGGCGGTCTTGCGGTCGTCCGTCTTGCTCGACGAGGAGGAGCCGGAGTCGGCGCAGGCCACCAGCACGCCGCCGATCCCGAGCGCCAGCACACCGCCGACCGCGAGCGGGACGGCCTTGCGGGGGAGGGGGAAGAGCTTCACTTCTTGGTGTCCTCGGGGTGGATCAGCAGGGGCAGGTCGTGCGCGAAGTCGTCGGACGAGTTGCCGTTCGGCGTGCCGTCCGGGGTCAGCCCGCTGCTCGCGCTGTACATGACCGGGCCCTGGTTGTCCGGGCCGAACGCGATCACCTGGGTGCCGTGGGTGCTGACGACCTTGCCGTCGGGGCCGGTGGTCGCCGGTTCGATGGAGACCCCGACCTGGCGGGCCGCGGCCTGGATCTTGTCGAACGGGCCGGTCAGCCCGACGAACGACTTGTCCAGCGAGTCGAGCCATTCGCGCAGGGCCGCCTGGGTGTCCCGCTCCGGGTCGGTGGTCACGAACACCACGTCGACCGTGGCCCGGTCCTGCGGGGGCAACTTGCCGAGCGCGCGCACGATGTCGCCCATCACGGTGGGGCACGCGTCCGGGCAGTGCGTGTATCCGAAGTAGAGCAGGGTGGTGCGCCCGGCCGTCTTGGCCCGGAAGTCGTACGGCTGTCCCGAGGTGTCGGTCAGCGTGAGTTCGGGCTTGGTCCACGGCGGGTCGACCGCGATGCCCTTGTACTTGGACTTGCTCTCGCGCACCTTCACCGGGGCGGCGCTGTCGCTCTTGCCGGAGTCGTTGCAGCCCGTGGCGAGCAGCAGCCCGGTCGCGGCCAGGGCGGCGAGGCGAAGACCGGTGCGGCGACCCCGGCCGAGGGACTTGCTTGCGTTGCTCATCGTTCTCCAGGTCGTTGCTGCCGGGGGCTCGTGCCGGACGCGTCCGGCGTCGGCGCGGGCCCGGTGGCCCGGGTCGCGGGCACGGAGCACATCCGTGCGGGCGACCCGGGCCGGGATTTCTCCGCCGCGGACCGCGGTGGCGACCGCGGTCCGCGGCGGGACCGCGAGGATCAGGCCGAGCCGGGGCGCCGCGACGCGCGCAGGACGGCGAACACACCGGCGCCCAGGCCGAGCACGCCGACCACGATGCCGACCACGCCCAGGGTGCGCGCGGTGGAGTCGTCACCGTCGTCCTCGGCGACCGCGGCGACGCTCGCCTTGCCGTCGGCGGGCTTGGTCGCCGGGGCCGAGGCGGGCGCGGCGGCGCCGGTCTTGGCGGCGAGCTTGAGCACCGGCGCCGGGTACTGCGGCTCCTTGCCGTCGGCGCCCGCCAGGTCGATCCAGCGCACGACCTCACCGCTGTCGTAGGTCTGCACCGCCTTGAACACCAGCTTGTCGGTGTCGGTGGGCAGCTTGCCCATGGACACCTCGAAGTCCTCGAACGTGCCCGGGTTGACCCGGGTGCCGGCGTCCGCGGTCCAGGTGATCTTGGAGACCACCTCGGTGAGCGGCTTGCCGTGGTTGTCGATCGGGGTGGTCAGCTTCGTCTTCTCGACCTCGGCCTTCCAGCCCGGCATCGCCCGGGTCTGCACCGAGGTGAGTGGCTTGTCGGTGGGCAGGGTGACCTCGAGCTTGGTGGTCCCCGCGTCGTCGCGCTCGTTGGGGACCCGGAAGGCGACCTTGGCGTACGAGCCCTGGTCGGCGGTGCCCGGCTGCACGCTCACGTGCGCGGCGGCGGAGCCGGCGAACAGCAGTACGCCGGCGCCGGCCGAGGCCGCGATCACGGACAGGCGGCGACGCGTGGTGGACATGGTCATGGGATGTCTGCTCCATGGATGATCCGGCCGCGGGCGCACGAGGGCACCCCGCGGTACCGGTGGGGACGACGGGAAGGCGGACGCGCGCCACCGCCGATCCGGCACCCGGTGGGCGGGATCAGCAGGCGAGCGCGTACTCCACCGGCGGCCCGCGCCGGGTCACCGCGTGCCGGAGCAGAACCTGATCCGTGGCCGGGTCCGCCGCCGCGCCGCCGCGCCGGGCCCGGCCCGGGGTCGCGGCGACCGGGACGACCGGGCCGAACAGCACCGCGAGCACCACCCGCAGCGGCGCCGACGCCAGCGTGAGCAGGGCGAACAGCGCGGCCTCGCCGCGCCGCAACCACCAGCCGGTGAGCAGCGCCGCGACCAGGTGCGCGCACAACATGCCGGTGCCACCATCGAGCAACATCGGCCCGGAGCCGGACATGTGGTGGTGTCCGCCGGCCGGTTCGCTCGTGAGCAGTGTCGGATCCACCCGGGTGCTGCGCACGATCGCCTCGGGCGTCCAGCCGGCCGGCAGCAGGACGTGCCCGGCCGAGTCCCGGGGCCCGCACAGGAGCCGGTCGAGCAGATCGCTCGACGTCGAGCCGCCCGCGCCGGCGGTCCCGGCGGCCCGGGCGGCGGCCGCATAGGTGAACAGGGTGTGCAGCGCGAGTTGGCCGACCGCGAGCAGCGCGGTGATCGAGCCGAACGAGCGTTGTCGGCCCGCGCCGGCGAAGGCCGACACGAACACCACGCCGAAGCCGGCGACCGGCGCCCACAGCGGCAGCGGCGTGGTCGACATCCACGCGTGACCGCATGCCGCGAGCGCGGCGCAGACCGCCGAGAACACGGCGGCGCGCACGGCGCGGAAAGGTACGGACACGGCCTGCATGACGCCCCATCGTCTCATCGCGCGACGCGCCTTCGACCCCGGGGCCGAAAACTTTCCGTCCGCCCCGGCGGGCGGCCGAGCCCGGGCCCGACGGCCCGCGAGGTCCGCGCGATGCGCCGAACGAATCGTCTTTACAGCGTATTGACGACCGATCGCGTGAGGTGCGCATACCGGGACCGACCGGCGGCAATAAAACCAGGTGTGCCCTGCCCGTCGACGCGATGGGCCGGATTCGGCCGCAGTTCCGGAGATGTCGAAAGGCCGCTCATGGACATGAGGTGGACTGTCCACCTGCCACGGGATACGGCGAGCGTGCCGATGGCGCGCAGACTTCTTGTCGGCGCGATGGAGACGGCGGGAGTGGATCGCGAGATCGCGATGGAGATCGGTCTCGCCCTGTCCGAGGCCTGCGCGAATGTCGTGGAGCACGCCCGGGGCGGGGCGTACGCGGAATACCAGATCCGGGCCGGTATCACCGGTGACCGCTGTCGGGTCGAGATCATCGACGGCGGCCCGGGGTTCCCCGTGGAGCGCCTGCGCGGCCTGCCGGCGATGGCGGGTCCGGGTGCGGAGAACGGCCGTGGCCTGATGCTGATCCGGGCGATGACCGATCACGTGCAACTGAGCAATCATCCCCGGCGCGGTGCGGTGTTGCGCTTCGAGAAGACGCTGCGTTGGCGCAAGGACGCGCTGGTCCCGGTGTCCTGACCGGCCGCCGGAGCGGCCGCAACGGGTGGGCGTGGCAGGGTTGTTCGGGGCCAAGGCTACGATCGGGGCAGTGAACCGGGCCGAGGTGAGGGAACTGCTCGACCGCGTGGCCGCCGGAGAGGCGGGCGTGGACGAGGCGCTCGACGACCTCGTACGGGCGCCGACGGCGGGTTTCGCGGATCTCGGCTTCGCCCGGGTGGACACCCACCGGGAACTGCGCACCGGAGACCCCGAGGTGGTCTTCGCGGCCGGGAAGACCCCGGAGCAGACCGTCGCGCTGTTCCACCGGCTGCGTGCGGGAAGTCGGCGTCCGGCGTTCGCGACGCGCGCGTCGGCCGCCGTGGTCGACGCGGTGTACGCGGCGTTTCCCGGCGAGGCGTACACCGACGACAGCGGCACGTGTGTCGCGGTGGGCGAGCCGCCCGCCACGCGCGGCCTGGTCCGGGTGGTCTCGGCGGGCACCTCCGACGCGGCGGTCGCCGGCGAGGCGGCGTTCACCGCGCGGCTGTTCGGCGCCGAGGTGGAGCGGATCGAGGACGTGGGCGTGGCCGGCATCCACCGGCTGCTCGCGGTGCACGCCGAACTCGACGCCGCGGACTGCCTGGTGGTGGTCGCGGGCATGGAGGGCGCGCTGCCGAGCGTGGTGGCGGGTCTGGTCTCGGTACCGGTGCTCGCGGTGCCCACCAGCGTGGGCTACGGCGCCTCCTTCGGCGGACTGGCCGCGCTGCTCGCGATGCTCAACTCGTGTGCGCCCGGGGTCGCGGTGTGCAATATCGACAACGGATTCGGCGCGGGCGTGTTCGCCGCCCGGGTCGCGCGCGCCGCCGGCCCGAAACGAGGCGGCGCGACGCCGTAGTCGGTATCCGAATATTCGAGGGAATGCGAATTCCGGGCGCACCGCCAACCGCGCGGCAAAATACACCGTCAAAGACAAGAAACCGGTCGCTTTCGGTCGCTTCACCGTTTTTCCGGCAGGACCCCCCGATGGCTGCGAAAGTGGCCGCGACGGGAGGTATCCGCTTGGCCATCGCATGGTTTCAGTGCCAGGCCGGTGCGAGCGGCGACATGCTGCTCGGGGCCCTGATCGACGCCGGCGCCCCGCTGGAGGCCGTCCAGCAAGCCGTCGACGCGGTAGGCGTCGAACCGATCCTGATCACCGCCGAGCGCACCGATCGACACGGGATCGCGGCCACCCGCGCCCGGGTCAAGACCGTGCACACCCACGTGCACCGCACCTGGCACGACGTACGGGTGCTGCTCGACCGTGCCGATCTGCCGGAGCCCGTGCACGAGCGCGCGCACGACGTGTTCGACCGGCTCGCGCGCGCCGAGGCCCGGGCGCACCGGTGCCTGCCGGAGGAGGTGCACTTCCACGAGGTCGGCGCGCTCGACGCGATCGCCGACGTGGTCGGTACGTGCACGGCGCTGCACGCGCTCGGGATCGAGGAGGCGGTCGGCTCGCCGGTCGCGCTCGGCAGTGGCAGCGTGCGCGCGGCGCACGGGGTGCTCCCGGTCCCGGTGCCGGCGGTCCTGGAGTTGATGCGGATGGCCGCGGCCCCGGTCTACGCGGGCCCGGCGCCGTACGAGATGTGCACGCCCACCGGGGCGGCCCTGCTCACCTCGGTCTGCCGGTCCTGGGGGCCGCTGCCGGCGCTGCGGATCACCGCCGACGGGACCGGCGCGGGCAGTCGGCGGGTCGAGGAGGTGCCGAACATCCTGCGGGTCGTGCTCGGCGAGCGCTACGCGGTCGAGCGGGAGCGGCCGGCCGGCGGGGACGTGCTGATCGAGACGAACGTGGACGATCTCGACCCGCGCCTGTGGCCGGCGGTGCTGAGCAAACTGCTCGCGATCGGCGCCGGCGACGCGTGGCTGGTGCCGATCCTGATGAAGAAGGGCCGGCCCGCGCACACCCTGTGTGTCCTGGTCCCGGCGGATCGGGTGGACGCGGCGCTGCACACCGTGTTCGTGGAGACCTCGACGATAGGCGCGCGGATCGTGCCGGTGGCGAAGCGGGCCCTGGACCGCGAGTTCGGCACGGTCCGGGTGGAGGGCCTGCCGGTGCGGGTCAAGACCGCGATGTTCGAGGGCCGGGTGGTCAACGCCCAGCCGGAATACGAGGATGTGGCCGCCGCGGCGGCCACGCTCGGCCGCCCGGTCAAGGTGGTGATGGGCGCGGCGACCGCGGCGGCGTACACGGCCGGTCTGCTGCCCTGAGCGTGGCGGCGTACGGCGACGCATAGCCTGGGGCGACCATTCGTCCCCGTGTAGGCCGCGTACGTCGAGGAGCAGGCACCCGTGATCGCTCGTCCCCTCCGGTTGCTGCCAGGCCTCGTCCGGGGCCTGGCCCTGCTCACGGCGCTGATCGCGCTCGTGGCGCTGCCCGCGCGGGCCGGTGCCGCGCCGGCCCGCGCGGCCGGCGCCGACCATGTCGTCCTGCTCGGGATCCCGGGGCTGAGCTGGGCCGACATCGACGGCCGGGGCACCCCGGCGCTGGCCGCGCTGGCCGGTCGTTCGACCTCGGCCGCGATGTCGGTACGGACCGTGCATCCGCGCGCGTGTCCCGTCGACGGGTGGCTCACCACCGGCGCGGGGGCACGCTCGACGGACAACCGGACCAGTGCGAAGAGCGCCGAGCCGTGTGCCGAGCCGCTGCCGCCGACGCTCGCCCCGGACGGGTCGGCGACCGTGCCGAACATGCGCGCGATCGTCAAGCGCAACGACTCGTTCGGCTACAACCCCCGGTTCGGGCAACTGGCCGCCTCGGTCGCCGAGCACGGCGGGGCGGTCACCGCGGTCGGCCCCGGCGCGGCCTACGCGAGCGCGGACCCGACCGGTCGGGTCCGTGCCGACTACCGGCCCGACCCGGCCGCGGTGGACACCGCCCTGATCGAGCGCTCCGCGCTGACCCTGGTCGACCTCGGCGGCCTGACCGGCCCCGGGATCGCGCGCGCCGACCGGCTGCGCGCGGTGGACGCGCAGGTGGGCCGGATCGCCGCCCTGCTGCCGCCGCGCACCCAACTCGTGGTGGCCGGCCTCGCCGACGGCACCGGCACCCCGCACCTGCGCGCACTGCTCGTGTCGGGCCCCGGCACCTCGGCGGGCCATGCCTTCGACTCCGGCTACCTGACCGCGACCTCGACCCGCGACGACGGCATGGTCCAGCTCACCGACCTGGCCCCGAGCCTGCTCGCGCCGCTGGGCATCGACGCCCCGAGCGAGCTGGTCGGCGCGGTGTACACGCACGTCTCCGGACCCTCCGGGCAACGCGCGATCGACGAGCTGGGGCTGTTCGACGTGGGCGCGCAGGCGTCGCGCACGGTGCGCGAGGTCTGGTACTTCTTCACCTGGATCACCCTGCTGCCGCTCGTCTGCGCGGCCGTGGCGCTGTGGCTCGCCGTGCGGTTCGGCCGCCGGGGACGCATCCGGGCGCGCGCCGCGGTGATACGCGCCGCGACCGGGATCGGGGTGTTCTTCGGCGCCATCCCCGGCGGGTCCTTCCTGGTCGGGCTGGTGCCGTGGGAGAAGAGCGGCGACCCGGCGTGGGCGCTGCTCGGGCTCACCGTGGCGTTCGCCGCCGCGCTGACCGCCGGCGCGCTGCTCGGTCCGTGGCGCCGGCATCCGTACGGCCCGGCCGGCGCGGTCGCCGCGGCCACCGCGGTGATCCTGGCGGGCGATGTGATGCTCGGCTCACCCCTCCAGATGAACACCCTGTTCGGGCTGTCCCCGCTGGTCGCGGGCCGCTTCTACGGCTTCGGCAACGTCGCCTGGACGATCTTCGCGATGGCCGTCGTGCTGGCCGTCGCGTGGCCCACGGCACACCTGCTCGCGGCCGGCCGGCGGCGGGCGGCGGTCGTGGTGCTCTCGGTGGTCGGGGCGGTGGCGGTCCTGGCCGACGGATGGCCCGCGTTCGGCAGCGACTTCGGCGGTGTGCTCGCGCTGATCCCCGGTCTGGCGGTGCTCGGCCTGCTGCTCACCGGTACCCGGATCTCCTGGGGCAGGGTCGGCCTGGTCGCGGTCGGCGCGGTCGTGGTGATCGGTGTCATCGCGGTGCTGGACTGGCTGCGCCCGGCGGCGAGCCGCTCGCACCTGGGCCGCTTCGTCCAGGAGGTCCTCGACGGCGCCGCCGGCGACACGCTCCACCGCAAGGTGATGGGCAACCTGCACTCGTTCACCACGCCGTTCACGCTGCTGATCCCGGTGGTGTTCGTCCTGCTCGTGCTCGCCGTGCGCGATCCGCTCAAGTGGCGCGCACCGGCCCTGGCGCGGGCCTTCGCGGCGGTGCCGTGGCTGCGCTCGACGCTGATCGCGTGCTGGGTGACCGCGGTGGTCGGCTACGCGGTGAACGACTCCGGCATCCAGATCCCGGCGGTCGCGCTCACGATCGCGGCACCGCTGGCGATCGCGGTGATCGCGGCAGTGGAGGCCCGCCCGCGCGTCGACTGACCAGCACCACCGCGACCAGGATCGCCGCGCCCGCCCACGGGCCGACGGTGCCGCGCACGGTGCGCTGGAGGGTGTCGACCACGTCCGGCAGCGGGACCACCCGGCCCGGGACGTAGGCGCACACCAGGAGCGTGGTGCGGGCCAGGAGCAGGCCGTCCAGCGCGGACGGGGCCAGCAGCACCAGCGGCGCCCACGCGGCCACGTCGTACCAGGGCAGGCTGTACGGGGTGGTCAGCAGCCAGGCCAGGGACAACAACGCGGCCGCGGCGGCGCTGTCGCGCAGGACGCCGTCCATCGCCGCGGGCCGGGCCCGGGCGGCGGTGCGGGCCAGCAGCCACACCACCAGCGCGCCCAGCACCCAGCCGAGCGGCCCGATCAGCGAGCGCGCCGGGTCGTGCCCGAAGGCGGACTCCATCGGCTTCAGCACCAGCCGCAGCGGGACCGCGAGCGAGACCAGCTTCGTGTTCTCCCGCAGCTGGTCGAACGCGCCGAGCCCGACCGGCAGATAGGTCGCCACCCCCACCGCGAGTGCCGAGCCGAGCAGCGCGGCGAGCGCGCGCGGACGCCCGCGCAGGCCCCACGCGAGGGCGAGGACGTACAACCCGAGCGACACCTTCGCCGCGCAGGCGAGGCCGACCAGGGCCCCCGCGAGCACGGGCGAGCGGCGCACCGCGAGCAGCGCGCCCACCGCGAACACCAGCGCGAACGCGTCCAGATGGCCGGCGTTGACCGCGACGAACAACAGCAGCGGATTGACCGACCACAGGATCGCCACCCGCGCCCGGGCCGCCCGATCGGGGCCGGCCGCCCGCTGGAGCAGCAGCCCGGTCAGTACGAACGCCGCCGCGCCGAGCAGGGTCAGCACCAGCACGATCGTGTGCACCGAGGAGCCGCCGAGCCGGGCGGCGATCCACTGCTCGGCCGTGGCCACCGGCCCGTACACCGACGGCACGTGCGTCCACGGCGCCTCGACCGCGCGGCCGACCGGATCCCCGTCGCGCACCAGCGTCGCGGCGGTGTCCCGATACGGGTCGCCGCCCGTGGCCGCGAGTCGGCCGTACGCGGCGTAGACCAGGTGGTCGGCCGACCCCATCGGCGGCACGCACACCACCGCGAGCGCGGCCACCGCTCCGCCGAGGGTGAGCCGACCCGGATCCGGCGCCCAGCCGCGCCGGAGTTCGCGCAGCGCCAGGCCCAGACCGAGCGCACCGAGCAGGGCCGACGCGAGCAGCAGCCCGGTGACCGTACCGGCGGCGGGACGGGCGGTGAACCGGTACGGCGGCAACCACGACGGCCCGCCCGGCAGCGGCGGCTGGGCGGCGGAGGGTCCGAGCAGCCCGGTCAGCACGAGCAGGCCGACCGCGAGCGCGCACAGGCCGAGCGCGATACACCCAAACGGGTGTTCCACGTGAAACATCGACGGCCGACGTGCCTGGGTGCGCGGTGCGGTCACCGGTTCAGCCACGCCCGCGGATCGCCCCGGGCAGCGCTCCGGCAGCGCCCCGCGCGGCCAGTGCGCGGGCCACGTGCGCGTACTGCCGGGCGCGATGGCGCTGCGCGGCGAAGTCGGTGCCGGTGACCCGGTGGTGCAGCTCGACCTCGACCTCCTCGACCGCGAACCCCTTGCGGACCAGGTCGATGGTCAGCCCCGTCTCCACGCCGAACCCGTCGGCGAGCGGCAGCGCCGCCTCGAACGCCTCGCGGGTCAGGCAGCGCTGCCCGGACAGCGGCTGGGTCGCGGCGAACCCGCTGGCCCGGGCGATCCCGTCGCGGGCGGCGCGCACCACGAACCCGTGCCCGCCGCCGGCCCGCGCCTGCGGCGGCAACACCGCGATGGTCATCGCCGCCCGCCCGGCCCGCACCGGCTCGACCAGCGCCGCCGCGGCGGCGGCCGTACCCTCCAGGTCCGCGTCCAGGAACAGCAGGTGACGCGGGTGCTCCCGGCCCTCGCGCAGGTCGATCGCGGCGACCACGGCGGCGCCGGTCTCCATCGCTCCGGCCTTGCCGCGATTGCGGCCGTGCCGGGCGATCACCGCGCCGGCCGCCCGGGCGAGCCCGGCCGTGTCGTCCGCGGACCCGTCGTCCACCACCACCACGAGATCCACGCCCGTGATCGAGCGTGCCGCGTCGACCGTGGCCGTGATTCGCCGTGCCTCGTCGTATGCCGGGATCACCACGGCCGTGTCGCCGGTCGGTGTGCCGGTCGTGTGCTCCGCCATGGCGTGATCCTACGAGTCGCTCGCCATTGATCCGGATGGCGCGGGTTCCACCCGTACTGCCCAACGCCGCGGCGCGGCGGCGTGAAGGTCCGAGGGGATGGGGGTACAACGGAAGGGAGCCACATCGCGGGTATGCTCCAGGAGATCCTGTGATCGCGGTCTCGTGACATCTGCGGAACCTCCGAGGGCCGGCCGTTCGTCGTCCTCGGTGAGGAGTGCTGGAACAGGCGCGGTGTCGATTCGGACGCGGTGCCGGCGCAGGCTGAGACCAACCGACCCAACCGCAGCGCAAACCGCAGCAACGGATGGCACAACGGTCCGCTCGGGAGCCCCCATCTCCCGCCTCGGGACCGATTCGCGAGAGCAACACCCGTACCGGGCGCCGTAATTCGCCACCCCTGCGCCACCTCGCGCCATGTGCCGCCACGCGGCCTCGTCATGGTCGGCTGCGGAGTACCTGAGTATCACGCATAGTGCTTCCACGTTCACGGAAAGGAACGAGCGCATGCTGCGCGAGATCCTCGGAAGACGACGGAGGGAACGCACCGCACTGATGTCGGCCGTACTGACGTGTGCGAGATGGCGCTGGCCCGTGGTTCCCGGCGTCGGATACGACCGCTGGTCGGGCGTGTGTCGATGTGGTGCGACCGATTGCCGCGTGCCGGGCGCCCATCCGGGTGAACCTCCCCTGCTCGCGGCCACCTGTGACGAACGTATGGCGCGTTGGTGGTGGCAGCAGTCACCGGACGCGTCGGTGATCCTGGCGACGGGTGGGCGGGTGGCGGCGTTGAGTGTGCCGTCGGAAGCCGGTGCCCGCTCGCTCGACCAACTCGCCCGGCTCGGTGTGCGTACCGGGCCGGTCGTCGCCGCGCCGGGCCGCTACGCGTTCCTGGTCGAGCCCTACGAGTTGGGCGAACTGGGCGACCTGCTGGACCGATACGGGCTCGATCGGTACGGCATGGTGCCCTCGACCCTGCGCTTCCACGGCGACGGCGGCTATCTCGCGTTGCCGCCGTCGCGGGTGCAGGGCGGCCAGTTGCGCTGGGCCCGACCACCGGCGCCGTCGGGTGATCCGACGGCGGGCGGGCCGTGGTTGCCCGCCGTGGCGGACCTGGTCCGCACGCTGGTGGACACCTGCCAACACGCCGAGCCCAGAGCCTGATCCGTCCGGTCCGATCCGTACAGCCCGATCCGTACAGCCCGATCCGCGGAGCCCGAACCCGGGTGCGAAAAGGGCGCGCCGTCACGCGGTGGAGTGATCGTTGTGGCGTAACCGCAACATGTGGTGATCGCTGCACGTCGTGGCGGCGCGATAGGCTCGGCGCGCCGATCATTCCGGCCCCGTTCCGCACCGAAGTCCCGCTCGTCGGGCCGGATGTGGAAGGGGGCTTCGCGCGCTAGGAGACACCATGCAGCGCCCACGCACCGGTCACGTCCGCACCGTGGCCCTGGGCGCGGTCGTGGGCCTGTGCCTCGTCGTCCCGCTCGCCGCCGCCTCCGCGGACTCGGTGGGCCCGGACAAGGGCCGCCACACCGCCGACTCGGGACCGGGCACCCGCCCGAGCGCGAACAAGGCCGCCGACTTCGGCAACGGTGTCGCCGAGGGCGACCGTTCCGGCGCGGCCGGACTGCTCGAACTGCTCGGCGGCAAGCCCGGTGCCAAGTCCGCTACCCCGGCGGCCACTTCGCCGGCCGCCGGCACGGAGAGCGTGTGCGGCAAGGCGATCGACGGTCCCAAGGGCGTCCGCGCGCAGACCTGTGTCGAGCGCGACGGCTCGGAGGCCTGGGGCCGGGTCTACTACCGAAACCCCACGCCCGACCCGCTGTTGCTGGTGATGAGCGTGCTCCAGCCCGGCGGCACCACGCTGCGGGTGACCTGCACGGTCGAGGCCAAGGACACCGAGGGCCGCTGCGACAGCCCGCGCGTGCGCACCGCCAAGAGCCTCGACGGCTGGTCCGCGGTGGCCGAGTTGGCCTCCAAGGACGGCCTGAACAAGCTGCTTCGTTCGGGGTCGGCGACCGCTCAGCGCTGAGCCCGCGGCACCGCGACACGCCGGTCCGGCGGCACGCCGAATACATCCGGGGCAGCGATCGACGAATGCGGAGAATTCACCGTGGAACGGTGGAGGAAATTCCGGTCGGTCGATGCGGAAAGCGCGCCGTGCGAAAGCGGAAAAGGCCCGGAAAATCGAAGGGCCCGGCCGCTGAAGACGGGGGATGCATCAGCGACCGAGCTGCTTCAAAGGTAACAACAAGCCGGCGGATCTCCAATCCGGGGCCCTCGTCGGCCGGTCGTGACCGAGCCCGCACGCCCGATTGCCGGGCGTGCGGGCGATTTTCGTACCGGTGCCGACCGCGATCGCGCCGGCCGGATCCGGTCCGCTACCGACCGGCCGGAACCATCTCCTCGCGCGGGTCCTCCTTGGTGCCCGGCGGGTCGCCGACGGGCCGCTCGGGCGGGTCCACCGCCACGTGCGGCAACACCCGGTCGAGCCACCCGGGCAACCACCAGTTGGCGCGGCCGAGGAGGTGCATCAGGGCGGGGACGAGCAGCATGCGCAGGATGAACGCGTCCAGCGCGACCGCGCCCGCCAGGCCGAGCCCGGCCATCATCGCGCCGCGGTCGCCGCTGAGCACGAACGAGGAGAACACGAAGATCATGATGAGCGCGGCCGAGTTGATCACCCGCCCGGTGCCGGCCTGACCCACGCGTACCGCCCGGGCGTTGTCGCCGGTGTGCAGCCACTCCTCGTGCATACGGCTGACCAGGAAGACCTGGTAGTCCATCGACAACCCGAACAGCAGCGGCAGCATGATGACCGGCAGGAAGGAGATGATCGGCCCCTCCTTGCCCAGCCCGAGCAGGTCCATCCCCCAGCCCCACTGGAAGATCGCGACCAGCAGGCCGAACGACGCGCACGCGGCGATCAGGTTCATCAGCGCGCCGGTCAGCGGTACCAGCACGCTGCGGAAGGCGATCAGCATCAGCAGCGCGCCCAGCCCCACGATCAGGGCGATGAACCCCGGCATACGGTCGCCGACCACGGCGGCGAAGTCCTTCTGCAACGCCGTCTCGCCGCCGATGTGCACCTTCAGCGTGCTGCCCTCGGCGGCGGTGGGCACGGTGCGCTCGCGCAGGGTGTCGATCAGCTTGTCGGTGGCCTCGGCCTGCGGCGACGTCGACGGCACGACCTGGATGGCCCGGGTCTCGGCGGCGAGGCCACCGGCGTCGGCGGGCACCGGAGCCTCGACCACACGCACCACGCCGGGGGTGCGGCGGACGTCGGCGATCAGCGTGTCCAGCGCCTGCCGGTCCTGCGGACCGTGCAGCTCGGCGACCATCAGCAGCGGGCCGTTGAAGCCCGGACCGAAGCCCTCGGCGAGCATGTCGTAGGCCTGCCGCACGGTCTGGGAAGTGGGCTGATTGCCCTGGTCGTTGGCACCGAGCCGGAGCGACAGGGCCGGGATCGCCAGCAGCCCCATGACCACCAGCGCGACCAGACCCAGGGTGCGGGGGCGACGTTGCACCAGCCGGGCCCAGCGCGCGGTGGTGCGCCCGACCTCCTCACTCGGCAGGGCGGCGCCGGCCGCGGACAGGTCGGCCAACCGCCGGCGTTCGCGGCGGCTGAGCACACGCGGGCCGAGCAGGCCGAGCAGCGCGGGCAGCAGGGTGGAGGAGGCGAACACGGTGAGCACCACGACGAGCGTGGTGCTGATCGCGATGCCGTCGAACAGGGTGATGTCGACGGTGAACAGCGCGAGCAGCGCGACGCACACCGTGCCGCCGGCGAACACCACGGCCCGGCCGGAGGTGTCCAGCGCGCGCACCGCCGCCTCCTCGGGTGTGAGCCCCGCCTTGAGGCCGTTGCGGTGCCGCGTCACGATGAACAGGGCGTAGTCGATGCCCACGCCGAGCCCGATCAGGCTGCCGAGCAGCGTCGCGGTCTCGGGGATGTCGGTGACGTGGCTGAGCAGGATCACCGACGCGATCCCGGTACCGACCGCGAACACCCCGCTGATCAGCGGGAGCAGCATCGCGAACAGGGATCCGAAGGCGAGAAAGAGGATGACGCCCGCCGCGACCACGCCCACCGTCTCGGCGAGTCCGGCCGGCGGTTCCTGAGCGGCCTCGATCGCGGGTCCGCCGAGTTCGACGCGCAGCCCGGGCGCCCGAGCCGCCTCGGCGCGGTCGATCAGGTCCTTGAGATTTCCGGTCTCCAGCTCGAACTGCTGCTTGACGAAGGTGACCTGGGCGAACGCGATCCGCCCGTCCTTGCTGACCTGGCCGGCGCCCTCCGCGTCGTACGGTCCGACCACCCGGCCGACGTCGGGCATCCGCGCGATGTCGGCGAGCAGCGCGGTCATGCGATCGCGGACCGCGGCGTCGTGCACGCTGCCCCGCTCGGTCTGCCACACCACGTTGTCCACATCGCCGGAGGCGTCGGGGAAGGCCTTTTGCAGGCGCTCGTACGCGGTCGAGGACTCGGTCCCGGGGATCTTGAACACGTTGGAGTACGCGCTGCCCGCGGCCGCGCTCGCCGCGACCGTGCCGAACAGCGCGGCCGTCCACAGCAGCAGCACCGTCCACCGATGTTTGAGACACCATCGCGCCCAGGCGGCCATGGTCGATTCCTTCCTCGTGCGGGCCTCGCGGCCCGGTCGTGCGTCCTGGGCCCAGACTGGTTCGGCGCGATGGGCCGCCCGGCGGGCGCACGGTCGACTCACAGGAAGCTCTCAAGCTGTCCCATGGGGTTCCGCAAACTTCCCCCGGATACTGGGCACATGAGCAGCAGTCAGCCGCGCGCGGGCGCCACGGTCCTGGTCGTCGAGGACGAGCCGAGCATCGCCGACGTCCTGGCGATCACCCTGCGGTTCCACGGGTTCGACGTGGTCACGGCCGACGGTGTACACGCGGCGCTGGCCGCGGCCCGGACGGCGCGGCCCGACGTCGTGCTCCTCGACATCTCGCTCCCCGACGGCGACGGACGCCAGGTGTGCCGCGTGCTGCGCGCCGAACGACCGGAGATCGCGGTCGTGTTCCTCACCGCCCGGGACTCGCCCGCCGACGTGGTCAAGGGGCTCACCCTCGGCGGCGACGACTACATCACCAAGCCGTTCAACGTCGACGAGCTGGTCGCCCGCACGCGTGCGGTGCTGCGGCGCACCCGGCCGACGCCGGACGAGAGCACGCCGCCGCCCCCGCCGCCGCCCGTACTGCGGCACGGCGACCTGGAGTTGGACGAGGCGACGTACACCGCGCGCCGGGGCGGTCGCGGCGTGGAGCTGACCCCGACCGAGTTCGCGCTGCTCCGCCACCTGATCCGGCACGGCGACCGGATCGTGCCGAAGGAGCAACTGCTGCGCGAGGTGTGGCGGTACGAGCACGTGGTGGAGTCGACGGTGGTGGAGACGTACATCTCCTACCTGCGCCGCAAGCTCGACCCGCTCGTGCCGGACGGGCCGCCGCTGATCACCACGCGGCGCGGCGTGGGGTACGGGCTGCGCCGGACGGCGGACCGCGGGGCATGAGCGGCGGGCGCGGGAAGGAGAGCTGCAACGAGATGGTGCCGCCGGGTTCGCGGGGGCGGGGGTTCCTGCGCCGGGCCCGGCAGCGTCCGCACATCGTCGCCATGCGGGCGCACCTGGCGCTGAGCAGCATCGCGGTGCTCGCGATCGGACTGGCGCTGCTGATCTGGTTCAGCATGATGGGCATTCGGCACTACCTGGAGTCCCGGGTCGACGAGGACCTGACCGCGGGCCGGACCGGCATCGAGCGCACCGGCCTGAACACCGCGCAATTGTCCGTACTCGCCTCGACCGCGAGTCTGCGTGAGGTGCTGATGTCGGCCGGTCTCGACGGCAAGACGTTCGCGCTGGTGGACGAGCGGGGCGTGGCCCTGCCGGTCGGCGACCGCATGCCCGACGCCATGCAGCGGGCCCTGGCGGCGGTGGTCCGGGATCCGGGCGCCCCGGCGTGGCACGACAAACCGCGTGCCATCTCGCTCGCGGGTGAGCACTACCGGGTCGTCTCGGCCCGCCTCGGCGACGGCCACTACATCTTGCTGGCCCGCACGACCGAGGACGTCGACGGTGTGGTGGACAAGGTGGTCCACTTCGAACTGTTGGCCGGAAGCGCCCTGTTGGTGCTGCTGGGCGCGTTCATGTACTTCGGTGCCCGGTGGCGGTTGCGACCCCTGGAGGACATGGTCGAAACCGCGTCCGGTATCGCCGAGGGTGGTCCGGACCGGCCCGACCTGTCCGCGCGGGTGGGTACGCGCAAACGTTCGTTCAGCGAGGTCGAGCAGTTGCGGACCGCGTTGAACGCGATGTTGCAGCAGGTCGAGTCGGCGTTCGAAATCCGCGAGCACGCGGCGTCGCACCTCAAGCGGTTCGTGGCCGACGCGTCACACGAGCTGCGTACGCCGCTGGCGGCGATTCGCGGCTACCTGCAGCTGTACGAGAAGGGCATGCTGGCGTCGGAGGAGGAGCGCACCCGGGCCCTGGGCCGGATGGCGGCCGAGGCCGAGCGCATGGCCCGGCTGGTGGACGAACTGCTGGCGCTGGCCCGGCTGGACCAGCGTCCGCGGTTGTTGTCGCGGCCGATCGACCTGGTGGGCGTGGTGCGCGACGCGGTCGCCGACCTGAGCGCGCAGCAGCCGGACCGGCCGGTGCACGTGGACACACCCGAGGCGTGCGTGGCGTCGGCCGACGAGACGACGCTGCGCCAGATCGTCGGCAATCTGCTGGCCAACGTGCGGACGCATACGCCGGTGTCCGCGGCCGTGCACGTGTCGGTGTCCGAGGGCGAGGGCGACGACGGGGAGCGGCGGGTCGTGTTGCGGGTGCGCGACGAGGGGCCGGGGATGCGGCCGCAGGACGCCGAGCGCATCTTCGACCGCTTCTTCCGGGCCGCGCGGGAGCACGGCGCGAACGGTACGGCGGGCGGCGCCGGGGCGGCCACGGGCAGTGGTCTCGGCATGGCCATCGTGTGGGCGGGCGTGGCCGCCAACCGGGGCGAGGTGCGGATCGAGACCGCGCCGGGGGCGGGCCTGACGGTCGTGGTCGAGCTGCCGGCGGCGGCCGTGGAGGCACGGTCGGAGGACGGCGGGTCGTCGTCCGGGACGAAGGCGGAGGCCATCGGGGCGAAGGGCGAGGAGGCCGGGGGGAGGGGCACGGTCGTGGGCACGCCGTCGCTGGTGCCCCGAGTCGCGGAATCCGGCTAGGCCGACGTCCGGGCGGACCGCGCCGTGTTCGGCGTGGCGGGCGCGGATGTGCCCGAGCACCCGGATCGGGGTCGATCCGGGTGCTCGCGTACGGATTTTGCCTCGGTTCAGTTCAGGGTGATCTGGCGGTTCAGCAGACCGTTGCGGGCGCTGCGCTGACGCGGCGTCAGCGGGCTGGTGTCGGCCATCGCCGCGGCCAGACGCTCGCCGAACTCGCGGGCCGGCTTCTCCACGTCCTCGGCGGACATCGAGGTCGGCAGGTCCCACACCGGGACGAGCAGCCCGTGCGCGCGGAACGAGCCGACGAAGCGGGTGCCCTCGCCCAGGCTCGACTCGCCGGCCGCGTGCAGCCGGGCGATCGCGTCGAGCAGTTCCTCCTCCGCGTGCGGCATCACCCAGCGCAGGTGGTTCTTCTCGGTGGTGCCGCACCAGTACGCGGCGTCGACCGAGGTCAGCCGTACGGTCGGCATCGCCGCGGCGTTCGCCCGCTCCAGCGACGCGCTCACCTCGGCGTTCATCGCGGTGGGGTCGTCCACCCAGAAGTCGAAGCCCTGGTGGACGGTGATCTCCAGCGGGTGGGACAGGTCGAGCAGGTCCTGGAGGCGGTCGCCCGACTCGGGCAGCGGGCCGGGGGCCACCGACGTACCGTCCTCCTGCGCGAGCGCGCGCTCCAGCGCGTGCGCCAGGTCCCGGGAGACGTCGCCCGAACTGGTGTGCGTCTGCAGCCCGACCAGGATGGTGCCGTCGGCGCGACGCAGCGCGGGCCAGGCCATCGGCAGCACGGTCGCGAGCGTGACGGTCTGCTCGGCGTGCTCGCCGGTGAGCTTGAGCTGTGCGGTCGCGGCCGGGACCAGCTCGCGCAGCGCGATCCAGTCGCACTCGTTCGGCAGTCCCTGGAAGGGACGCAGGACGAGCGTCTCGGCGGCGGAGGCCGCCTCGCGCCCGTGACACGCCTTGTACCGGCGGCCCGAATTGCACGGGCAGGGTTCGCGACCGCCGACGGCCGGGACGGATCCCGTGGCGGCTGCGGTCTGGGTCTTGTTGCCGGTGTGGCCCTTCAGCGCGGCCTTCTTGCCCATGCTGCGGTCTCTCCGCCTCGGTGTCGGGGGGATGGTGGTCGACGACTCACCGGATCCGAGGGTACTGAGTTCCGCGGGCATGGGGTGACGCTCGAACGCGCGGCCGAGGGGCATGGGGCCGGCGGGACGGGCGGGGCCGGGGCGGACGAGTCGGTCGGGCGGGGGTCGGTCGGGCGGGTCGGTCGAGGGGGTCAGTCGAGGGGGTCCACCGCGTCCAGGTCGAATTCGTCCCACAGGCGGTCGGCGGCGCTCGACTCGATCGGGACCAGCGCCCACACGGTGACCTCGTCGGGGGCTCCGCGCACGCCCCAGTCGGCGGCGAGAGTGCCGATGATCGACAATCCTCGGCCGCCGTGCGCGCTCAGGGACGGACTGGCCTGGCGCGGCCGGGTCGAGCTGCCGCCGTCGGTGACCTCGATGGCGAGGAGGCCGTCGGGGCGCACCCACCACGCGGCGCGGACGTTGCCGGAGGGCAGCGCGCGGGCGTGCCGCAGCGCGTTGCTCAACAATTCGGAGAGGATCAGCACCGCGTCGTCCACGACGCCCCGGGCGATGCCGCGGTCGTCGAGGTCGGTGGCGAGACGGTGCCGAGCCGCGGACACTCCGACCGGAGCGTGCGGTACCAACACCGCCGCGGAATCGGGCACCCCACGGGCCACGACCATTGCCACCCCCGGCCTCCTTCGTGCACACGCCTGCCTCGCGCACATGTCTCGCGCGTCGGGCTTGAGATGCCCGATGCCGGCGGACGGGAAACGGCGGCGCGCCACGCGCTCCGACTCACCCAGGGGCGTATAGGGGTATGCGATCCCGCCAAGTCGGATATAACGGCGCGAAAGGCTGCCGACGTGCGCCCCCCAATGGGGTCTAACCGGACACCTGGGCCAGGACCTGTCGTGGCCGATTCGTGATGATGGCATCCACGCCGAGTCGCAGGCACAGCTCGACGTCCTCGGGGGTGTCCACGGTCCACACGTGCACCCGGTGCCCGGCCCGGTGCAGGCGGGCCACGTAGCGCGGGTGGGCCCGGACGATGTCGATGCTGGGGCCGGCGATCCGCACCTCGCGGGGCAGCGTGCCGTCGCGGAAGAGCAGCGGGACGTGCTCCATCAGGAACACGGTGGGCAGCGAGGGCGCCATCAGCCGCATCCGGCGCAGGGACAACTGGGAAAAGCTCATCACCCGGATCAGCGACGGGTCCTCGTCGGCCGGCTCGGCCAGGCCGAAGCGCTCCAACAGGTCGACCAGGCGGCGCTCGACCAGGCCCGCGTACCGGGTGGGGTGTTTGGTCTCGATCGCCAGGCGCACCGTGCGCGGCGCGTCGACCACGAGTTCGAGCAGGCGTTCCAGGGTGAGGACGGAGGTGCGGTCCCAGTCGGGCGCCTCCGGCTCGTCCGGGTGCTCGCGGTCGACGCCCGATTCCCGGCCGGATTCCTTCCAGGAGCCGAAGTCGAGCGCGGACAACTCCGCGAGCTCCAGCGTCGAGACGATGCCGCGGCCGTTGGAGGTGCGGTCGACCTTGCGGTCGTGGACGCAGACCAGGTGGCCGTCGGCGGTCAGTCGGACGTCGCATTCGAGTGCGTCGGCGCCGTCCTCGATGGCCTGGAGATAGGCCGCGAGCGTGTGCTCGGGGACGGTGTCGGAGGCGCCTCGGTGGGCGACGACCTGCACGTTGGCGCGCAGTGGGCGCGCTCCGGTGGTGGACACGCCACAATCGTGCCATCCCGAGGTGAGCGTGGGGTGACGCCGGGATGTCGGGCGGTGGCGCGGGTCGCGGATCGGCTCCCCCGGGGCCCGGGATCGCTCTCCGCCGCGCCGCGGGCGATGGAATTTCCGCCGGTTTCCGCGCCGTTTCCGTTCCGGTACGGGCGGTCCGACCTGCGTGGATAACCCCGGGATAAGGGGCGTGGGCGGCCCGGGGCGCCGGCGCTTACGGTGTTCAGACAGCGTGTCGGGGAGTCTGTGACCAACAACTATTCCGAAGTGTGTGGGAGGAAGACCGTGAGTGACGATCGCGACGTGACCGGCGAAGTCGGTTCACCGGTGCCGGGGGAGGCCCACGGATCGTCTCCCGCCACACCGCAGCCGGCTCACCCGGAGGGGCGGTCCGACGTGTCGGCGGAGCCGGAGTTCCGGGCCGAGGCGCCGGCCAAGCCGATGCAGGCGCCCACCGTGGGGCAGCCGCAGGGTGAGGCGGTGCCGCCGACGCCGGTGGGGCCGCCGACCGCGCAGTTGCCGCCGACGGGTGAGCCGGGCGCCGAGGTGCCGGCGGCGTTCGCGGCCGGGGCGGGTGCGGGAGGTGCGGGGGCTCCGCCGTTCGGGACGGGCGGTGCCTATCCCGGCTACCCGGGCTACCCGGGCTTCGGTGCGCCGCCCAAGCCGAAGCGCCGTCCCTCGGGGATCCTGGTCGCGGCCGTGGTGGCCGCGCTGCTCGCCGGCGGGGTCGGCGGCGGCGTGGGCGCGTGGATCGTGGACCGCGACGACAAGCCGTCCTCGGCCGGCGTCAGCCCGTCCTCGTCGCCGGTGGACCCGGCTTCGCTGAACCGCTCGCCCACGAGCGTGGCGGGCATCGCCAAGCAGGCGGTCCCCAGCACGGTGACGATCAAGACCAAGGGCAAGGTGTCCGGGCAGGGCACCGAGACCGGCACCGGGGCCGGCTTCGTCTACGACAAGCAGGGCCACATCCTCACCAACAACCACGTGGTGTCGCTGGCCGCCGCCGGGGGCGAGCTGTCGGTGACCTTCTCCGACGGCACCACCAAGCCGGCCAAGATCGTCGGCCGGGCCGAGGGCTACGACCTCGCCGTGATCAAGGTCGACGACATGCCGGCGAGCGTGCAGCCGCTGCCGCTCGGCGACAACGACAAGGTCGCGGTCGGCGACCCGGTGATCGCGATCGGCGCGCCGTTCACCCTGTCCAACACGGTGACCACGGGCATCGTGAGCGCCAAGGACCGCCCGGTGGCCTCCGGGGACCAGCAGAAGGTCTCCTACATGAACGCGATCCAGACCGACGCGGCGATCAACCCCGGCAACTCCGGCGGCCCGCTGCTGAACGCGGCCGGCGAGGTGATCGGGATCAACTCGGCGATCCGCTCCACCGGTGGCGGCGGCCAGTCCCCGTTCGGCCAGCAGCAGGAGTCCGGCAGCATCGGCCTCGGCTTCGCCATCCCGGTCAACCAGGCCCGGTGGGTCGCCGACACCCTGATCCAGGGCAACAAGCCGGTCTACGCGCAGATGGGCATCCTGCCCGACTCGCGCTACACCGGCACCGGCGCGCAGATCGTCGCCCAGAGCCCCAACGGCCAGGACCCGGTCACCGCCAACGGCCCCGCCGCCAAGGCGGGCCTGAAGGCCGGCGACGTGATCACCAAGCTCAACAACCGCGCGATCGGCTCCTACGAGGACCTGTTCAGCGAGATCTGGAGCCACCGCCCGGGCGACAAGGTCAAGGTCACCTACCAGCGCGACGGCAAGGAGGCCACCACCGAGGTCACCCTGGGCCAACGCGTAGGCGACAACTGACCCGCCGCCCCTGCGAACGTGTCGGCCCGGAATCCCCAGTGATCCCACGCATCGCTCATGAGAGACTGATGCCGCCCGCACCCGACCGGGGTCGCGGCACTGGAGGACTCGCCTAGTGGCCGATGGCGGCAGTCTTGAAAACTGCTAACAGGGGTGACCCTGTTCGTGGGTTCGAATCCCACGTCCTCCGCTGAACCGCGGTAATGCGGAGATGAGAGACCGCCGGCGCGTGTCTCGGGACCTACGGTGTGCCCGAGGTGTGCCCGGCGGTTTTCTCATGGGCGCGCGCCGCGGTCGCCGCACCGAGGTAGGGGGCGAAGTGGTCGGCCACCTCTGCCGCCACCGCCGTCGCGTCGAGCGTGCCATCGATTTCGATGACGCGGATGCCGAGGCGGCGGGCGTTCCGTACCGCGTCCTCGGCGATCAGCCGGTCGCGAGCTACGCGGTTGGCTTGGGCGCGGGCCTGGTCGGTGACAGGGGCGCTGAGGGTTCCCGCGCGTGGAAGGGCGCGGAGTTGGTGGCGGCGGAAGTCTTCGGTGGGGACGAGGACGACCATTCGTCGGAGTGAGTCGAGCAGCGGCGCGACGAGCTCCGGTCGCAGTCCCCATCCCTCGGCGATCGCCGGTCGGCCGGTGAACAGTGCGCGTAGGTCGTCCAACGCCCACTCGAAGCGGACCGGGAAGCCGGCCAGCGTTTCGGAGGCCATCTTCTCCGGGCTCTGTTCCACCCAGACGTGGTCGGGGGTCGGATTTCCCACGGGCTCGCCCAGGGCGACTCGGCGCGCGATCCGGCGATCCTGGTGGCCGCGGGCGTCGTGGTAGTCGTAGTGATACACCGTCAGGCCATGCCCCTCGGCGATGGCTTGTGCCACCGTGGTCTTGCCGGACCACTGTGCGCCGCCGATCCACAGCGTGCGCTGCAGGCTGCCATGCGGATCCCAAATTTCTGACATGAGCGTCCTCCCGTCGGAAGGCGGAGCAGGGCTCCGCCCGGTGACGAGTGTCCGGGTTTGATGGCAAAAATTGCAGCCTTGTTTTCACCGGACGGTTGGCAGAGAGTGGAAGGGAGGGGGAGATCGTCGCCCGTCCCGCACTTGGTCGTGGCCGCTGTTCGGCGTTTCGCGTGCGCGTCCCGGCGCACGACGCCTTGAAGACACACCTCAGGGGACTCGCCACTGTTGGGAAGGGCTGCCGGGGGTGCAGGTGACCACCGACAGCGGCTTGCCGTTGCCGTTGTTGGTGAGGCAGGTCCGGCCGCCGAAGTCCTTGATGTAGACCGCGCCCGAGGTGGGGGCGGGGACCAGGCGCCAGTTGGTGGAGTAGCCGAAGCCGACGGCGAGTTCGGCGCGGTCGACGTTCCCGTACGGCTCGCCGAGGGCCGGGCCGCTCAGGCTGCAGGGGTTGAAGGAGTCCCAGATCGAGGTCGAGTGCACCCAGCCGTATCGGGTGTGGCCGCCCATGATCACCTCCTTGCCGGCGGTGGGGCCGTCGGCGGCGAGGCCGATCTGCAGGCCGTCGGCGACGCTGGTGATGGCGCCCCAGTTCGCGCCGCCGCAGCCCTGGGGAGCGGATTGGGCCGGGGGCGCGGCGGGGGTGGTGGGCTTGGTGCCGGTGCCGGTGCCGGCGCTGCCGCCTCCGGCTCCGCCTCCCGGGGAGCCGCCCGCGCCGTTGAAGGTGGACGTGTTCGGGGCGCCGCCGGTTTCGGGGAGGGGCGCGCCGTTCGGCGGTTGGCTGCCGGTGGGGGTGCCGCTCGGGGCGCCGGGGGTGGGGTTCGAGGGGGTGGGTGAGCCCGCGACGGGTCGGGGGCGCTCTGTCCGGGTCCGGAACCCGGAAGTGCCCTCGGCAGGCGATCATTTCATCGCGCCGTGACACCGGGGTCGCATGGGACTCCCTCGATCGGCTTCGGGATCATGGCTCCGGTTTCGTCGCCGACGGCCCGCATCGCGACGGCCGCGGCGCCGGTGGTGACCCTTCCGCGCCGGGGCGCGCCGGATCCCCGTGGAGCACGGCGGAGCACGGTGGAGCACGAGTGGCGCACCTCTATATATAGGGGCGCGCCCGGCGCGACTTTCGACGCGAGGGAATCCGCTTTCCCGACGGCCCGGATCGTGATAACAACGGCCCTTTCCCGTGGCGCCGGCTTCCGGAAGGATGTCTTCCGTGCCGGCGTCCTTCGAAAGGGGCGCAAATAGCCCCTCGTACGGGTGAAAGTGGCGCGGGTCACAACTTTCGATGTGGCCTGGATCGCATTCGGCATACTTTTCCGGCCGGTGGCGGAACGCTCTCGCAGCGTACATATGCCCAGGTTGGAAAGGGTGTCCGGGTCGACTGGCGGCCGGTTATACCCGCTGTGCCCACCGACTGCCACGGTCGGATTTGTGATGCCGCTCACTCCACACGTGTAAGTCGGACATAAAGGTGTTTAAGGCTCCGTTGAAATGCCGGTTCCAGGCCGCTCGGGCGTGTGATCGTTCGATCGCACCCGGTGATAATGCGACACTGTGTCACGAAGTGAACGCGCAGCGTGTAGAGCTGGTGGTCAAAACGGGCAAAAGGTTCCCAGGTTTGCGGCGCGGTAAACGCGAATCCGGCCCGGAACAGGCTCCCGAGCGCTGCTCTCGGCATTTCCGGTACCTATCCTGACCTGCGTAAATGCAAGAGCGGGTTGATAAGGGCCGGATCACCTGTTTATGGTCCTGGCGATGTGCAAATCGCACCTCCTGGGTTCCCGCCGGCACGGCATGGCGGAACTCGCGGTCTGGGAGGGCCGCGGGGTTGCGGCATCGGACATCACGTCTCCGGCGTGAACGTTCGGTTCCGGGCGGGGGTGATCCGCAAGGATCGCGCCGGTCCATCCGCCCCAGGGGAATTCCGAGAGGAATGTATGTCTCTCCGCAACGCTTTCGGTCGCACCAACACGCACCGCGGCATGGGCCGTACCCAGCGCCGCCTGCGCACCGCGACCATCGTCGGCGTCGTCGCCGCCACCCCGCTCGTCGGGCTCGCGACCGCGACCTCGGCCGGCGCTGCCACGACGTCCACGTGGGACAAGGTCGCCGAGTGCGAGAGCGGTGGCAACTGGTCCATCAACACCGGCAACGGCTACTACGGCGGCCTGCAGTTCACGCAGAGCACGTGGCGTGCCAACGGCGGTACGGGCAGCCCGCAGGGCGCCTCGAAGGCCGAGCAGATCCGGGTCGCCGAGAACGTGCTCAAGTCCCAGGGCCCGGGCGCCTGGCCGGTGTGCTCGAAGAAGGCCGGTCTGACCCGCGGCGGCGGCAGCCCGTCCGACTCGGGCAGCTCCTCGAAGGCGTCGACTCCGAAGAGCACGACTTCGAAGACCACGCCGAAGAAGGCCGTCGCGCCGCAGAGCGAGACGCCGAAGAAGTCCGCTCCGGTCACCAAGTCGGAGCCGACGACCGCCAAGGTCGAGACCAACACCACGGCGACCGAGGGCACCTACGTCGTCAAGAGCGGTGACACCCTCAGCGCGATCGCCGCGGCGAACAACGTGAGCGGTGGCTGGCAGTCGCTGTACGCGAAGAACCAGGGCGTGGTCGGCACCAACCCCGACCTGATCCTCCCGGGCCAGAAGCTGGTCCTGCGCTAGAACCACCCGGGGCCGTGGGTCCCGAGCGGTTCGGCGTACGCCGTGTGTCGGTCGCGACGCGGTGCACGGCGGTCGAGTGAAGAGCGCGAAGACGGTCGGGGGCGGCCGCATCTCCTGTGTGTACACCGGGAGATGCGGTCGCCTCCGGTCGTTGTGGGAGGACGGCCGCCCGCGGCCGTCGTAGAGGGACGTGTTTCCGGTTCGGTCACCACGGCACCGGCAGCACTACGGCGTGCCGTGGAGGGGACGGAACGTCGCGAGGCCCCGGGCCCGCCTCGAACGGGCCCCGGCGGTCCGACAGTCGGCCCGGCCGGCACCGTCAGGTGCGGCCCGGGCCGCGCTGCGTCGCGGCCGCCTCGGCGGCGCACAGCGACTCCAGGCGGCGGGCGATCGAGGCCGCGCGCTCGACCAGCAGTCGGGCACGCTCGTGCTCGGCGTCGCTCCACTCGCCGGGGTCCGCGCGATGGCCGCCCGGATGATGACCGTTGTTGCCCATAACCGCTTGGTTCCCACCCGATGGGGAAAATCATTCACGATGTGCCGGTCGATCACTCGTGATGCCGATCACGTCCACCGTCCGGGCGATGCGCACACCTCTGCGGGAGGCCGCCCGTTCGGGCCACACTGGCGACCATGACGACTCTGATCGCCGGGGCGAACATCCCGGTTCCCGCGGGTCCGTTGACCCTGGTGATCCGCCGTGCGGCGGACGCGCCGAGTGTGGACGCCTCGGCGCTGCTGCTCGGATCGCACGGCAAGGTGCGTACGGACGCGGACTTCGTGTTCTACAACCAGCCGACCGGCGCGGACGGCGCGGTGCGCCACATCGGTTCGAACGCCGAGGGCGAGAGTGTTCGGGTCGATCCCGGCGCGCTGCCCGCCGATGTGGAGCGGGTGGTGCTGGCCGCCTCGGTGCATGAGGGCACGTTCGCCGGAGTGGGCGGGATGTCGCTGGTGGCGCTGGACGCCGCGGGCGCGGTCGCGGCGACCTTCGAGGTGCGGGCGGGCGGGGCCGAGACGGTGATGGTGCTTGGCGAGTTGTACCGGCGGCAGGGCGCGTGGAAGCTGCGCGCGATTGGGCAGGGGTACGACAGCGGGCTGGCCGGGCTCGCGAGCGACTACGGCGTGGACGTGGGCGAGGAGGACGAGGCCGCGGAGGCCGCCGGGGTACCGGTCGAGGCCGCGGTGCCCGTCGGGACGCTGCCGGTGGTGCCCGTGGGCGGTCCGCCGTTGGGTGTCACGCCCGGATGGGCGCCGCCACCGTACAGCGACGAGCCGACCATGCGGCTGCCGGCGCCGTCGGAGGACCCGCAACTGGTCGGGCTGCCGCCGGAGGTGGGCGCGCGGATCTCGCTGCGCAAGGAGGCGGTGCGGATCTGCCTGGAGAAGAAGGGCCTGCACGGGGTGCGGGCCCGGGTGGCGATCGTGCTCGACCGCTCCGGCTCGATGCGCGCGCAGTACGCCGGGGGCGCGGTGGGGCGCCTGGTGGAGCGCATGGCACCGATCGCGGCTCGGCTCGACGACGACGGCGAGTTGGACGCGTGGATCTTCGCCGACGAGTTCGCGCCGCTCGACCCGGTGCGGATCCCGGAACTGCCGCGCTGGATCGCGGACAACGTCTACATCGACGGCGGTGGCCGCCGCCCGCAGTCGCCGCCGCTGCCGGACGGGTCACAACGTTCGCCGGACCTGCTGGCCGGGGTGTACGGCGGCAACAACGAGCCGGCGGTGATCGAGGACATCATCGCGCGCTACCGGCGCGAGCCGGGCGCGCCGGTGCTGGTGCTGTTCTTCTCGGACGGCGGGGTCAACCGGAGCAAGCAGATCCAGCGGTTGTTGACGGACGCCGCCGGGCTGCCGATCTTCTGGCAGTTCGTCGGTCTCGGCCGGTCCGACTACGGGATTCTGGAACGGATCGACACGATGCCGGGGCGGCTGGTGGACAACGCCGGGTTCTTCCAGGTGGACGACATCGACCGGATCTCCGACGTCGAGTTGTACGAGCGCATCCTCTCCGAGTTCCCGCAGTGGCTGACGGCGGCGCGGACGGCGGGCGTGGTGCGCTGAGTCGGGGCCCGGGCGGGGTTCGCCTACGCCGCGTGCCGGGTGCCGCGCGTTTGTGGAGTGCCGTGTGCCCGACGTGATTGGGGGCTGACGCGACGTCACCGGGGCGGTCACAATGGGACATTGCGCCGTCCTTTCACACCACGTCGTCGGGCAGTCGAGGCACGCGGAGGGATTCCATGGCGGTATCGGGCGAATTCGCCGATTGGGCCACAGAATTGACGTTGCGTCATATACCGGTCACGGTACGGCGGGCGACGGGTCGGCGGATCCTGACGGCGATCGCGGGCGGGGTCGGCGCGGCCCGGGTGGGCGCCGTCGACCCGGCCGTACACGTCGCGGTCGGCATCGGCGGCCCGCCCGAGGCGGAACTGATCGGCCATGCCGCCGGCCGGCTCGCCGCGCCCGCCGCCGCGATCGCGAACGGGATGCTGATCGGCGCGGCGGGACCCGGGCCCGATACCCCGGCCGGTGCGATGGCCGTGGTGCTGCCGGTGGCGCTCGCGGTGGGCCAGGAGGTCAAGGCGCGCGGCGACGAGGTGTTGGTGGCGGTGGTCGCCGGGCACGAGATGGCGTGTCGGCTGGCCGACCGGGACGGCTCGCCCTCGATCGGGATGCTCGGCGCCGCGTTGGCGGCGGCCCGGCTGATGACGCTGGACCGCCGCCGGATCCGGGACGCGGTGGGCATCGCGGGGGAGTTCGCGGGGGGCCCGGTCGGCCGGGGCGGCACTGTCGGGATGGCCGAAGGGGTCGCGGCCGGCAACGCGGTGATCGCCGCCCGCCTGGCCGCCTCCGGCGCGAGCGGCCCGGCCGGCGGCATCGACGAGTTGTGCCGGGCACGACGGCTGCGCCCGGAGGCGGTACTCGACGGCCTGGGCGGTCTCGGCGGCAGTTGGGTCTGCGAGCGGCACCCGGCGGCCGAGGTGACGGACTACCAATTCGATCTGGAAACCTGTGAACTCCTCGGCGGCCGGCACCGCGACGCCAGGGCTCTGGTCGCCGAAATCCGCGCCTTGGCCTTCGCTCCGTCCCTCGACTCGATCCTGTCCCTGACGGTAAAGGTCGCAGCGGGCACGTGACGGTCGGCCCAGCGGGTGGGGCCCGACGCGTCACCAGTCGCAGCCCCAGTCGATGCGGCGCAGGGGGCCGCCGATGTCGTGGCGGGTGACGCGGTGGGTGTTCTCCAGGCCGCGCAGGTGGAGGAGTCGACGGTCGTCCAGCAGCCGGGCGCGCTCGGGGGAGACGTCGCCGACGATGAACCACGACGTGGGCCCACGCTGCGGCGTGAACCACCCACACTCGTGATGCGCCCACCCGTCGGCGAGCGAGGCGACCACGGCGAGGCCCCGCCCGGACTCCAGTCGCCGACAGGGCAGGTGGGTGACCCCGACCTCACGAAACACCACGGCCAGCGCGGGCCGCCCCTCGGCCGTGGCGCCCGTGACGTCCAGAACATACGACGTCGCCTCGGCCGCGAAGAGCGCTTCGCTCACCAACTCGGTGACCATCAACCCGACATCGCCCCGCCGCTCACCCTCGATCCCGATCCCGTCCCCCACCTCCCACACGAGCCGCCGCGCAGCCCCCGCCGCCTCCGCCACGGCCGGAAGCGACCGCGACACGGTGATGAGCACCGGCCCCGGCGCGGAGGGCGCCGATGTCGCGATGTGGCCGAACGACGTGAATGGCTTGCTCACAACGAGCCCCTTCCCGAGCAATGTCCGTGTGTGTAGCATCGCGTCGGAAATGCGGCGACCGGGGACGGATTGCCCCCGGTCGCTTCGTGTACCCGCCTCGCTACGCGGCGATCAGACCGATTCGGGTGGCCAGCCGAAGAGCGTCCTCACGCACGGTTGCCCCGCCGTGGTCGACCAAGCCGGAGACCAGCGTCCGGCCGATGGGAGAGTAGGTGAGTGTCTCGGAACTGGTGCGCCAGGACCGGTCGAGCAGGCTTGCCGCCGCGAGTTGGTCGCCACGGTGATGGGCGCCCCGAGCCAGCTCGATCCAGTGCCGGGCCCGCCGTTCGACGCTGGGGATCGAGAGCGGGTCCAGTCGGTCGGCCTTGCGCTGCGCCTCACCGGCCTGCCCGAGTTCCACGTCGATCATGACGTCATAGAGGTCTACGATCGCGCGACCGAACCCGTGCCATGGATGCGAGTATCCGTCCGGCAGCTGCGGCACCACCGCGGCGGCCTTGTCGAAGTACCGGCGCGCTTCGCCCTCTTGGCGCTCTCGTGCGGCGGTCAGTGCGGCACACAGCCACAAGTGCCCGTACATCGGCAACAGTCGATTCGCCGCATCGTCGAGTTGTGGGCGCAACAGTTCGAGGGCACGGACCACCAAGGTCTGCGCATCCTCTCCCCGGTCGCACGCGCGGATGAGATGAGCGAGGTAGAAGGCGGAACCGGCAAGGGCGAGTGGGTCGTCCGATGCGCGGGCCGCGGCCATCGATCGATCCGCGACGAGCCAGACCAACCGCGGCTCGGCCTGCCATGCCAGGTACGCCTGCGCCAGGTGGTAGACCTCGGACAACAGCGCCTGCGCGGTCCGCCGTTCGTCTCCGTCGTAGGTCTCGGCCGCTTGCTCGGCCTCGTGCATGAGCCCCGGGAGGGCGCGGCCGATCTCGGTCCGCTGCTGCGTCGATGTGTGCCAAGTCCGCCATGCCGTGTCGAGTTGGGCTCTTACCCGGTCGAGCGTCGGCGGCTCCTCGGTGGCAGCGCCGAGTGGGTACGCCATGAGTGCGCGGCGCACCTCGTCGAGCGTTTCGTGTCCGGGGCGGGTGTAATCCATGGTGCGCACCTGTCGGCCGACCAACTCGGTCAGATCCGCCACGTGCAGTACCTCGGCGAGACGAAGCAGCATTGGCAACGGTGTGCTGCGCTTCCCGATTTCGATCGACTTGAGCCATTCGGCACTTTTGCCGCAAGCCGCCGCAACGGCAACGCGGGTCATGCCCTGTCGGGTTCTCCGGTCGCGGATGCGCCGGCCGATCTCGTGCGCGTGGTCGTCAGCCACTGTGTCCCCTGCCCGTGCGTGCGGGTTCGCCCCCGTGGGCGGTGCGGTGTGACGTACGGCGGGGGCGGTACCCTGCCTGTGATGTGAGTCATCGTCAGGTTACGCCTGCTGGTGACAGATACAGCCCCGTCGTCCGGTTCGTCACCGGCAGGGGCCGTTGTCTCGATGCTGTACCGGCCACGAAAAAGGCCCTCTCCGATTTCCCGGAGAGGGCCTTTGATCTGCTGTGCGCTCGGCAGGATTCGAACCTGCAACCTTCTGATCCGTAGTCAGATGCTCTATCCGTTGAGCTACGAGCGCTTGGTCGGCTTGACCGAGGTCAACAATACATGGTCCCCCGCTCGGGGTGAAATCCATTGTCCGGTGGTGGTGTGAACAGGGCATTTCGTGAGCAATGGGGTTCGGTTGGCGCGGGATCCGCAGCCGAGCGGGTGAGGGTGGGCGAGGGGGTCGGCGAGTGGTGGGGCTTGGGTCGTGCGGACGGGTGGCGCGGCGCGCGGGTGTGGCTTGGTTGTGTTCGCTGCCGGCTGAATTGGGCCTTTCGGGCATGTCGGCGGACGGGGGGTATGGCGGGTGTGATCGGTCGGGGGGAAGTCGCGGCGGTGTTCGCTGTAATGACGGGTGTGCCCGAGGCCGCGCGAGGTCTTCGGATATGAGCGTTATATCGGACATCGTGGGCCGAGTCGTGACCCGGGGTCATCACACGATCACGGAAAGGTCACGACGGTGGGTGCGAAACAGCCCGCCTGGTGGGACCAGACGGGCTGTTCGTCGAGCGGAGGCTCCGGGATTTGAACCCGGGATGGGGATGAACCCAAACCGCATTAGCAGTGCGGCGCCATAGACCGGACTAGGCGAAGCCTCCATCGGTGTTTGCCGACGAGGAACAGATTACTAGGCTCGTCAACGTGACTGCAAAAACAATGGGATAGTCGGTCGTGACATGCCCCGGCGGCGACGGGCAAGATGGCCGTCGCGCAGTCCGAGGACCGGAGGAGGTACGCGCTTCGTGAGCAGCAGGCCATCCCGAGGCGCTGCTCGCCTCGCCGCCATACTCGACGCCCTGCCGGACGCCCTCCTGCTGGTGAATCGCAACGGCACCGTCGTCAACGCGAACGCCATGGCACTGGAGGTCCTGGAGGCGCCGGGCACTCCCGTGGTGGGTCGCGGTCTCCTCGACCTGCTCCCGTCGTTCGACCACCGGCGCATCCCGGGATCGGTACGGGCCACCAACGACACCCGCGACACCCGGACCAAGCCGACCCGGATGTCCGCGCACCGCACCGACGGCGGGGTCTTCCCGGTCGAGGTGACCAGTGCCAACCTGCCGGCCGGATACGACGACGAGCTGCTGATGATCGTCGTGCGCGACCTCACCGGCAAGGTCGACGTCGAGGCCGAACTCGCGCGCCAACAACGGCAGACCGAGATGATCCTGCGCGCGGCCTGCGAGGGCATCATCGGCATCGACGCCGAGGGCGACATCGTGCTGGCCAACCCGGCCGCCGCCCGGATCCTCCGCCACCGGGCCAGCGACCTCGGCGGCCGGAACGTGCACGAACTGCTCATGCACGCCCGCGCCGACGGCTCCCCGCTGCCCCCCGAGGAGTGCCCGCCGCTGGTGACCCTGGGCAACGGCCGCCGGCAGCGGCTGCGCGACCAGGTGTTGTGGCGCGGCGACGAGGGCTTCGTGACGGTGGACATGATCACCGCGCCGATCCTGCTCGGCGGTGCCGTGGTCGGCGCCGTGATGACCTTCAGCGACACCGCGCGCGAGAAGTCGCTCGGCGAACGCCGGGCCCAACTGGCCGAGTTGGTCGACACGGAGATACTGGGCCGACTCGAAGCGGTACGCGGTCGACTGAAGAAGGTGGCCGACGGCGGCGCCGGCGAGGTCGGCCACGGCGCCCGCCGGATGGTGCGTCAGGTCGCGGGCGAGTTGGAAAGCCTGGAGGAACTCGCGAGCGAGGTGCTCGCCCACCAGGCGGTCGACGCCGACCCGACCCCCGCGGCGGACGACGCGGACACCCCGGCCGAACCCGAGCGCATGCCGACCACGGTGGACGACCTGGTCGACCGCGCCATGGAGACGGTGACCTATCTCGCCCGCGGCGCGGGTGTGGAGTTCGCGGTCAACGCGTCCCCCGTCGGCGTACGGGTGGACGTCGACGCGATGACCCGCGCCCTGGGCCACCTGCTGGCGGATGTGGTCGCGGCCGGCCCCGAGGGCTCCACCGTCGTGGTCGCGGCGGCCCAGCGCGGCAACCTCGCCCGGATCGAGGTACGCGGCCCCGAGAGCCGCAACAGCGGTGTCCGCGTGCCGCTCGCCCGCGCCGTGGTCGAGGCGCACGGCGGCACGGTCGAGTCGCACACCGTGGCCGGCCGGGGCAGCACGTACGTCGTCGAACTGCCCGCCGACGAGGAGGCCGCCGAACTGGTGGTCAGCTCCGGCGAACACCGCGCGGCCAAGGGCCGCCGCGCCCGCCAGTCGGGCCGCCCCGACCCGGGCGCCGACAAGACCGGCAAGGCCGGCAAGAACGACAAGACGGATGAGGCCGGCAAGGCGACGAAGGACGAGCAGGACGCGGACGCCGACGAGGCGGCGAAGCCGGGCAAGGCCGCCGACGGCGCCCCGAAGCAGGCCGACGAACCCGACGGCTCCACGCCCGCCGCGGACGAATCTCCCGACTCCGCCGACTCCGACGCGGACACGGACACGGATGCGGACACCGCGACCGCATCGACCCCGGCGAAGCAGACGGCGACCGCCGACCGCCCCGCCGCCCCCAAGCGCCGCATCGGCGCGGCCGTCACCCCGCGCCCGCCCGCGGTCCCCGCCGCACCGGCCGCCGCCGACCGCGAGAGCGCCGACCACGACCCCGAGGACCGCCCCGCCCCCGGCGCCGGCGTCGAACTCGCCGTCCGCGGCCGCGGCGCCCAGCCCCCACGGGCCCGCCTGGAGCCGGCCGGCTCGTCCACCCCGCCCGTACCCGCGCCCCCGCCACCCGGCTCGGTCGCCCCCGCGCCGCAGGGCCCCTTCGCCCTGCCCGCCGGCACCGTCGCACCGGTGCCCCTGGTGCCCGCGAGCGCCGGCTCCGACGAGGGCCGGCACGAGCGGCCCGACACCGACGCGTACGACGAGGCCGAGGAGGCCGCGCGCAACAACAGCGGCGCGTTCGAGGCGGTCTACCCGCCCCGTTCCCGCCGCGGCCGCGCCGCCCGCGAGCTGCCCGAGGCCGCCGACAACCCCGCCGGAGCATCCGGTTCGCACCGCGGCGCCACCCACCAGGACCCGTCCGCCACCCCGGGCCGGCAACCCGCGACCCCGGCGACCCCGGCCGCCCCCGCCGCCGGCGGCCGGCTCAACGGCGCGCACACCCCGCAGGGCGCCCAGACCCGCCGCCGCCTGTCCACGCCGCCCGCGCCGATCCCGGCGCAAAACCGCGCGGCCGACCCGACCGGGCGCACCACCAGCGTGCAGGACCGCCCCGGCCGCCCGGCCGCCGCCGACATGCCGACCGAGGTGTTGCCGCCGATCCCGGCCGCGCCGGACCAGCCGATCCCGTTCCAGGGTCGACGGCCCGGATTCCCGGCCGGCCCGCCCGGCGACGCCGAGGCGATGTCCGGCGCCGACCTGCCGACGATGGTCAGCCCGGCGCCGGACGGCCAACCGCGCCGTCTCCTGGTCTGGCCCGAGCCGGACGCCGCGACCGCCGGCGCGCTGACCGCGCGCGGCTGGAGTCCGCTCCTGGTGCGCTCGCGCGAGGAGGTCGACGCGAGCGTCCCCGTGCAGCCGGCCGCGCTGTTCGTGGACCCGCTCACCGGCCCGATCACCCGTACCGCGCTCCAGTCGCTGCGCACCGCCGCGACCGCCGCGCAGATCCCGGTCCTGGTCACCGCCGGCCTGATGCAGGCCACCCGCGACGCCGCGTTCGGCGCCGACCCGGCCGTACTGCTGCGCTCGCTCGCCCCCGCGGACAGCGCCGGACACGCCTCGCGGGTGCTGCTCGTCGAGGCCGACCCGGACATCGCGGCCGCGTTCACCGCGTCGCTGGAGCGGCGCGGGATGGACGTCGTGCACGCGGCCTCGGAGAGCGAGGCGGTGTCCAAGGCGTCCAGCGTCGAGCCCAACCTCGTCGTGCTCGACCTGATGCTGGTGCGCCGGCGCCGGATGGGCGTGGTCGACTGGCTGCGCAACAACGCGCGGCTGCACTCGACGCCGATCGTCGTCTACACCACGCTCGACCTCGTCGAACACGACCTGCACCGGCTCCAGACCGGCGAGACCGTGCTGTTCCTGGCCGAGCGCTCGACCCGCGACGACGTACAACAGCGCATCGTCGACCTGCTCGGCAAGATCGCCTCACCCAAGTAGGGGACGACCCCGCGCACCACGCCCGCCCCGGCCGAGCAAGGCGAGCAAACCGGGTAGGCCGAGCAAACCGAGCAAGCCGGCCGAACCGCCCCGCCCGATCACCCGCACCGCCGCCCCGACATCCCGGCCCGGCGGCGCGGAATCGTGCACGTCCGCACCCGGATCGCCGGCACCCGCGGCCCGCACGGCACCCGCCTTATCCGCACCGACCCGCAACGCCTCACCATGCCGCCGGCCCCCGTGCGTGCAGCCGGCGACTCATCTCACCGACGGTCAGCGCCAGTTCGGTACCGAGGTCGATCGCCTGCGGGTGATCGTGGTGTTCGCGCATCCACCAACACATGACCTGCACGATAGGCCCGGCGGACTCCGGATGTCCGATGATCGCGGTGCGCGCGCACAACGGCCGGGCCGGCCCGTCCCGGCCGATGTGGAACCAGTAGCCGTTTCGGAAGCCGAGCACGGGGTGGCCCAACGCGTCCGGCAGCACGACGTCGTACGGCGGGTGCGATTCGGGTCGGACCTCCAACGGGTACACGAAGTGCCCTCCAGGGGGACGTCGAGGGCTCGCCGGTCCCCCTCCGGAAGAGCGGAAAACGGGAGTTACGGAATGCTCGCCGCGTTCCGTCGAAAACGATGTGCCATCCGGAGCAACCGGGACACCGTCGCATTCTTCCGTCCGGCTAGCCCGATCGGCCGATCGCCACGCCTGGTTCACCCGTACGGGCGCATAGCGGGTCGCGACGGGCGCGTGGATCGGCGCGTGATCCGGCCTCGGTCCGGAAACCGAGCCGCCCGGTCCGGAAACCGAAACGCGCCGTTCAAAGGGCTGACAACGACCCGATCGGCGAGAAAGAATCCCCTACACCTCGACCGGTCCCCGTCCGGCGAACGCAGGGAGGCTCCACTGTGCTGAGCACGATGCAGGACGTGCCGCTGACGATCGCTCGCATCATGCGACACGGCACCACGGTGCACGGTGGCTCGGAGGTGGTGACCTGGACCGGCGGCGCGCCGCGCCGGGCCTCCTACGCCGAGGTCGGCCGACGCTCCGCGCAACTGGCGCACGCCCTGCGCGAACTCGGCGTCACCGGCGACGAGCGGGTCGCCACGTTCCTGTGGAACAACCAGGAACACCTGGAGTGCTACCTGGCGATCCCGTCGATGGGCGCGGTGCTGCACACGCTCAACCTGCGGCTGCCACCCGAGCAACTGGTCTACATCGCGAACCACGCCGACGACCGGGTCCTGGTCCTGGACGGCTCGCTGGCCGCGCTCGCCGCCCCGCTGCTGCCCATGCTGAGCACGGTCGAACACGTGGTGGTCACCGGCGCGGACACCGACCTGGCCCCGCTCGCCGACTGCGGCAAGCGGGTGCACCGCTACGACGACCTGCTCGCGGGCCGGCCGACCGAGTTCGACTGGGCCGAGGACATCGACGAGCGCCAGGGCGCCGCGATGTGTTACACCTCCGGCACCACCGGCAACCCCAAGGGCGTCGTCTACAGCCACCGGTCGACCTACCTGCACAGCATGCAGGTGTGCACGATGGAGGGCTTCGGCCTGGGCCCCGGGGACCTGCTCCTGCCGGTCGTACCGATGTTCCACGTCAACGCGTGGGGTCTGCCGTACGCGGCGATGTTGTGCGGCGCGTCGATCCTGATGCCGGACCGGTTCCTCCAGCCGGAGCCGCTGGCCACGATGATCGCCGCGGAGAAGCCGACGTTCGCCGCCGCGGTGCCGACCATCTGGACCGGGCTGCTCGACCACCTCGACGTACACAAGACCGACGTGTCCTCGCTCAAGGAGGTCGTGGTCGGCGGTTCGGCCTGCCCGCCCGGCCTGATGCACGCGTTCGAGGAGCGGCACGGGGTCCGGATCATCCACGCGTGGGGGATGACCGAGACCTCGCCGCTGGGGACGGTGGCTCGCCCGCCGGCCGGGCTGACCGGCGACGAGGCGTTCCCGTACCGGATCTCGCAGGGCCGCCTGCCCGCGTCGGTGCGGGCCCGCCTGGTCGGCCCGGACGGCGCCGACATGCCGTTCGACGGCGAGGCGGTGGGCGAACTGCTGGTGCGCGGACCGTGGATCGCGGGCGCGTACATCGGCGACGAGGGCTCGGCGGACGCCAGTGGCGGCGGCCGGTTCAAGGACGGCTGGCTGTACACCGGCGACGTCGGCACGATCACCGCCGACGGCTTCCTGCGGCTGACCGACCGGGCCAAGGACGTGATCAAGTCGGGCGGCGAATGGATCTCGTCGGTCGAGTTGGAGAACACGCTGATGGGCCACGAGGACGTGGTCGAGGCGGCCGTGGTGGGCGTGCCCGACGACAAGTGGGGCGAACGCCCGCTGGCGACGGTCGTGTTGCGCGAGGGCGCGGAGACCACCGTCGAGCAGCTGCGCGACTACCTCGCCGGGCAGGTGGCCCGCTGGCAGGTGCCCGAGCGGTGGAGCCTGATCGCCGCCGTGCCGAAGACGAGCGTCGGCAAGTTCGACAAGAAGGTGATCCGCCGGCAGTACGCGGAGGGCACGTTGGAGGTCAGCGAGGTCGACCGCGGCTGACCCGGGGCATTCGTCGGCCGGACCCGCCAGGGGCCCGGCCGACGGCCCGGTGGTGCTCAGAACACCCCGACCGGCCCGTCCACCGCGTTGCGGTCGACGGACAGGGTCCGGCCGCCGTACGTCTCGGTGACGTTGCCGCTGTACTGGTGCACCCGGTTGCCGTGCCAGTGCCCGTCGGGCAGCGCGCCGTCGCCGCTGGTCACCGCCTTGTCGTCCCAGCGGGCGTACCAGATCGCGTCCGGGATCGAGCGGCTGCCGACCGCCCGGACCAGGTCGGCGACGCCGGAGTCCAGGCTGCTGTAGTAGCCGGCCACGAAGCCGCGCTCGCGGACCCGGTCGGACCACGCCGAGACGAAGTCGAGCACGGCGGTGCGGCACGCGGCGTCGGTGTTGTCGTACGCCTCCATGTCGAACCAGACCGCGCTGCCCCGCCGAAAGCCGAGCGCGGTGCTGCGGTCCACCATGTCGTCCGCCTCCGCGACACCCTGCCGCGCGGCCTGCGCCGGATCGATTCGGTCCGGCTTGCGCGCCTGCGAGCACGGCGCCTGCGGGCCGACCTGGATGGGCAGGAAGTCCCAGCCCTGGTCGTGCACGGCGGTGACCCAGTCGCGGGTGAGCCGGGTGCTCTTGCAGGCCCGGTTGTCGCCCGCGACATAGATGCCGACCACCTTGTACGGCGACTCGCGCCAGGCCTGCATGGTCTCCACGGTGGGGGTCTCGCAGGTGTCGAAGCCCAGGCCGGAGACGAGGAAGGGCTGCCCCGACCGTGCGGCGGCACCCTCGGCGAGCCCCGCGGGCAACAGGCCGAGTACGGCGATGAGCAACACGGTCGAGGCGAATCGACGAGTGAGCAGAGGACGCACGAGACCTCCTGGCGTGGCGGGAACGGGCTCCCACCACGCTGGGCATGGCCGGCGGCGAAAACGACGGACCGCCCGGGTGACGCGCCGAAGCGTCACCCGGACGGCCCAGTGGCGGCGGGCCTGCCGCTACTCCACGCCCAGCACCAGCCCGGACGTCGGCACCCCGGTGCCCGCGGTCACCAGCACGTTGTGCACGTTCTCGACCTGGTTGACCGAGCTGCCGCGGATCTGCCGCACGCCCTCGGCGATGCCGTTCATCCCGTGCAGGTACGCCTCGCCCAGCTGCCCGCCGTGCGTGTTCGTCGGCAGCTTGCCGCCCAGCTCCAGGCCGCCGTTCGCGACGAACGCCGGCGCCTCGCCGCGCCCGCAGAAGCCGAACTCCTCCAGCTGCATCAGCACGAACGGGGTGAAGTGGTCGTAGAGCACCGCGGTCTGGATGTCGTCGGGGGTGAGCCCGGACGTCTGCCACAGCTGCTTGGCGACCACGCCCATCTCGGCCAGACCGGTCATCTCGTCCCGGTAGAAGCTGGTCATCTGGTCCTGGAGGCGACCCGCGCCCTGCGCCGCCGCGTTGATGATCGCGGGCTTTTGCTCCAGGTCCTTCGCCCGCTCGGCGCTGACCACCACGATCGCCTGCGCGCCGTCGGTCTCCTGGCAGCAGTCGAGCAGGCGCATCGGCTCGACGATCCACCGCGAGTTCTGGTGGTCTTCGAGGGTGATCGGCTTGCCGTGGAAGTACGCCTTCGGGTTGTTCGCCGCGTGCTTGCGGTCGGCGACCGCGACGTGGCCGAACGCCTCGGTGGTCGCGCCGTAGACGTGCAGGTAGCGCTGCGCGAACATGGCCACCCACGAGGCCGGGGTGAGCAGGCCGTGCGGCATGTTCCAGCCCAGGCCCACCCCCTCGACGGTGGGGTCGCGCTGGAGCACGCCGGAGCCGAAGCGGCGGCCGGAGCGCTCGTTGAACGCGCGGTAGCACACCACCACGTCGGCGACGCCCGTGGCGACCGCCATCGCGGCCTGGGCGACGGTGGCGCAGGCCGCGCCGCCGCCGTAGTGGATCCGGCTGAAGAAGGTCAGGTCGCCGATCCCGGCCGCGGCGGCGACCGCGATCTCGGGATTGGTGTCCATGGTGAAGCTGACCAGGCCGTCCACCTCGGACGGGGCGATCCCGGCGTCGGCGAGCGCGGCGCCCACCGCCTCGACGGCCAGGCGCAGTTCGCTGCGGCCGGACTCCTTGGAGAACTCGGTTGCGCCGATTCCGACGATGGCGGCCTTGCCGCGCAGGTTGTCGGCGTGCTTGAGGCTCACGCGTCGGCTCCTTCCGGCAGCTTCACCGTGACCGTGCCGGTGACGTGGTTGCCGAGCTTGTTGGCGCCGACGACCGCGATCTCCACGAGCGGGGTGCCGTCCTCGGCGGTGGGCTTGGCGGTCACCGTGCCGGTCAGGGTCATGGTGTCGCCGGGGTAGTTCGGGGCGCCGAGCCGGATCGCCACCTTGCGCAACTCGGTCTCGGGACCTCCCCAGTCGGTGATGTAGCGCCCGACCAGGCCGTTGCTGGTCAGGATGTTCATGAAGATGTCCGGCGAGCCCTTTTCCGCGGCCAGATGCGGATCGTGGTGCACGTCCTGGAAGTCGCGAGTCGCCAGGGCCGTGGCGACGATCAGCGTGCGGGTCAACGGGATGACCAGCGGCGGCAGTTCGTCGCCGACGGACACCTCCGCGTGGGTCAGGCTCGCCGGGTTCGCGGTGGTCATCGGTTGCCTCCCTGGGCGGGCACGTGGGCGAGCAGGTCGCCGAGCGCGGCGAGGTGCTGGATGCCGCTGCCCAGGGTCACGTCGATCTGACGGCCCCACAGGAAGTGGCGGTGGATCGGATGGTCGATGTCGGAGCCGGTGCCGCCGTGCAGGTGTTGGCACGCGTGCACCACGCGCTTGCCCGCCTCCGAGGCGTACCAGCGGGCCACCAGCGCCTGCTCCGTGGCCGCCTCGCCGCGGTCCATGCGCCACGCGGCCTCCAGCGTGGTGACCCGGATGGCCTCGGTGTCCATGTACGCCTCGGCGGCGCGCAACATCACGCCCTGCTTGGTGGCCAGCGGCTTGCCGAACTGCTCGCGGGTGTTCACGTGTTCCACCGTGCGGGCCAGGCCGCGCTCGCACACGCCCACCTGCTGCGCGGCCAGCGCGACCCGCGCGCGGTCGACGATCCAGGCGGCGATCTCCGCGCCCGCCTCGGCGGTACCGAGCAGCGTGGCCGGCGCGTCGGCCAGCGTCAGGTTGCCCGACGCCCACGGCGCGGTGGTCGGCGCGGCCTCGATCGCGACGCCCGCCGCGTCGGCGTCCACCGTGAACACCGCGAGCGCGCCGTCCAACGACGCGGTGACCAGGATCCGGTGGGCCACGGTCAGCCACGGCACCGCCCGCTTCGCCCCGTCGAGCCGAAAACCCGCCCCGTCGCGCCGGGCGGTGGTCCTCGGCACCGCCGGCAGCGCCGCGCCGACCTCGGCGAGGGCTCCGGCCACGATCCGCGAACCGTCCAGCAGGCCGGGCAGTTCGCTCTCGACCGCCGCCGGCGTACCGAACCGCAGCAGCGGCAGCAGCCCGTAGACGATCGTGTCCGACAGCGGGATCTGCGCGGTGAATCGGCCCTGCTGCTCCACGAGCAACGCGAGCCCGACCAGGCCCAGGTCGCCGCCGCCGTGCTCCTCCGGGATCAGCGCGCCGACCAGGCCCGCCTCGGCGACCCGGCCCCACAACTCGGCGTCCAGGTCCGCGCCGGACTGGGCGAGCTTCTTCAGCCGCTCGTCGGTGGACTGGTCGGCGAAGATGCGCTCGGCCAGCGAGACCAGGTCCCGCTGGTCCTCGGTGAGGTTGAAGTCCATCAGTTCTCCCCGACCACTCGGAACGCGGGTACGGTCAACTCGGCGTCGTGGGTCACGAATTCGACCTGGACCCGCTGTCCGATCCGCACCTGGTCGTGCGCCACGCCCAGCACGTTGCCGAGCATCCGGACACCCTCGTCGAGTTCGATCAGGCCGACCGCGTAGGGCATGTCGAACGCCGGGAACTTCGGGTAGTGCATGGTGACGTGCGAGTAGACGACGCCCGCGCCGGCCGACTCCACGCTCTCCCACTCCAACGACGCGCAGTGGTTGCAGCCGGGCGCGAACGGGAAGCGCGCGGTGGCGCAGGCCGTGCACTTCTGGAACAGCAGCCTGCCCTCGGCCACGCCGTCCCAGTAGGCCCGGTTGTCCTTGTTGACCACCTTGCGCGGGCGCAGCGCGCGCTCCGCCGGCGCGGCCTTCGGCTTCTTCCTGTGCGGCGTGTAGCGCAGGATCCGGAAGCGGTGCGTGCCGACCAACTCGCGGCCGGCCTCGCCCTCGACGTAGATGTTGACCAGCGTGGTGATGAAGTGGCCGACGCCGAGGCCCGTGGTCTTCTCCTCGGACACCGTCTCGATCAGCTGGTCGTACCGCACCACCTCGCCCAGCCGCAGCGGCCGGATGTACTCCTGCTCGCAGTTGGTCGCCACGACCGAGCCGAAGCCGTTGTCGGTGAAGTGTTTGTACAACTCGCCGGTGACCGTGTTGACCGTCAGGCCCGCGTCCATCCCGCGCATGATCCACACCTGGAGCATGGTCGCGGGCGCGACCACCTCGCCGAAGTGGGTCGCCGCGGCGGCCTCGGGATCGGTGTAGACCGGGTTCTTGTCGCCCATGGCCTCGGCCCAGTGCCGGATCATCGGCCCGTTGACCGGATCGAGCGCGAGCACGCCCGACTGGTCGTGCACACCCTCGTACTTCTTGACGACCGCGAGGAAGGCGGCCTTGTCCCGGCTGGTGGTGTCCGTCATGTCGTCCTTCACCGCTTCACTCGCGTCATGCCAAGGCGGACCATGGCGACGATCTCCCGCTGGACCTCGCTGACGCCGCCGCCGAAGGTGTTGATCTGGGCGCGGCGGTTCATCGCCTCCAGGAGTCCGTCGCCGAACGCGCCGGGCGACCTCGGTCGCAACGTCGCGTCGGGGCCGACGATCTCCATCAGGTTGCGATACACCTCGATGGCACCTTCGGTGCCGAAGAACTTCACGCCCGACGCGTCACCCGGGTTGAGCGTGTTGTTGCCGACGTCGTGCACCAGGCGCCAGCTGAACATGCGTACGGCGGACAGGCGCGCGTAGGTCTCGGCCAGCTTGAGTCGCACCCACGGCTGGTCGATCACCTTGACGCCGGGCTCGACCTCGGTTTCACGCGCCCACGCCAGCACCTCGGCGAAGAAGTCCTCCGCCTGCATGCCGAGCGCGGCGAGCGCGACCCGCTCGTGGTTGAGCTGGTTGGTGAGCAGCTTCCAGCCCGAGTTCTCCTCGAACACCAGGTTGTCGTAGGGCACCCGGATGTCGTCGTAGTACGTCGCCGTGGTGGTCATCCCCCCGACGGTGACGATCGGGGTCCAGGAGAAGCCCGGGTCGGTGGTCGGCACCAGGATCATCGTGATGCCCTTGTGCTTGGGGGCGTCCACGTCGGTGCGGCAGGCCAGCCAGATCCAGTCCGCGCCCTGGGCGGTGGAGGTGAAGATCTTCTGCCCGTTGATCACCCACTCGTCGCCGTCGCGCACCGCGCGGGTGCGCAGCGAGGCCAGGTCGGTGCCCGCCGAGGGTTCGCTGTAGCCGATCGCGAAGATGATCTCGCCGGACAGGATGCGCGGCAGGTAGTAGCTCTTCTGCGCCTCGGTGCCGAACTTCATCAGGGTCGGGCCGACGGTGTTGAGGGTGACCATCGACACGGGCGCGCCGGCGCGGTACGCCTCGTCGAAGAAGATGAACTGCATCTCCGGGCCCTTGCCCTGCCCGCCGTACTCGGTCGGCCACCCGATGCCGAGCCAGCCGTCGGAGCCCAGCCGTCGGCGCACCCGCCGGGTGGTCGGACCGCCTGCCTCGCCCTCGCGGTCGAGGTCCGCGCGGACGTCGGGGGTGATCAGCCGGGTGAAATAGTCCCGCAGCTCTGCCCGCAGAGCGTCCTGCGCCGGGGTCGGGGCGAGATGCACGTCACTGCTCCTTCACGTGCGTGGATCGCGTGGTCGCGACGCGGGTCGACGCCCGCCGGGCACGGAAGGGTCGCGGTCGGGTCTGCCCCGCGCTGCACATCGATACGGACCGGGAACGCGTGTCACCCGGCACGTCGAATCTCTCCGACTCGGGATCGCTTGTCAATATCAAGCATTTTTTTCGATGTCGGCCGGCCCGCGGAAAACCGGTGGTTCGGGCTCGGGTGGGGCCGCCACACTTGCGGGCATGGACATACCCGCCCGGCAGATCCGCGCGCTGTGGAGCGAGGACACGATCACCGTGTACCAGGCGTACAAGCCGCAGATCGCCGACGCGGCCGTCCGGGACGGGCGATTTCCGGACACCTGGAGCCGGGAGCGGATGACCTGGGTCAAGCCCAGCTTCACGTGGATGATGTACCGCTGCGGGTGGGCCGGCAAGCCGCGCCAGGAGCGGGTGCTCGCCCTGGAGATCGACCGCGCGGGATTCGAGGCGGCGCTGGCCGGGGCGTGCCTGAGCCACTACGAGCCCGGCACCTACCCCGACCGCGACGCGTGGGGCCGGCGGCTGCACGCGACCGCGGTGCGGATCCAGTGGGATCCCGAACGTGACCTCGACCTGCGGCCGTTGGCGCATCGTTCGCTGCAACTCGGGCTGGCCGGGTGGGCGACGCGCGCCTACGCCGACGAGTGGACACGCCGGATCACCGACGTGACCGCGCTCGCGCATCGGATGCACGACCTGGTCCGCGCCGGTGATCACGACGGCGCCCGCGCGTTGTCGCCGGTCGAGACGGTGTATCCGCTGCCGGCGGAGCTGGTCCCGGTGATCGGGGCCTCGCCGGTGGGCCGAGGGCCCGTCTGCGGGAGCCGTTCGCGAGGCGAGGGCCCGCTCAGTGCACGGTCAGCCCACCGTCGATGCTGACGATCTGGCCGGTCATGAAGCTGCCCGCGTCGGACGCGAGCAGCAGGGCCAGGCCGGTCATCTCCTCCGGCGCGGCGATCCGGTTCAGCGGTGCGGCGCCGCGCATCCGGGCCATCGTCTCCGGGCCGGTCTTGCGGACCATGTCGGTCTCCACCGCGCCCGGGGCCATCGCGTTGACCCGGATGCCGTGCGCGGCCAACTCGCCCGCCATGGTGCGGGTGAACGCGACGAGGCCGGCCTTGCCCGCGGCGTACAGGCCCTTGCCCTCGGCGCGGGTGAACACGGCCGCACTGACCACGTTGACCACCGACCCGCGTCCGGAGGCGATCAGGTGCGGCAGCGCGTACTGGACCAGGAACACCGGTCCGCGCAGGTTGACCGAGAAGGACTTGTCCCACGCCTGCGGGGTGATCGCGCCGAGCGGCTGGGCGAGTTCGTTCGCCGCGTTGTTGACCACGATGTCGATGCCGCCGAAGTGCGCGACGGTCGTGTCCACCAAAGCGGCCAACCGCTCCAGTTCCCCGCAGTGCGTGGCCACCGCGAGCGCCCGGCCGCCGGCGTCGGTGATCTCCTTCGCCACCGCCTCGCAGGCGTCCGCCTTGCGGCTGGCGATCACCACCGAGGCGCCCGCCGCGGCATAGGCGTGCGCGATGGCCCGCCCGATGCCCCGACTGCCCCCCGTGACGATCGCCACCCGACCGCTCAGGTCGAACATCGCGTTCGCGTCCCGTACTTCGCTCGTGTCGGCACTCATCGGCCACCCGTCCCGTCCGCCACCGCGGTGGCTCGTCCTGCCCGCGTGTCCGTGGATGCGACACGTGTGGAGATTTGTATTGCACAGTCAACTACTTCGGGGCAAGGTGTCGGGCGAATCGACGACCGGCGGAAGGTATGTACATGACGGGGCTGATCGACGCGCGACGCACCTGGGAACTCGCCGAGAAACGACTGGCCGAGGAGCGTGATCCGCGCCGTCGCGCGATCTTGACCACGCTGGTCGCGCACATGCACGCCGAGCACGAGGGCGATCTCGACGCGTTGATGGCGACCGTCGCGCCGAACGCGTGTTATCACCAGTGGGGCGCGTCGGTTGTGGACAGGGCCCCCAAGAGCCACGCCGAGGTCCGCGAGTTCTATCGTGCCGTGGTCGAGAACGACTGCGGCCGACTCGCCCACCACATCGACCGGTTGACGGTGGATCGGGACACCGTGGTCACCGAGGGGATCCTGCGGATCGCCTACCCGGGCCGGGTCCTGGTCGGGATGGGTCGGTCGGTGCCGGACGCCGACGCGTTCTACCTGTACGAGACCCGCATGGCGATCGTGTGGGCCTTCGACGAGCAGGCGCTCGTGGTGTGCGAGGACAGCTACTCCACCGGCGACGGGTTCGCCGACATGCGCCGACTCGGGCCGGACGAGGTGCCCGCGCGGATGGGCGTCTGACGGCGTGTCACCGGCGCCGGCGGCGGCGCCCCGGCCCACCATGGGACTCCCGCGCGGCGGCCGACGCGGGCGGGTCGCGGTCCTGTCGGTGCTGTCGTTGTCCACAGGAGCTGCGCGGCATCCCCCATATATTTCCACAGCCTGTGGATAACTTATGCACAGATGGGATCCCGATCTGTCGGTGGGCCGGCGGATCGGTGATCGCTCGTGTCCACAGGGCCTGGCGGGAATACATCCATGGTTGGCATTTCCGCCACTCACCCCGACTCCGCCGCACCGGTCAGGATCGGAGGCGAGCCGGAGGCCCCCCGCTCACCTCCCGACCGCAGGCGCGCTCCGGGGTGAGGACGCCGATCGGCTCGCTCCCTCCATCGAGCACGGGGTCGTTGGAGGAGAGCGCTCCACAGGGGATGGGTCCGCGAACACACGCCGTCGCGGATCGAGGTGCGGCCGTTCCCCGCATCTCCGCGCCGGCCGCGGTCGCGACCGTGTACCTCCCCGGTTCGCGGTTCGCACCGGGCCGGCGCGCACACCCACCGCACCTTCGTGAGGGATAGGTTGCCGCCATGCGTCGCGTGGGGATCGTGCTGTTCGACCCGGTTCGAGTGTTCGAGTACGCGGTGGCCTTCGAGGTCTGGGGCGTCGACCGCACCGCCCGGGGCGTGCCGCCGTTCGAGGTGCGCGTGTGCGGCCCGGGGCGGGCGGCGGTCGAACTGGGCGCGGGAGTGGTCTGCGTGCCCGAACACGACCTCGACGGCCTGGCCGACTGCGACCTCGTCGTCGTCCCGGGCAACGAACACCGGACCGCGCCACGCCGCGAGGAATTCCCCGAGGAGGTCCTGGCCGCCCTGCGCGCCGCGCACGCCCGCGGCGCCACCATCGCCTCCCTGTGCTCGGGCGCCTTCGTCCTGGCCGCCGCCGGCCTCCTCGACGGGCGACGGGCGACGGCGCACTGGATGGACACCGAGGACCTGGCCCGACGCCACCCGGACGTCGCGGTGGACGCCAACGTGCTGTTCGTCGGCGACGGTTCGATCTGGACCTCGGCCGGCTCCGCGGCCGGCATCGACCTGTGCCTGCACCTGGTCCGCCTCGACCACGGCGCGGCCGCCGCCGCCGAGATCGCCCGCACGATGGTGACCGCGCCGTTTCGCTCCGGCGGCCAGGCCCAGTTCATCGACAACCCGGTGCCGGCCGCCCCCGCCGACCCGGGCGACGCGCTCGACCGGCTGCGCGGGCGGGTGCTCGACGACCTGGGCCACCCCTGGACGGTGACCGAACTCGCCGCGCTGGCCGGGATGTCCGAACGCAGCTTCGCCCGCCACTTCGTCCGCGGCACCGGCACCTCGCCCCTGCAATGGTTGTGCACCCAGCGCGTCCTGGCCGCCCAGCGCCTCCTGGAGATCGGCGACCTCTCGATCGCCGCCATCGCCCGCCACTGCGGCTTCGGCTCCCCCCTGACCCTGCGCCAACACTTCACCCGCCGACTCGGCGTGGCCCCCAGGGACTACCGCGCCGGCTTCCGCGGCGTAGGGCCCGCCCGGCACGGCTAGGCCCAGTCCGGCGGATCTCGGCCCAAAAGCCGGACAGCCCCCGGCGACCGGCGCGTCGATCGGCGCCGGCGGACCCGGGCCGAATGGCTGAAAGGCCGTTCGAGCGCCCCGTGTCGGGGCACCCCTCCCTTCTCGGACCGTGTGTTTCCAGGGAGGCCGGATTTGCCCGCCAGTCATGTCGCACCCCGGCCGCGCTCCGGCGTGCTGCGGACGAAGCCCGTGGACGCCATCCTCGCGGAGAGCGGCCACGGCGAGGGGGAGGCCGGTCTGCGGCGCTCCATGGGGCTGCTCGAACTGACCTTCTTCAGCGTCGGCGCGACGTTGGGCACCGGGATCTTCGTGATCCTGGCCGAGGCGGTGCCCAAGGCCGGCCCGGCGGTGGTGATCTCGTTCGTGCTCGCCGCGATCACCGCGCTGTTCTCGGCGCTGTCCTACGCCGAACTGGCCGGGACCATCCCGGTGTCCGGCTCGTCCTACTCCTACGCGTACGCCACGCTCGGCGAGGGCATCGCGTGGGTGTGCGGGTGGTGCCTGCTCCTGGAGTACGGCGTGTCCATCTCCGCCGTCGCCGTCGGCTGGGGGCAGTACGTCAACGAACTGCTCGACTCGGCCTTCGGAGTGCGCCTGCCCGACGTGATCAGCCAACCCCCGGGCGACGGCGGCACGTTCAACGTGCCCGCGGTCGTCGTCGTGCTGCTCGCGGTCGTTCTGCTGGTGCGTGGGGTGTCGGAGAGCGCCGTGGCCAACACGATCATGGTCTTCATCAAGCTGATCACCCTCGCGTTCTTCTGCGCCATCGCGTTCACCGCGTTCGAGCACGACAACCTGACCCCGTTCGCGCCGCTGGGGGCGGCCGGGATCAGCGCCGGCGCGTCCCAGGTGTTCTTCTCCTACATCGGCTTCGACGCCGCCTCCACCGCCGGCGAGGAGGCCAAGAACCCGCGCCGCGACCTGCCGCTCGCGATCCTGATCTCGCTCGGCATCGTCACCATCGTCTACGTCGCGGTCGCCCTCGCCGCGCTCGGCGCCATGCCGTGGGAGCAGTTCGAGGGCAGCGAGGCGACGCTGGCGCAGATCGTCACCGACGTCACCGGCGGTTCGTGGGCGTCGACCATCCTGTCCGCCGGGGCGATCATCTCGATCGCCAGCGTCGTGCTCACCGTGCTGTACGGGCAGACCCGGATCCTGTTCGCGATGGCGCGCGACGGCCTGATCCCGCCGATCTTCGCCAGAGTCGACAGCCGCACACAGAGTCCGGTGGCCAACACGCTGATCACCGGCGCGTGGGTGGCCCTGCTGGCCGCCCTGGTCCCGCTCGGCCAACTCACCGAGGCCACCAGCATCGGCACCCTGTTCGCCTTCACCCTGGTCAACATCGGGGTGATCGTGCTCCGCCGCACCCGCCCCGACCTGCCGCGCGGCTTCACCTCGCCGTTCTTCCCGATCACCCCGCTGCTCGGCGTGGGCTTTTGCATCTACCTGATGGCCCGGCTCTCCGGGACCACCTGGCAGGTCTTCCTGGTCTGGATGGCGGTCGGCGTGGCGATCTACTTCCTGTACGGCTACCGCCACTCGCGCTGGCGCGCCGAATCCGGCGCCGAGGCGGGCCGGTGAGCGCGGGCATGCGGATCGTGGTGGGCTGCCGGCCCGAACCGCGCGGGCAGGACGCGCTCGCGCTGGGCGCGCTGCTCGCCCGCCAGGCGGGTGCCCGCGTCGTGCTCGCGCACATCCGCCCACCCGCCCAGCCCGGTGCCGGGGTCGGCGCGGTGGACGCGGAGTGGCGCGCGTTCCTGCACGAGGAGACCGATCGGCTGCTCGACGACGCGGAGCGGCGGCTGCGGGAGCGGGACCCGAACCTGCCGATCGAGCGCGCGATCGGCGACAACCGGGGCAGCGGCCGGGGACTGGCCCGGATCGCCGAGGAGCACGACGCCGCGTTCGTGGTGATCGGTCCCGCGCCGGGCGGCCGGACCGGGAGGGTCGCGCTCGGCAGCACCGCGGACCAACTGCTGCACGGCTCGCCGGTGCCGGTGGTGCTGGCGCCGCGCGGCTTCGCCGAACATCCGCCGCCGCGCGTCGCCCGCTGCACGATCGCCTACCAGCGGGCCGCGCAGTCGGCCCAAGTGGCGGCCTGCGGCGTCGCGTTCGCCCGGCTCCTGGACGCCGACGCGCGGTTGCTCACGCTGGTGTTGCGACCGGTCCGGCTCTACTCGGGCAAGCAGCACCAGGCGGCCGAGCAGCAGGTGTTGCGCGCCGTGCGCGAGCGAGCCCGGCAGGACCTCGCGGCGGCGCTCGCCGACCTCGACGGGGCGGTCGACGGCGAAACGGTCGAGGGCGACGACGTACGTGCCGCGCTCGACGCCGTCACCTGGGCCGACGACCTGCTGATCTGCGCGTCCGGCACGGTCGGCCCGGTCAAGCGGGTGTTCGTCGGCGACGTCTCGCACAAGATCGTCCGCAACGCCCGCACCCCGGTCATGGTCCTCCCGCGCGGCGTCCGGGCCGACGTCTGGAAGACACCCGCCCCGTCCACGCCCTGACCCACCGCGCCCGCCCTCCCCGGGGGCCGGCCGCGCTCCGCGCCTCAGCCCGCCGGCACCGCGGACCCGCTCGACACCGCCGCGATCACCACCGGCCGCGCCGCCGCCTGCTCGGCCGGCGCCGCCGGTGCCCAGCGCTCCGGCGCCGCCGCCACCTCGCGCCACCACGGCTCCACCTCGGCCCCGTCCACCAGGGCCGGTTCGAACAGCGCGCCGGGCCGCGGGACCACAAGCCCGGTGCCCAGCGCCCGAGCCGCCGCCACCGACCGCTCGGCCGGCTCCTCCCACGCGTGCGGCGCCAGATCGAACGTGCCCCAGTGGATGGGCAACATCAGCCCGCCGCCCAGATCCGCGTGTGCCCGCACCGCGCCCTCCGGGTGCAGATGCACCTCGGGCCACGCCTCCGCGTACGCCCCGGCCTGAATCATGGTCAGGTCGAACGGCCCGTGCTCGCGGCCGATGTCGGCGAAGCCCGGGAAGTAGCCGCTGTCCCCGCTGTGGAAGACCCGGTGTCGGGGCCCGACGACCACCCACGACGCCCACAACACGGTGCCGAGCACCCGCGCGCCGCGATTGCAGTAGTGCCGCGCGGGCGTCGCGGTGAAGGTGAGCCCGGCGACCTCGGCCGACTCGTGCCAGTCCAACTCGGTGATCCGGTCCTCGGCGACGCCCCAGCGCTCCAGATGCGCCCCGATGCCCAACGGCACCACGAACAACACCCGCTCACGCCGGGCCAGCGCCACGATGGTGGCCAGATCCAGATGGTCGTAGTGGTCGTGCGAGACGACCACGACGTCGGGATCGGGCAGATCGGCGAAGCGCACCGGCACCGCGTGCAGCCGGGCCGGGCCGAACGCCGCCGACGGCGAACACCGGGTGCTCCACACCGGGTCGAACAGGACCCGCACCCCGTCGATCTCCACGAACACCGTCGCGTGCCCCAGCCACGACGCCCGCAGCCCGGTCGCCGGTGCCGGTGCGAAGTCCGCCGCCGACGCGGTGACCAGGGGAATCGCCCCGGCCGGTCGACGCAGTCCGGACGCGGCCCGCTGCGCGCGCATCATCTTGCCGAGCGCGCCCGGACTGCCACGGCGCGTCGGCACGGGATTTCGGAACGCGCCGTCGCGGAAGTGCGGCGATCTGCGGACACGCTCCAGGCGCTTGCCGGCGGGTCTGGCGCCGAACGCCGCGGGAGCCAATGACGTGAACACGTGCCCGGCCACATGGACTCCTCGGGCAAGCGGGGTCTTCGGCCGACCGTACTGGGGTCGAACCGGCGACCGGTGATCGGGACGAGTGGAGATTAACCCCGCGCCCGAGGCTGAAACGTCGTCCACGGGGAGGGGTCGCGGCCCCGATGATCCTCCCGGCGGAGTAGGGGTCGGGAGTACGTCGGAGCACTTTGCCCGACAACGAGCCCGTCGGTCCCGAGATGCGCCGGCCGGGTGAACGGGCCCACCCGGCCGGGGGAATGGGCACCGCCCCCGGGCAACCGTCCGCCCGCCCCCACGCTGTCGGCCGACGTGAGTAGTGTTCGAGTCGTCGCCACCGGGGATGACGGGGCATCAGCCCCCTTGCAACAGCATGGTTTTCCCGCCCCGTCGTGGAGGTTCGGCACCCCCCAACCCACCCAGCGGAGCCAGGAGTCGTCATGCCCGAGACCCGTACCTACCTTGAGCTGTCCGAGGAAGGCGACGGCGCGCACAAGTACTACGAAGTGGTCGTCGACGGCTGCGACGTCACGGTCACGTACGGGCGGATCGGGGCCAAGGGCCAGACCGGGACGACCACCCACGCGACGCCGCAAAAGGCCGAGGCCGACGGCAAGAAGAAGGTCGCCGCGAAGCTGCGCAAGGGCTACGAGCCGGCCGTCCAGGGAGTGCGCAAGCCCAGGGCGATCACCCGCCGCGAGATCGTCTCCCGGCCCAGTACGGCCCGCAACTCGGCGCCGGTGTTGTGGCGCTACCGCACCGGCTCCTCCGCGTTCGGCATCTTCGTCGACTCCGAGCGGGTCCTGGTCGGCAACCAGCGCGGCGACGTCTGGTTCCTCGACCACGCCGGCGAGGTCACCGGCCGCTACCAACTGCCCGACGGCGTCAAGTGCATCGTCGCGGACGACTCGTGGATCTACGCCGGGTGCGACAACGGCAACGTGTACGACGTCGGCGGCAAGGCCCCGCGCGTGGCGTACGAGATCACCGACAACATCGACATCTACTGGCTGGACATCCACGACGGCGTGCTCGGCGTGTCCGACTCCAACGGCGGCTGCACCACGATCGACCACGAGGACGAGTCGCTTTGGGCCGCGGCCACCAACGGCACCGGCGCGTGGATGGTGCGCTGCGACGAGAACGCGATCTACCACGGACACAGCGCCGGGGTGCAGGCGTTCGCCGCCGGCGACGGCAAGGAGTTGTGGACCACCAAGACCAGGGGCGGCGTGCTCTTCGGCTGGCAGGAGCGCGACGACGTGTACGCGGGCACCACCGGCAACAAGGTGCACCGGATCGCCAAGTCCGACGGCGCCATCCGCACCACCTACGACTGCGACGCGTCGGTGTTCTCCTGCGCCACCGCCGAGAACGGCAAGTACGTCTTCGCCGGGGACAGCTCCTCGACGGTGTACTGCTTCACCGAGGACGGCAAGCGGCTGTGGAAGCTGGGCACCACGTGCGGCTCGGCCTTCTCCATGCAGTACCACGACGAGAAGTTGTACATCGTCACCACCGACGGCTCGCTGGCCTGCATCGACGTGAGCGAGGCGGCGATCGCGGCGGCCCAGGACGGCACTGTGCCGCAGGTGCGCGACGTCAAGGTGGCCGCGATGGAGGCCGTGGTGCCGACCACCGAGGTGTCCACCACCACCGAGGCCGGCACCGGCGTGGTGGTCGAGTGCGTCGACCAGGGCAACGGCCGGCTGCGGGTGCACGTGGTCACCGCGGGCTACGAGAGCGGCTGGAACGTGCAGTTCCCGAAGAACGTGCGGGTCGCGGGCGCGCGCTACGTGGTGGACGCGGTCAGCCCGGCCGAGCGCGGCGGGTTCTACCGGGTGCGCGGCGAGATCCGCCGCCTGGTCTGAGCCGACCCCGAAGACCCGAACCACCCCGAAGCCCCGAACGACCGAAGGGCGGCACCCCCGCGAGGGTGCCGCCCTTCGGCGTGGTCGGCGCGGCCGAACCCGGTGATCAGGGCCGCTTGTGCTCGGCCGGCTCGCGCTGCTCCGCGGTCCAGCCGTCCAGCGGCGGCGTCGCCTCGGCGGCCTTGCGCTTGGTCATCGAGGCCACCCGCTGCTCGTGCCGGGCGCCGAACAACTGCGGCAGCGTCGGCGTGGTCAAAAAGCCCTCGGCCCGGGCGCTCGCGATGCCGATCCGCGGCAGCTCGCTCGCCTTGCGGAAGCAGATGTAGCGCGGCTCCCAGATCGGGCGGTACTTCTCGTTGGCCCGGTACAGCGACTCGATCTGCCACCAGCGGGAGAAGAAGACCAGGACCGCGCGCCACAGCCGCAGTACCGGCCCGGCGCCGAGCTTGTTGCCGCGCTCGAACACCGAGCGGAACATCGCGAAGTTCAGCGAGATGCGCTCGATGTCGATCGGCGAGGACGCCTCGGCGGGGGCCTCGGCCTCCGGCTCGGCCGGCTTGCCCCTGCCCTTGCCGCCCTTGGCGGGCTTCGCGTTCGCCGCGGCGTACGCCTTGGCACCTTCTATGACGTCGAGCACCATGAACTCGATCAGCCCGTTGTCCGACTCGCGGTCGCGGCGCATCAGGTCGAGCGAGACGCCCTTGGCACCCCACGGCACGAAGCTGAGCACCGCGCGCAGCCGTCCCTCGTCGTCCATGCACTCGACCATCAGGCAGCGCCCGTCGTCGGGGTCGCCGAGCCGGCCGAGCGCCATCGAGAAGCCGCGTTCGGTCTGCCCGTCGCGCCAGTGGTCGGCGAGGTCGAGCAGTTCGCGCATCTCCCCCTCGGGGATGTCCTCGTGGCGGCGCACCCGGGTGGTGTACCCGGCGCGCTTGACCCGGTTGTACGCCTGCCGGACGCCGCGCATCGCGCGGCCCTCCAGGCTGAACTCGGACACCTCGACGATCGCCTCGTCGCCCAGCTCCAACGCGTCCAGACCGTGCCGGGCGAAGATCGTGCCGGCCTCCTCGCTGGCCCCCATCACGGCCGGCACCCAGGCGCGGTCCTCGGCCTCGGCGAGCCAGCGGTCGATCGCGCCGGGCCACGCCTCGGGGTCGCCGATCGGGTCGCCGGAGGCGAGCGAGACGCCGCCCACGACGCGGTAGGCCACCGCCGCCTTGCCGCTCGGCGACCACATCACCGCCTTGTCCCGACGCAGCGCGAAGTAGCCGAGCGAGTCCCGCTCGCCCTGCTTGTCGAGCAGCTCGCGCAGCAGCACCTCGTCGTCGGGGGTGAGCAGTTCGCGACCCTTGGGCGCGCGGAAGAGCACGTAGAGCACCAGCAGGAACAACACCACGCCGGCCACGTTGATCACGATGTCGACCCAGCGCGGCACCGAGACGCTGCCCAGGTCGCTGTCCGGGGCGAGGGTGAAGATGCGCAACACCGCGTACAGGATCCGGTCGCCCATGCTGGAGTCGGCGATGTCGTCGGTGGCGTTGACCAGGGTCGAGCCCAGGACCACACCGACCACCGCGCCGCCGGCCAGCACCAGGCCCGCCTTGAGCACGTTGCCCCGGTCACCCTTGGCGCCGAACTCGGCGAAGCTCAGCAGCAGCGCGACGCAGATCACGAACGTGAGGATCGTGGAGAACCAGTTGAACGGGTGTTGCCGCAGGTCGTCGAACCACAGCGCCCAGATGTAGACCGCGGTGGACGGAACGAGCAGGATCGCCGTGAACGCCCAGGCGGCCCGCTTGCGGCGGGCGAGCATGATGGCGAGGAACGCGGCCAGCGCGGCCGACGTGAAACCGGACGTGACCAGGAACGGCGTGTAGTACTCGCCGGTGTCGTGGTGACGCACCCGGTCGCGCAGCGGCACCGAGACGGCCGACACGAAGTCGAGTGCCGCCACGATCCGCAGGTACCAGATCAGCACCCCCGCCGAGATCCCGCGCACGCGCTCGGCGGCCGGGGTGCCGGTGCCGTTCTTGTTATGGCCGTTCGCGGCGGCCCGCGTCGTGGCAGACACCGTGCTCCTCGATTGTGGGGTGGTGGAAGAGTCTCGTGGCCTATGTCCAGAATTGCGACTCTTCGTAACGCTCGCAGAACAGCGTAGACACCCACGAAGTAATTTGGATGCGCACGATGGCCCTTTGGTACGTCATCCCACGGAGGGATACCCGATCGTTTGCTAATCCCAACGGTGGACAAGCGCGCTTCGGACGTACGGCGGGGCCGGTGCGGCATCAATGGACACGCCGCACCGGCCCCGCCGGTTTCACCGGGCTCTCAACGAATGAGAACCGGCTCGATCAACCCCCGATCGGGAGTCCGCCGAGGGAGGGCACGGCGGGCAGGGACGGCGCCGCGGGGGCGCCGCCACCGGCGAGCTGACCGGCCGCGGGGGCGGCCTGGCCGACCGTCTGGCCGGCGGCGGGAGCGACCGCGGCGGCGCCGTCGCCGACCGTCCTGTTCGCGTTCGACGCGGTGGTGGCGGCCGTTTGACCTGCGGTCTTCGAGGCCGCGGGGACAGCCTTGGACGCCGTTCCACCGGCCGCGTTGCCCGCGCCCTCGGAGGCCGCGGGGACCTTGTCGGCGAGGCCGCCGACGTCCGGCTGGGTCAGCGCGCCGAGGCCACCCGTGGGCAGTTCCGCCGCGTGCGCGGCGGACGCACCCAGGATCGGCGCGGCGCCGGCGGCGATCAGCAGGGCGGCCTGGGCTACGCGGCGCGAGATGTGCGTCATGGTGCTCCTCGTGGTGTCACGGTGAGGTCGGGCCCCTCCGGCACCGACCACACTGACTACCGCTCGAAGCACGATCGGGTTGCGGGCGCTGTTGGCAAAGTGTTGGCAATGAGCAGGCGTGTCGTCACTATTTGCGGCTGACCGGCTGTTTGTCGGGATCATCCCGCGAATCGGGATCATCCTGCTTTGACTCCGGCAAACGAGTGATCACATCCGACTCACCCGCCCCGTCCGTCACCGGTGTGCTAATCGCGTCGGCGACCCCGGCCCCGACCCCGGCCCCGGGGCCGGACCCCGCCGCGACGGCGACCGGCTCGACGACGGGCGCGGCGACCGGGTCGACCGAGAAGGCCGAGCGGCCGGTCAGCAGGTACTGGACCACGAAGCCCAGGGTGACCACCGCGGCGCCGCCGACCGCGTCCATGATCCAGTGGTTGGCGGTGCCCATCACCACGACCGTGGTGGACAGCGGGTAGAGCAGACCCAGCCAGCGCCAGCCCTTCGGCGCGATGGCCAGGATCATCAACCCGCACCACAACGACCAGCCCACATGCAGCGAGGGCATCGCCGCGTACTGGTTGGAGATCTTGGTCAGCGCGCCGAAGTCCGGGTTGTTCAGGTCCTGCACGCCGTGCACGGTGTCGATGTAGTCGTAGCCCGGCATCAGCCGCGGCGGCGCGAGCGGGTAGAGCCAGAACCCGACCAGGCCGGTGAGGGTGGCCACGCTCAGCACCGTGCGCGCCGAGCGATAGGCGGCGGGCTTGCGCACGTACAGGATGGCCAGGATGGTCAGCGGCACGATGAAGTGGAACGTCTCGTAGAAGAAGTTCATGCTGCTCTGCAGCCAGCCGATCCGGGCCACGAAGTGGTTCAGGCCGCGCTCGACGTCGATGTGCAGGAACTTCTCCAGGTCGATGATCTGCTGCCCGTGCTCCTCGGCCACTTGGCGCTGGTCGGGCACCGACGCCCGGATGAACGAGTAGACCTGGTAGCCGACCCGGATCATCAGCAGTTCGAGCAGCAGGTTCGGCCGGGACAACGGACGCCAGCCGAACGGCAGCGCCGGGATCCAGGCGAACCGGCCCTTGGCCGCGACCCCCTGCGGCACCGCCCGCGGGCTCCACTCGGCCGACGCCTTGGTGATGAAGGGCACCGCGCACGCCGAGGCGATCGCGAGCAGCAGCGGCCCGTTGTCGGCGATCGTGCGGACGGCGGCCAGCTTGCCCCAGACCAGCGTCTTGCTGTCGAAGGTCATGATCATGAAGACCGCGACCGGCCACACCATGCGGTCCGTCTGCCTGGCGCCGAGCCGGGCGACCGCGACGAGCAGGATCCACAACTGCTGGTGCTGCCAGGACACGGGGGAGACCGCGACCATCACACAGCCGGCCAGTGCGGCGCCGAGCAGCGCCTGTCCGTCCTTGGCGTAGGACACCGCGCGCGGCACGCCGAACCACAACACGGCGGCGGACAGCAGTACCACGAGCACGATCTCCAGCGGCCCGGACAGGCCGACCCGCAGCAGCAGACCGTGCAGCGACTGGTTGGACAGCGCGTCGGCGTCGCCGCCCAGGCCCGCGCCGGCGACGTGGTGCACCCAGTACGTGAAGGAGTCGTGCGGCATGGTGACCCAGGCCAGCGCGGTGCAGCCGAGGAAGGTGGCCGTCGCGTTCGCGGCCGCGCGCTGCTTGCCGGTCAGCCACAGGTAGACGGCGAACAGCAACATCGCCGGATGCAGCGCGGCGGCGACGCCCATCGCGATCGAGGCGGCCCGGCCCGGGGCGGCCCTGAGCATCACGGGCAGCGCGAGCAGGACCGGGAGCAGGCTGAGCTGGCCGAGCGACAGGTTGCCGCGCACCGGCAGGGACACCACGAGCAGGGTGATGATCAGCGGCGTCGCGAGCAGCCGGGCGCGGCGGGTGCGCAGGCCGGGCACCGCCCCTGCGACCACCACCGCGATCGCGGCCACGATGAGCAGGGTGGCCACCGTCCAGGCGACGCCCAGTGTGTGCTCCGCCGCCCGGGTGAGCGGGCGCAGCACCCAGCCGGCGAAGGGTGTGCCATTGAAGGTGCTGCCGCGCGCGTCGGCGTCGTAGAGCGAGCCCGGCAGGTGCAGTACGCCGTCGGGGCCGAGCCACGCGTCCAGGTCCGGCAGCCTGCGGTCCTCGGGTCGGTCGAGTACTTCGTTGGCCTGTCGGACGGCGACGCATGCGGCGAGCAGCCACAGACCCACCAGGGCCAGGGAGAGCCTGGTCCTCCGTATGTCCAGCAGCCGGCGAACGCCTGCCCTCACCATGTACGGCTTCTCCCGTTTTCCTGGAGTTTCTGTGTTTCCCGGGTTTGATCCGGGTTGTTCGCCCGATGACCCCCGATTCATGGCGGGGCCATGCGGTTGCCGGCTTCCGGACACCTTGTCACCGCCCGACCGCGACCGAAAGCGGAGGGCCCCTCTCGGGACCCACGCCGTACGCTCGGGGACGGCTTGGAACACATTGCCGAATCGACGAGGGGCGAGAGACAACCATGGTGCCGCAGGACACGTCGACCCGAACGCAGGAGTCCCCCGACGAGGTCGTCGCCGTCGGCTTCCGGCAGGCCGGACCGGCGGATATCCCTGCCCTGCTCGAACTGGTCGAATCCGCCTACCGCGGCGAGGCGAGCCGCGTGGGCTGGACCACCGAGGCCGAACTCCTGGAAGGGCAGCGCACCGACGCGGACGGCGTCGCGGCGGTGGTCGAGGGCTCGGACAGTGTGATGTGGATCGCCGAGCGGGACGGCGTACTGCTCGGCTGCTGCCAGTTGGAACGGCATCCGGACTCGGTCGTGTACTTCGGCATGTTCGCCGTGCGACCAGGTCGCCAGGGCGGCGGCCTGGGCCGAGCGCTGCTCGCCGAGGCGGAGCGGGTCGCGGTACGGCGGTGGGACGCCAAGCGCATGCGGATGACCGTCATCCGCCAGCGCGAGGAGCTGATCGCCTGGTACGAGCGGCGCGGCTTCGCCCGCACCGGGGTGCGCACCCCGTTCCCCTACGGCAACGAGCGGTTCGGCAGGCCGCTGCGCGACGACCTCGAGTTCGAGGAGCTGACCAAGGACCTGTGAGCCGCGCGGCGGGACGCGGCCGGGCGTTCGGTGCGGCGCGTTCGTCCGGTGGCCCGCGCATCGGTGGCGGTCGGGGTGGGGATTCCCTCGAATCGGTGCTCACTTTGCCCGGACTTCGGTGGACCGGCTCCGGCACGTCCGGATCGTGACAGCATGGATGTTCGGGGACAGTTCGCCCCCGGCACCGGTCGCCTTGGGGGTCGAAGCCCGTGTCGCACCACGAACCGCCGCCGTATCCGCAGCAGCCGCACCGACCGCCGCCGACGCAGGGCGGCGGTCGTCGCGGCAACCCGCTGATCATGCTGGTGATCGCGCTCGTGCTGGTGGCGGGCGTGGTGACCGCCGTCATCCTGATCAGCCGCGGGGACAGTGACGACGACGGCCCGAAGAAGACCCCCTCGACCCAGGGACCCAAGCAGCCGGGCCTGCCCTCGGGGGTGTTGCCGAGCGGGTTGTTGCCCTCGGACATCGACATCCCCACCGGCCTGCTGCCGGACCTGCCGTAGGCCCGGTCGGGCGGATCGACGGGCCGTTTTTGCAAGCGACCTCGGTCGGGACGGCCCGACCGCCCGGTGTGGTGCGGGCGTTGCGACAGCCGGGTGATTCCGCGGCCCGCCCCCGGTGGGGTCCCCGGATCGGCACGCGGGATGCCTACAGTCGGCTGACATGGCCAAGCTGATCATCCGATCGTCCGTGGTTGTCCTGCTCACCGGCGTCCTGGGCGCCGGACTCGTCGTGGGGCCGGCCGCACCCGCCGAGGCGGTCTCGGACGAGGTCTGGGACCAACTCGCCGAGTGCGAGAGCAGCGGCCGCTGGAGTCTCGACTCCGGAAACGGCTACTACGGCGGACTCCAGATCCTGCCGAGCACGTGGGACGAGGCGGGCGGACAGGAGTACGCCGACCGGCCGGACCGGGCCACCCGCGAGGAACAGATCGTCGTCGCCGAGCAGATCCTGAGCATGCAGGGCTGGGAGGCCTGGCCGCAGTGCGCCCGACAGATCGGCATGCTCGGCTCGCGGTACACGGTCAAGGCGGGCGACACGCTCTCCTCGATCGCGCGCGACCTCGGCGTGATCGGCGGTTGGCAGGCGCTCTACGCGGCGAACCTGGACGTGATCGGCCCGGACCCGGAGCACCTGGTGCCGGGCACGGTCCTGAACGTGCCGAAGGCCGCTCGCAGGAGCGGCCCTCGATTGATCAGGATCACGAAGTGATCGGTGCTCACGACTGGGATCGAACCAGTGACTTCCTCGGTGTGAACGAGGCGCTCTCCCGCTGAGCTACGCGAGCGTGCGTAGTTGCGTGCCCATCTTAACCAGTAGTGGCGCCGGGGTTAACCGGCCCCGGGTGAGTGGGTCGCCCCCTCCCCGTGACGGGGCGGCCCACCCGTACTCACCGCCGGGTGGCGCGGACTCCAGGGTGCGGCCTTCGGCGGGGTCGATTCAACCGGATTTCCGCGCCCGGTCCGGCCGCGCAGCGCCACCAGCAGACCGGACAGACCGAACACCAGCGTGGCCAGTGGCGCCGGTTGCCGCAGCAGCCCGATCAGGTTCGGATTCGCCGGGAGCCCGGACCGATGGACCGCCGCCAGGCACAACACGGCGCCGGCCACCGCACAGAGCGCGCAGGTGACGAGCGGGGTCGAAATCGGGTGCCTGCGGTCGGTCTGTCGAGCTGTCACGGTGAACTCCCGGACGGGCTTGGCGCGTTTCCTCCAGCCTGGCCGGACGGCCGCCGGGCGACCAGGTAGGTGCCTGGCCGATCGGGGGTGGGGCCAGCCCCACCCCGCGCCGGGTCCCGCCGAAACCGCCACCGTGTCGGTGCCGTGTGCCTATCCTGGCTGCCCGTGATCGCCGACCGGAGGCGCCCCGCTTCATGAAGCTGTTGCACGCCGCCGACCTGCACATCGACAGCCCCCTCCGCGGCCTCTCCGGCTACGAGGGCGCCCCCGCGGCACAGATCCGCGGCGCGGCGCGGCGGGCCGTGGTCAACCTCGTCGACCTGGCGCTCGCCGAGGCGGTCGACGCGGTGCTGCTCGCCGGCGACATCTACGACGGCGACTGGAAGGACTACCACACGGGGTTGTTCTTCGGCGTGCAGATGCGCCGCCTGGAGGAGGCGGGCATCCGCGTCCTGCTGGTCGCGGGCAACCACGACGCGGACAGCCGGATCACCCGGGAGCTGCGGCTGCCGGCCAACGTGCACCGCTTCTCCACCGCGCGCCCCGAGACGGTCGCCTTCGAGGACCTGGGTCTGGCCGTGCACGGTCAGGGCTTCGCGGTCCGGGACGTGACCGACAACCTCGCGCTCGCCTATCCCGCGCCGCGCGGGGGGATGTTCAACGTCGGCCTGCTGCACACCGCGCTGACCGGCGCCGAGGGGCACGCCACCTACGCGCCGTGCAGCGTCGGCGACCTGGTCTCGCGCGGCTACGACTACTGGGCGCTCGGCCACGTGCACGCGCGCGAGGTGGTGCACGAGCGCGAGCCGTGGATCGTCTTCCCGGGCAACATCCAGGGCCGACACGCGCGCGAGACCGGGCCCAAGGGCGCGACGCTGATCACCGTCGACGACCACGGCCGGGCCGCCGTCGAGCACCGCGACCTGGATGTGGTGCGCTGGGCCCGCCTGGACGTCGACGCCTCGACCGCCGGCGGTGTCGACGACGTGCTCGACCTGGTCCGGCGCGCCCTGGCCGAGCAGCGCGGCGCGGCCGGCGACCGCCTCCTCGCCGGCCGGGTGCGGATCACCGGCGCCACCGACGCGCACGAGGCGCTGTGGCGCGACGAGCGCCGATTCGTGTTCGAGACCCGGGCGCTGGCCGCCGAGTTCTCCGGGGTGTGGCTGGAGAAGATCCGCCTCGAGACCCGGCACGCCGACCTGGCCGACGCCGGGTTCGAGGTGCCGACGCTGGTGGAGGACCTGGCCCGGACGGCCAGGGCGCTGCGCGCCGACCCGACCGCGCTGGAGCAACTGGTCCGGACCGTGCCCGGGATGCGCACGCTCGACCCGAAGGTCGCCGAGGAGGGCATAACCCCCGCCGACGCGGCCTGGCGCGCCGACATCTTCGATCAGGCCGTGGAACTGCTCACGGCGCTGGTCACCGGGACCGACGGGGAGCACGCGTGAGGATCGACCGGCTCGACCTGATCGCGTTCGGCTGCTTCACCGACCGCCACATCGAACTCGGCGCCCCGGGCGTGCACGTGATCAGCGGCCCGAACGAGGCCGGCAAGTCCACCGTGCGGCACGCCCTGGACCAACTGCTCTACGGGATGGACCGACAGACCTCGTACGACTTCGTCCACGCGATGCGCGACCTCAAGCTCGGCGCGCTGGTGCGCGACGAGCACGGGCGGGTGCTCGACGTGGTGCGGCACAAGCGCGACCGGGACCCGCTCACCCGCGCCGACGGATCGGTCCTGGCCGAGGCCGAGCTGACCCGGATGCTGGCGGGCGTGGGCCGCGACGACTTCCGCCGGGTGTTCGCGCTCGACCACGCCGGGCTGCGCGCGGGCGGGGCCGAACTGCTGCGCGGCGAGGGCGACGTGGGCCGGGCCCTGTTCGAATCGCGTTCCTCGGCCCGGCTCGGCGAGGTGCTGACCCGCCTCGAGGAACGTGCCGCGCAGTTGTACAAGATCCGCGGCAAGAACCAGCGGATCAACGCGGGCCTGGTCGAACTCGGCCGGCTGCGCAAGCGGGTGCAGGACGACGGCCTGGCCCCTGCGGTCTTCGGCGAGGCGGTCAAGGAGAGCCGGCGCGCCGAGGAGGAACGCGACCGGCTGGGCCGCGACCGCAGCGACGCGCGGGTCCGGTTCGAACGCCTCGACCGGGTCCGCCAGGCGCTGCCGGTGCTGGCCAAGCGGGCCGAACTGGACGCCGCGCTGGCCGAGACGAGTGCGGGCGGGCCGCCGGTGGGCGCCGACGTGGCGGCGACGCTGACCGCGCTCGACGCGCGGGCCGCGGAGGCGGCGGCGGAACTGGCCCGGATCGAGCGGGAGTCGGCCCGGGCCCGCGCCGAGTGGGCCGAACCGGGGGCGGATCGTGACCTGTTGGCGGCCGGTGTCGCCGTGGACGCGCTGCACGCCGACGTCGCGGCGATCCGCGACGCGGTCGAACAGGCCGACTACGCCGACGCCGAGGCCACCGAGGCCCGGGGCGTGGCGGCCGAACTGCTGGCCCGGGTGCGCCCGGACCGCGCCCTCGACGACCCGACCGCCTACGAGCTGCCCGCGGGCGTGGCCGCGCGGGTCACCGCGCTGCGCGACGACCTGACGGTGTGCGAGGCCCGACTCGCCGGCGCCGTCGAGCAGGTCGCGCACCGCCGGACCCGGCTCGACGCGGCGCGCGCGGCCTGTGCGGCGATCCCCGAGCCCGCCGACCCGGCCGTGCTGCGCGCGCTGTTGCGGTCGGTGCCGGGCGATCCGGTCGAGGACGTCGCGCGCGACGAGCGTCGGCTGGCCGAACTCGACCACGAGGCGGCCGATCTGCGGGGCCGACACGGCCTCGCCGACCTGGACGTGCGCGCCGACGAGCACCCGGCGCGGCTGCGGTTGCCCGGGCGCGAGTGGGTCGCCGACCGGCTGGGCCGGCTGCAGCGGGTCCGGGCCGAGCTGGAGGAGACGACGGCGGCCGAGCGGGCGCTGCTGAGCGAGCACGACCGGCGCCTTCGCGAACTGGCCGAGTCGTCCCTGGCCGACCCGCCGCCCACCCCCGACGACTGGACGGCGGCCCGGGCCGAGCGCGACCGGCTGTGGACGCTGATCTGTGCGAGCCCGCCGCTGACCGACGACCGGATCGACGCCTACGAGCGCGCGGTGGCCGCGGCGGACGAGATCGCCGGACACATCGCGCGACGGGCCGAGGAGGCGGTGCGGCGCGGCCGCCTGGAGGCCGACCTCGCCCACGACGAGCGCACGCTGGCCCGGCTGGCCGAGCAACGGGCGGCGGCGACCGAACGGGCGGCCGAGCTCGACGCGGACTGGGCCCGCGCGTGGGCGCCCAGCGGCCTGCCCGCGCCCGACCCGCACGACGCCGTCGCCGTCCTGGACGCGATCGGCGAACTGGCCCGGGTCGAGGTCGAGGCGCGGGGCGTGCGCGACCGGCTGGCCGCCGGGCGGGCCCGGGTCGCCGCGCTGGTGGCCGATTTCCGCACCGCGCTGGCCGAGTCCGGCGCGCCCACCGGGACGAGCACGCTGCCCGCGTTGATCGCGCAGGCCGACGCGCGCCGCGACGCGCTGGCCGACGCGGTGCGCGAGCGGGAGGCGGCGATCGCGACGGTGCGCGAGGCCGAGGCCGAACTCGCCGAGGCGGTCGCCGAGTCGGAGCGGGCCGAGGGCGAGCGGGCGGCCTGGGAGCGGCGGCGGCACGAACTGGCGAGCGAGCTGGACCTGCCCGAGGGCGGCCCGGACACGATCGCCGCCGCGGTGGCCACGCTGGCCGAGGTGGCGGCGGCGGTCGGACGAGCCGACGAGGCGGACCGACGGCGCATCCGCGCGGCCGACCGGGTGGCCGGATTCGGCGCCCGCGCGGCCGAGGCGTTCCTCGCGTGCGGGCGCCCGGCGCCGAGCGAGCCCACCGGCCGACCCTCCTTCGCGGCGGTCCTCGACCTGCATCGCGAGCTGACCGCGGCGCGCGGCGTGGAGGCGGCCCGTACCGGACTCGCCGAGCGCATCGCGGACCTGGACCGGGCGTTGCGCGCGGGCCGCGACACCGCGGCCCGCGTCGAGGCCGAACTCGGCGCGCTGGTCGCCGCGTCCGGTGCCGCCGACCTCGGCGACCTGCGCGCCGCGGTGGAGCGTTCGGCCCGGGTGCGCGACCTGGAAGCCGCGCTGGCCGAGCACCGCGCGTTGCTGTCGCCCGAGGTCGAACAGGAGGCCGCACGCTACGCCCCCGACGAACTCGACGTGGAGATCGAGGACGCCGCACGCCGCGTCGAGGAGGCCGACGCCGCCTACGCGCAAGCCGGCGAGACGCTGGGCCGACGCCGGCAGCGCGTGCTCGACCTGGAGCGCGAGTCGGTGGCCGCCGCACAGGCGCAGGAGGAGGTGGCCGGCACGGTCGCCGCGATCGCCGAGGACACCGAGGAGTTCGTCCGGCTGCGGCTGGCCCGCGAGGTGCTGCTGCGGTGCATGGAGGACTACCGCAAGGAGAACCAGGCCCCGGTCCTGGCCCGGGCGGAGGAGGTCTTCACCGCGCTCACCGGGGGTCGCTTCGACCGGCTCGTGGTGGAGACCGAGGGGCGCAAGGGCGCGCCGGTGTTGCGCGCGCGGCGCGCGGGCGCCGGGTCCGGGGCCGATGTGCTCGGGGTGGACGAGATGAGCGAGGGCACCCGCGATCAGCTCTACCTGGCGCTGCGGCTGGCCTCGCTCGACACCTACGCCGATGCCGGGCGGGCGATGCCGATCGTGCTCGACGACGTGGCGATGACCTTCGACGACGGCCGCACCCGGGCGATGCTCGCGGTGCTGGACGCGATGGCCGACCGGTTCCAGGTGGTGGTCTTCACCCACCACCCGCACCTGGGCCGGCTGGCCGTGGACACGCTCGTGCCGGGCCGGGCGCACGTGCACGAACTGCCGGTCCACGTCCCGCCGTCCCGGGCGGGCGTACCGGGGGAGTGACCCGGCGGCGCGGGCCGACGCGGGGACCGGCGGCGGGTCAGGCGGTCATCGCGAGCCGAAAGCGCACACACTTGCCGCCGGGCTCGGGCACCGATTCCCAGCCGTCGGACAACGATTCGACCAGTATCAGGCCGCGGCCCGTGGTGTCGTCGTCGGCCGCCTCGATCACCTGGGGTGCACGGGCGTCCGTGTCGTGCACCTCGATCCACACGCAGGCGGCCCCGCCGGGCGCGCGATCCCGGCGGACCACGACGCTGAACGGGCGTCCGAGACCCGCGTGACGCACGGCGTTGGTCGCCAGTTCGGAGGCGAGGAGTACGGCGGTGTCGGACAAGGAGTCGAGATCCCAGACCCGCAGCGCCACGCGGACATGCTCCCGCACGGCGGACACGCACGCGGGCATCGCCGGCAGCGTGATGGTCGGGCTGACCTCGTCCGCCTCGTCCGCCACTTCCGGATCGGCCAGGGTGGTCATGCGGCTACCTCCTGTTGCGTGGGCTGCGTTTGCCCCCGCAAGCGGCCCCGCCCCGTTCCGTCGCTTTAAGTGATCTTGTAAGCGCGTAAAGTGAGGGTGCTCGGTAGGATGCTCCACGAAACCCGGCGGTGCAACTCTCGCCGCCACTTCGGTGTCCGCGTGTACACGGTTCACCCGCTCGGGCGATGTCCCTGACCCTCACATGGAGGTCGGCTCCCACCTGGGGGAGGGGTTCGTGTCGCCCGGCGGCGGGACCTCGACAAGTCAGGGGTGACGGGCCGATGGCGACCTGGTCGCAGGAAACCTACGCACCGACGTGGCGACGGAGTTCCTACAGCAGCGTGCAGGGAAACTGCGTCGAAGTGGTGAACCGGCGGCCCAGCGAGGTCGCGGTGCGCGATTCCAAGCAACGGGCCTGCGCGGTCCTGCGGTTCACCGACCGTGAGTGGACCCACCTGTTGGTTGCCCTTGTCTCGCACCGGATTTGACGACCGGTCAGGTCACTCTCCGGGCAGATCGTCGGTGAGCACCGGGGATTCGCTCCAGCGGAAGACGTGAGCCAGTACGGGTTCCACGATCGCCCCGGGTATCTCGCCGTCGAACCAGCGATCCACGTGCGCCCAGTGATACGGGTTCAGCAGATATTCGCCGGTCAACCCCTCGATCGTGGCGTACTCCTGTTCCCACGCGTGGGTCCACGCGGTGCCGCCTCCGACCGGGTCCACCCGGGACAGCGCCCAGGAGCGGATGGTCCCGATGTGCTCCGGCATCGCGATCAGATCCGACTCGAACTCCGCGAGCACGTCGGCGGGAGTACCCGCGCGCACGGTCAGCAGCAGGGTGCGCTTGATCCGCGGACCGGTCAGCGGCACGAACCCGGCGCGCACCGGCCGCAAAACGATCGCGTCGGCGGACGCGGGCAGTTCGGGCCGGGCATCGGCGCGCAGATCCCACGACCAGCCGAGGCCGCCGACGCTGCCGGGCAGATCCGGCCCCGCCGACAGACCCTCGGCCGCGAGTACCGAAGACCCGGGAGCGGGCGGCCCGTCCGCCCGGACCACCCACCGCCTCACGCGGACACCCCCGAGCCGCCCTCGGCCGGTTGCAGCGCCCGCCGCTGCCGCTCCAGCGCGTAACCGTCGGTGGCCGCCCAGAACGCCGCCACCTCCGGATCGGCCGCCGCGGCGCCGCGCATCGCGTAGAACGCGCGGATCCCCGGCAGGATCCACAGGATGTGCACGGTGGTCGCGTCCCGACCCGCGGGCGAGCGCCAGACCCGCTCCAGGCGCATCCCGCGGCGTTGCGCGCCCGGCAGGTAACGATCATGGAACTGGCCCAGCCACCAGGCGACCTGATCGTTCGTCAGGGTCACGTGGTCGAGGATGCTCACGGTCTGTGGGACGGGCGCCGCGGGGGTGTTCACAGCTTGTCCGCGACGGTCTCGCGGTAGTGCGCGATCCGCTCGCGCAACACCCGCAACCCCCGCGGCCCGGCCAGTTCGGTCGGGTTGGGGGCGAACACCAGGCGGCTCGCGCCCGCGTCGGTGAACCGGCGCACCCAGTTCGGGTCGTACTGGAGGTCGCGATCGCACGAGCCGGGCCACGCGGTGATCTCCACCGTGTCCGGGGCCCGACCGGCCGCGGCCGTGCTCGCGCGCAGCAACTCGGCGCGCGCCTCGAACTCGTCGGGGGTGATCGTGTACGGGAACCAGCCGTCGCCGATCCGGCCCGCCCGGCGTACCGCCGGCTCGCTGTTGCCGCCCAGCACCACCGGTACCGCCCCGCGTTCGGGGCGCGGCAGACAGTGCACCCGCTCGAAGGTGGTGAACCTGCCGCGGAAGGTGGCGGGCGCGTCGGCCCACAGCGCGCGCATCGCGCCTACACACTCCTCGAGCCGGGCGCCGCGCTCGGAGTACGCCGCGCCGACCGCGGCGTACTCCTCCTTCTGCCAGCCGATGCCCAGGCCGAGCAACAACCGGCCGTCCGAGTGCCGATCGATGGTGGCGGCCCGCTTGGCCAGCACCACCGGGCTGTGCAGCGGCGCGACCACCATCGCGGTGCCGAAGCGCAGCGTGCGCGAGGCGCCCGCGAGGAAGGCGATGGTCTCCAGCGGGTCGGGCATCGGCACCACACCCGCCGCGCTGGGGGTGCGGCCGGAATCCGAATACGGGTACAGGGGTTCGTAGTCCTCGGCGACCACGACGTGTTCGACGGTCCACACGGACTCCACGCCGCACTCCTCCAGCGTGCCGGCGAAGTCGCGCAGGAAACCGCCGGAGGTGATCAGACCGTCCGCGAAAGGCGCCATCACGCCCAGCTTGATCGTCATTCTGACGCCCTTTCAGATCCCGTGCCCGCACCCTGCCCCGGCGGGCGTGCGAGCGCAAGACCCGACCGACGGTGTCGTTGGACACGCGGCCGAGGGGGTCGTTCGGGCGGCACGTGCGCGGCCCGCCGCATGCCGCGCGCGCCCGCCGTCGGGGTGCGGGCGCACGCGGTGGCCGCGGGCCGGCCGGCCGGGGCCGGGGGACGGGCGGAAGACGACCTACGAAAGCGCGACCAGCTCGTCGTGGCGGTACAGCGGGCGCAGGCCGTCCGCGAAACGCACCGAATACCACTGATACGGGGACAGCGGCGGCCGGTGCGCGTCCGCGAACACCTCGCAGACCTCGCCGATGTGCCCGGTGCTCAGGCCCACCTGCACCCGCACCCGGGTGCCGACCTCGAATCCCTGCCAGCGGGTCGCCCCGCCCCCGAGAATCTGCTCCCGATCTTTCGTCGTCGCGTCGCCCATGACGGGCACCGCCCTTCTGCCGATGGGTAGTTCCTCGACTGTCGAGACAACTCCCCTACCCGATATCGGCCCCGGCGCTCGCCCGCTTGACCGGAGGACTCCGTTCGCGCGCGGACTTCACCCGGAAGGAGCGCCCGGGTGGCGCGACGGAGCCGGCAGGCTTCCGATGTGGACGTCTTGTTGTGGATCACCGCCGTTTCCGGTCTCGCCTGGGTCTACCTGACCCTGTTTCACGGCTGGTTCTGGCGCACCGACGTGCGCCTGGCGCGGCCCGCCGCGCCACCCTCGGGCAGCGCCTCGGTGGCGGTGATCGTGCCCGCGCGCGACGAGGCCGCAGTGCTCGGGGAGAGCCTGCCCACGCTGCTCGCGCAGGATTTCCCCGGCCGGGCGCGGGTGGTGCTGGTCGACGACGGCAGTACCGACACGACCGCCGAGGTGGCCCGCCGGCTGGGGGCCGATGCCCGGGTGCCGCTGACCGTGACCTCGCCCGGGGAGCCGCCCTCGGGCTGGACCGGCAAGCTGTGGGCGCTGCGGCACGGCGTGGAGTCGGTCGGCGAGGTGGACTGGATCCTGTTCACCGACGCGGACATCGCGCACGCGCCCGATTCGCTGGCCCGGCTGGTCGGCGAGGCCGAGCGGGACCGGCTCGACCTGCTGTCGGTGATGGCCCGGCTGCGCTCGCACACCCGGTGGGAGAAGTTGATCGTGCCGGCCTTCGTGTACTTCTTCGGCAAGCTCTTCCCGTTCCGCCGGGTGAATCGGCCGACGTCCCGTGTGGCCGCCGCCGCCGGCGGATGTGTGCTGGTGCGGCGCACCTCGCTGGAGCGGGCCGGCGGGGTGGCGGCGATTCGGGACGCGGTGATCGACGACGTGTCCCTCGGCACTGCGCTCAAGCGCTCCGGCGGCCGGATCCGGCTGGTGCTCGCGGACGGTCCGGCGCGGCACGTGGACAGCGTGCGGCCCTATCCGGGGCTGGCCGACCTGTGGAACATGGTCGCGCGCAGCGCGTTCGCCCAGCTCCGGCACTCGTGGCTGCTGCTCGTCGGCACCGTGGTGGGACTGGCGCTGGTCTATCTGGCCGCGCCGGTGGCGCTGGTCGTCGGGCTCGTCGTCGGCGATGTGCCGCTCGCGCTGCTCGGGCTCGCGGTGTGGGCGCTGATGACCGCGACCTATGTGCCGATGGTGCGCTATTACGGACGGCCCGCGGCGGAGGCGGTGTTGTTGCCGGCGGCGGCCACGCTCTACCTCGGGATGACCGTGCACTCGGCGGTGCGGCACGCGCGTGGGCGCGGTGCTGCGTGGAAGGGTCGAACGTACCCGGCGCCGGCCGAATAGGCTCCCTTCGTGCCCAGACCGGACTCCACAGCCCGTCCCTATCGCGACGGCGTTCCCGAACACGGCCGCGTGCCCAAGTCGCACACGGTGAAGATGCGCCTGCTCCAACTCATGGACGAGTTGGGCGAGGACGCCCTGCTGCCCTCCGAACGCGAACTCGCCGCCGACTACGGCGTCGCCCGCTCCACGCTGCGCGCGGCGATCGGCGAGTTGGTGATGGAGGGCCGACTGCGCTCGGCGCGGGGGCGCGGCACCTACGTCGCGCCGCCGAAGCTGATGCAGCCGGTGAGCATGGGCAGCTACACCGAGGCGGTGCGCTCGATGGGGCTGACCCCCAGCCGACGTGTGGTCACCCTCGAACACCACGTCGCCAAGCCCGACCTGGCCGAACGGCTGCGGATCCGGGCCGGCGACCTGACCGTGCACGTGGAGCGGGTGCTGCTCGCCGACGACGAGCCGATCGGCCTGGAGAGCACCTACCTGCCGCTGGACCGGTTCCCCACGATCCTGGACGTGCTGCGCCCGGAGGGGTCGTTGTACAGGTGCCTGCAGGACGACCTCGGGGTGGTCTTCGCGGAGATGCACGAGACGGTGGAGACCGTCCTGGCCGCGCCGCGCGAGGCGCTGCTCCTGGAGACCAACCCGGCGCTGCCGATGTTGCTGGTCATGCGCACCTCCTACGACCCGCAGGGGGTGCCCATCGAGCGGGTGCGGGCGCTGTTTCGTGGTGATCGGATGGGATTCGCGACGCGCATGCGGGCCTGACCGACCGACTTTGATAACGACGAGGTAACAGGTTCGGACCTTAACGGACTGTTCACCCGGACGACATACCGCCTCCGTGTGCTCGGCATCGGCCACTCCCAAGCTGGTCGCATTCGCCCCCGAGAACACGGAGGAAGCCGGTGCGAGTCATTGTCGTCGGAGGTGGCGTGCTGGGCACCATGCACGCCTGGCAGGCCATCGAGCGAGGCCACGAGGTCGTGCACATCGAGCGCGAGCGCGAGGCGCGCGGTGCGTCGGTGCGCAACTTCGGCCTGGTGTGGATCGGTGGCCGCGCCGGCGGCGACGAACTGGACACCGCGCTGCGGGCCCGCGAGATGTGGGAGCGCATCGGCGCCGACGTGCCCGGCATCGGCTTTCGCCCCAACGGCTCGCTGACCGTGTGCCGCGGCGCCGAGGAGGTCGCGGTCGCCGAGGCGGCGCTCGCCCTGCCGGACGCCGCCGAACGCGGCCTGAAGCTGCTCACCCCGGAGGAGGCGCGCGGCCACAACCCGGCCCTGCGCGGTGCCTTCGACGCCGCGCTGTGGTGCGAGCGCGACGGCGCGGTCGAGTCCCGCGTCGCGCTGCCCGCGCTGCGCGGCCGGATGGCCGGCTCCGGTCGGTACACCTGGCTGCCCGGGCGTGAGGTGCGCGACCTGCTCCCCGCCGGCACCGGGGTGCGCGACGACCACGGGCACACGCACGAGGGCGACCTGGTGGTGCTGTGCACCGGCGCGTGGCTGAGCGGCCTGGTCCGCGAGCTGGCCCCCGCACTGCCGGTGCGCCGGGTGCGCCTGCAGATGATGCAGACCGACCCGCTCGACGAGGCGCTGACCACCTCGGTCGCCGACGGCGACAGCTTCCGCTACTACCCGGCCTACGCCGGCACCGCCCTCGAGGCGCTGCGCGCCGCCCGCCCGCAGGCGCCGGTGCCCACCGAGCACCGCATGCAGCTGCTGATGGTCCAGCGCCTCGACGGCGGGCTGACCATCGGCGACACCCACGAGTACGACGAGCCGTTCACGTTCGACGTCGACTCCGCGCCCTACGCACACCTGGTCGAGGTGGCCGAGGCCCTGCTCGGCCGACCACTGCCGGCCGTGCGCCGCCGCTGGGCCGGGGTGTACGCGCAGACCGTCGACACCACCCGCGTCGTGCACCGCGAACAGGTGGCCCCCGGCACCTGGCTGGTGACCGGCCCCGGCGGGCGCGGGATGACCTGCTCGCCCGCGATCGCGGAACGCACCGCCGACACCGTCGGCCTGTGACCCGCCCGCCCCTTCCTGCCCCACTCCTGGTCCAAAGCCCCCCCGGAGCACCACTCATGACGAACTATCAGCTCGCCGTCCTGGACATGGCCGGCACCACCGTCGCGGACGACGGCCTCGTGGTCGAGGCGTTCACCCGGGCGATCGGCGCGGTCGGCGTCGAGCCCGGCACGGCCGACTTCGAGCGCAAGCTCGGCTACGTCCACGACACCATGGGCGAAAGCAAGATCACCGTCTTCCGGGCCCTGCTCGACGGCGACGAGGAACGCGCCCGGGCGGCCAACCTCGCGTTCGAGGACGCCTACGCCGACCTGGTCGCCGAGGGCCGCTGCGCGCCGATCGAGGGCGCGGAGGACACCATCCGCGCCCTGCGCGCGGCCGGCGTCAAGGTCGCGCTGACCACCGGCTTCGGCCGCCCCACCCAGGACGCGATCCTGGCCGCGCTCGGCTGGGCCGACCTCGCCGACCTCACCCTGTGCCCGGCCGAGGCCGGGCGCGGGCGACCCCACCCCGACATGGTGCTCACCGCGGTGCTGCGCCTGGGCGTGGACGACCTGCGCGCGGTCGCCGTGGTCGGCGACACCGCGTTCGACGTACTCACCGGACTGCGCTCCGGTGCCTCCATCGCCGCCGGTGTGCTCACCGGCGCGCACGACCGCGCCGCGCTCGAAGCGGCCGGCGCCACCCACGTACTCGGTTCCATCCGCGATCTTCCCGCCCTGCTCCAGGGCTGATTCGACGTCTCGAAAGGGCGATTCTCCATGCGACGCATCCTCGGCCTCACCGCCGCCGCCACCGTGGTCGTGCTCGGCGCGAGCGCCTGCGGCGGGACCGGCGGGAGCGGCTCGGACGACACCAAGCCGGCCGCCAACGCCGCCCCCGGCGGCGCGCCCGCCAAGGGCTCCGGCAGTGTCACCGTCTACTCGGTGGACGGCCTCGCCGACTGGTACACCAAGCGTTTCGCGGACTTCGAGAAGAAGACCGGGGTCAAGGTCAACCTGGTCGAGTCCGGCTCCGGCGAGGTGGTCACGCGCATGGAGAAGGAGAAGGGCAACCCGCAGGCCGACGTGGCGATCACGCTGCCGCCGTTCATCCAGCGCGCCGCCCAGGCCAACCTGCTCACCGCCTACACCCCGGCCGGCTCCGACAAGGTGCCCGCCACCGGCAAGGACGCCCAGGGCCGGTTCACCGCCGTGGTGAACAACTACGCCTCCTGGATCTACAACCCGGACACCGCCAAGCCCGCGCCGACCAAGTGGGCCGAGCTGACCGACGGCCGGTTCAAGTCCAAGCTCCAGTACTCCACGCCCGGTCAGGCCGGCGACGGCACCGCCGTACTGATCCAGCTCCAGCACCTGTACGGCAAGCAGGGCGCGCTCGACTACCTCAAGCGGCTCGAATCCAACAACGTCGGCCCGTCCTCGTCCACCGGCAAGCTCCAGCCCAAGGTCGGCAAGGGCGAACTCAGCGTGGCCAACGGCGACTTGCAGATGAACCTGGCGTCGATCCACAACGACAAGTCCAACTTCAAGGTCTGGTTCCCGGCCGACGACGCGGGCAAGCCCTCGACGTTCGCGCTGCCCTACTTCATGGGCCTGTCCTCGGGCGCCCCGCACGCCGACAACGGCCGCAAGCTGATGGACTACCTGCTCTCCACCGAGGCGCAGACCTCGGTCTCCGCCGACGCGCTCGGCCTGCCGGTCCGCGAGGACGTCAAGCCGACCGACGCGAACGCCGCCGAGATCACCAAGGCCCTGGAGGGCGTGGAGATCTGGGCGCCGGAGTGGGACACCGTCCTCAAGGACCTGGACGCCGACCTGGCCGCCTACAACAAGGCCGTCGGTCGCTGAACCGCCGGCGCACACGTCCGGAATCAACCGCGGACAGGGAGGGAACCCGCATGACCGCACCAGCCATCGAGCGCACCGCGTCCGCCGTCGCGAGTGCCGCGCCGACCGAATCGGCGATCGGCATCCAGGACCTGACGGTCCGTTACGGATCCGTCACGGCCCTGGAGGGGCTGACCCTGGAGGTCGCCCGAGGCGAGACGGTGGCCCTGCTCGGGCCCTCGGGCTCGGGCAAGTCCACCGCGCTCAAGGCGGTCGCGGGTTTCCTCCGGCCCGCCTCGGGCCGGATCACCCTGGCCGGCCGCGACGTCACGTACGAGCCGCCGAACAAGCGCGGCATCGGCGTCGTGGTGCAGAACTACGCGCTGTTCCCGCACATGCGGGTCGCCGACAACGTGGCGTTCGGGCTCAGGGCCCGCCGGGTCTCGCGCGCCGAGGTGGGCCGCCGGGTCACCGAGGCGCTGGACATGGTGGGGATGGCCGGCTACGCGCGGCGCTATCCCCGCGAGTTGTCCGGTGGGCAGCAGCAACGGGTGGCGATCGCACGGGCGTTGGCCATCCGCCCGCCCGTACTGCTGCTCGACGAGCCGCTGTCCGCGCTCGACGCCACGCTGCGCGCCGATCTGCTCGGCGAACTGCAGCGGCTGCGCGGGGAGTTGCCCGACGTGGCGATCATGTACGTGACGCACGACCAGACCGAGGCGCTGGCGCTCGCCGACCGGATCGCGGTGATGCGGGACGCGCGCCTGGTCGACCTCGACGCGACGGACCGGCTGTACCGCCGGCCGCCGAGCGAGTTCACCGCGTCCTTCCTGGGCGCGGCCAACCTGCTCGACGCGCGGGTGCTGGCGCATTGCACGGCCGGGGACGACGCGGTGCGGGTGGCGGTGGGCGGACTGACCGTCGCGGCCGACCCGACCGGGGCGTTCGCCGAGGGCGCGCGGGCGCTGCTCGTGGCCCGCCCGCACACCCTGGGGGTGACCGAGGCCGACCGGGCGGACACGCTGCCCGCGCGACTGGTCGCGACCCAGTGGCGCGGCGCGGACTACCGGCTGACCTGCGTGTTGGAAGGCGACGCCGAGCGGGAGATCCGGATCGACGTCACCGACCTGGCTGCGGTGCCCGCGCTCGGCGAGCGGTTGGGCGTCGCGCTGCCCGCCGAGCCGTGCGTCCTGGTTCCGGCGGGAGCGGGCGGATGACCGCGACGCTGACCGATCCGCCGATCGCGACGAAGCCGGCCCCGGCCCCGGCCCCGGTCCGCGAGCGGCGGGGCCGCGGCGGCGCGACCCGCGCGTTGTGGGTGCTCCCGCCGCTCGTGCTCGCCGCCGGGTTCTTCCTCTATCCGCTCGCGCTCGTGGTCAAGCAGTCCTTCGTCGACAAGAACGAGAACGTCGGTCTCGACGTGTGGCGCGACGTACTGAACTCGCCCTCGTTCGGCGACGCGCTGTGGAACACGGTCGAGATCGCCGTGCTGTCCACGCTCGGCTGCCTGGTGGTGGGCTTCTTCCTGGCCCTGGTGTTGTCCTTCGTGCCCTTCCCCGGCTCGCGCGCGGTGAGCAGGATCGTGGACACCGTGCTGGCCTTCCCGTCCTTCCTGATCGCGCTCGCCTTCACCTTCCTGTACGGCACGGCGGGCGTGGTCAACGCGGCGGCGGACAAGCTCGGCCTGGGCGAGCCGCTGGTCGGCTTCCTGTACTCGCCGTGGTGCGTGGTGCTGGCCGAGATCACCTTCTACACCCCGTTCGTGATGCGCCCGCTGCTCGCGGCCTTCGCGCTGGTGCCCCGGGAGCGCCTCGACGTGGCGGCCTCGCTCGGCGCGGGCCCGCTGCGGGTGATCCGGCAGGTGCTGCTGCCCGAGGCATGGCCCGCGCTCGCGGCCGGCGGCAGCCTGACCCTGCTGCTCACCCTCAACGAGTTCGGGATCGTGCTGTTCATCGGCGCCAAGGACGTCACCACGCTGCCGATGCTGGTGCACGCCAAGGGCGCGGTCACCTTCGACTACCCGGGCGCGTGTGTGGTCGCGGTGGTCGAGGTCGCGCTGTCGCTGACGCTCTACACCGTGTACCGATTCGTCTTCTCCCGGACAGGAGCCGGCCGTGCTGGTCTGGTCGCGTAGCGGACGTGCCCTCGTCTGGGCGCTGTTCGCACTCGTCTTCGCCCCCCTCGTGCTCGCCCCGCTGGCGATCCTGGGCATCGCCGCCTTCGCCGGCGACTGGAACAGCGTGCTGCCGGCGTCCTGGACGAGCGAGAACATCCGCGAGGCCACCGCGGGCACCAACTACGACAGCCTCGTGGTGAGCATCGAGACCGCGCTCGGCGCCTCGCTGATCGCGATCGTGGTCGGCACGTGGGCGGCGATCGCCGCGCGCGGTGCGCCGCGCTCGGTACGCCGGCTCACCGACGCGGTGTTCCACCTGCCGGTCGCGGTGCCCTCGGTGGTGGTCGGACTCGGCATGCTGGTGGCCTTCAGCGACGGGCCGATCCTGCTCAACGGCACGAAATGGATCGTCATCGCGGCGCACGCGGTGCTCGTGGTGACCTTCGCCTACTCGACGGTGTCGGCGGGCCTGGACCGCACCGACGCGGCCTTCGCCGAGGTCGCCGCCTCGCTCGGGGCGAGCCCGACTCGGGTGCTGCTGCGGGTGCGACTGCCGATGTTGCTGCCCTCGATCACCGCGGCGGCCAGCCTGGCGATCGCCCTGTCCATGGGCGAGGTGGGCGCGACGATCATGGTCTACCCGGCGGAGTGGCGCACCCTGCCGGTGTCGATCTTCACCCTCACCGACCGGGGCAAGGTGCTCCTCGGCTCCGCGGTCACCGTGGTGCTGCTGGTCGCGACCCTGGTCGTGCTCATGGTCGTCGGCCTGCTGAAGGGCCGGGTGGAGGAGCGCCGGCGGCGACGGTAGCGGGTCCGGGCCGGCCCATCGCTCAGTTCTTGCCGAACGTACGCGCGGGCGGGGCCGGCGACGCGACCGCCGTGGTGTCGTGGACCACGGCCGCGCCGCCGGTGAAGTCGGTCAGCGCCGGACCGTGCTCGACCCGGCCGGGGAAGGGATCGGCGGCGGTACGCCGGGCCAACTCGGCGATCGGCAGTTCGCCGTGCGAGGCGACCAGCACGACATTGCCGAACCGCCGCCCGCGCAACACCGCCGGATCGGCGACGAGCAGCAGGTTCGAAAAGACCGACCGGATCGTGGCCACCTGCGTGCGAACGAAGGAAAGCGGCCCGCCGTCGGCCAGATTCACCGCGTACACCCCGCCGGGGGCCAACGTCCGGGCCACCTCGCCGACGAACTCGGCCGAGGTCAGATGCGCGGGCACGCGCGAGTCGGCGAACACGTCCACCACGGCCAGATCGAACGCGGCCCCCGGCGCCCGGGCGGCCACCTCGCGGGCGTCACCGGTGCGCACCCGGATCTGCCAGGTGCGATCCCACGGCAACGCGCGCCGAACGAATTCGACGAGTTCCCCGTCCAACTCCACCACCTGCTGCCGCGAACGCGGCCGGGTGGCGGCCACGTAGCGGGGCAGGGTCAGCCCGCCGCCACCGAGGTGGAGGACCCGCAGCGGCTTGCCGGCGTCCGCGATCAGGTCGACCAGGTGGCCGAGCCGGCGCACGTACTCGAACTCCAGCCAGGTCGGGTCGTCCAGATCCACGTGCGACTGCGGCGAACCGTGCAGCCGCAGCGTCCAGGCCCCGGCCCGATCCGGATCGGGTTCGAGCTCCACACTGCCGGACGCCACCTCTGCCCGGACCGGCTCGGGGGCGCGACCGCGTCGACGCTGCTTGTCTGCCATCGGTCCAGTATCGAGCCGCCGGGCGCCCCGCCCCCGTGGCAGGGCGGTCGGTGTCAGCGGCCGGTGGTGACGAATCGCTCCAGGCGGTCGTCCTCGCCGCCGCGCAGAGTCCGGTCGCCGGTCACGGCGGAGACGGTGATGTTCCCCTTGTTCAGTTCGGTCCAGTCGGCCCGCCGCTTGGTCTCCGGACGGCAGAAGGTGCCGGGCGACGCGCAGTCGCCCTGGCCGATCGCGAACGTGTCGCCGTCGGCCTCGGCCGTGTATCGGATCGCGACCACGGTCTCGGTCCCGATCTCGGTCCAGACCGGTCGGCCGATCCGCTCGCCCGGCACCACGTTCGGGTGGTTGATGTTGACCACGTACCGGTCCGACAGCACGTTGCGGTCCTTCAGCTGTGCCACGTACGAGGGCAGGAAGTCGGCGAACGCCCGGTAGGTGGCCGGGGTCACCTTGAACGTCTCCATGTCGAAGCCGCCGCTGAGCGCGATGGCCGGCTTGCCGTTGTCGTTCGCGGCGATGGCGGCGCCCAGCGTGCCCGAGTCGTTGGTGACCGAGGCGACGTTGGGCCCGGAGTTGATGCCGGTGAGCACCAGGTCGGGACCGTCGTGCCAGCCGACCTTGGCGGCGAGACCGCCGCGCAGGGCCAGTCGCACGGTGTCCACCGGTGTCGCGCTCGGGGTCGTCGGGCCGCACGGGGCGTCGCCCTTGCACACGCCGAAGACGGCCCCCTTGCTCGGCGCTTCGGCACAGTCGCCCTCGAAGCCGGCCGGCAGCGCGGTGCGCCTGGACACGGTGAGCGCGCCGCCGCCGGTGGCCGCGGTACCGAAACCGCTCATGTACTGCCACGGCGCCATCACCACGACGTCGGCCCCGGCGGCACACAGCGCCCGGCGTACTTCGTAGACCCCACGGCCGTCGGCGCCGTCCGGCCTGGCGTTCTGCATCGAGTCGTCGTTGCTCAGCAGGATCCGCATGCCGGCTACGGAACGGCGGTGGTCACCGTGCTTCGGGGCGGCGTCGGCACTCCCGGTCAGGGCCAGGAGCAGGGCGCCCGCGCCGAGGGCGGCGGGCAGGGCGGCGATGCGCTTCCGCTGGAGCTTCATGGGTCCTCGACTCGACTTCGTACCGAATACGGAGGAATCGGTCGGCGAGTGTGCACGACTCGAACACTCGCCGCCGATTCGGGTGCGAGTGAACGTAGAAGCTGAACCTAGCGAGTGAAAGGTTTGAGATCTAAACGTTACCGATGAGCTTCAGTCGAGGGCTCTCCGCGGGCGGCAGGGCCTGCCACGAACAGCTCTCCGCGGCGAAGAAGCACTGCGACCGACCGACGACGTCGCCCGCGTCGACCGGCTCGTAGGCTCCGGGCCCGTCGACCGGATCGAAGTCCAGATAGAACAGATCGCCGTAGGTCTCGTCGGTGAATCGCGAGAGCACCGGGTCGAAATAGAGCATTCCGGAGAAACCCTTGCCGTGTTCGACCCGGTAGTCCCGAAGCCCCGCAAGAGTGAACTCCACGGGAATCCACGGCCAGCCGTGTTCGCGATCCCTGGCATCGACCAGGACGCGGGCGGTGGCGCCGTTCGGACTGAACGGATCCTCGATGTGGACGCGGGTGACACACCCGTTCCCGAAGTCGAACAAGCCCAGGAGGTCACCCAGGCTGTCCGGGGTGAGCAGCGACATGGGGCCCTCCGGTCGGTGGCGGTGCGATGCGGTCCTTGCACCCATCATCGCGACTGGTGCGCCGCCACCGTACGGAAGTATCGAGCCGATCGTGATCGCGCTCAGACCCGGCGGGCCAGGCGCTCCAGCAGCGCGGCGGCCCCGAGGTACACGAGAACGGCCAGACCGCAGTTCACCGTGACCCGGACCTTGGGGTTGTCGGGGGTGAAGAAGTCCTTCGCCCAGCGGGTGAGCCAGTCCGACCAGTCGGCGATCGTGTCCACCGCGTCGTTGGCGGGATTGGCCTCGAAGACGAACAGAACGATGTGCAGGACGATGATGACCACGATCACTGTGACCACGGCGCGTATGACGGTCACGATCGGGTTCGCTCGTCGTGCTCGGGAGGTCACCATGCGGGGAGTCTGCTCGCGTTCGAACACCCGAAACGGAGCCTGTGCGCGCCGGTTTGCGGTCGGGACCGGGCACCGGTAAGGTCCTCCAAGTTGCCCGACAGGGAGACCTGAGACAGACGCGAGCCCAGATGCTCGCGCTGGCTGGTCCCGGGGCGGCGAATCCGATCATTCGAACGAAGTGTGCCGCGCCCTGCGCGTCACACGCGTAGTTCCGTGCTCGGGTGCCCCCGCGGATTGCCGGAACGCGAATTGCCGCCGATTAGACGGTGGGAAATGCGATCCGCTAATGTTCGGGGGTCGCGGAAAGCAGCGGGAAGAACAAATTTCCGAAGCCGAAGCGGTGGGCGAAGCGGGTCGGAAGACCTGCTAGGCTCGAAGGGCCGAAGCCGAAGGAACGAAAGTTTCGAAGGCGGAAAGCAAACGGACGAAAAGCGGGTCGGAAGATCTGCTAGAGTCTGAAAGGCGGAAAGCGCGGGAACGCGCCGGACGCCGAAAGCGAGGAAAGCGAAGCGGCCGAAACGGTGTGCTAAGCTGGAGACGCGAAAGAGAAACACAAAGCAACACAAACTGAACGTCAAACGCCCGGAGGGCGCGGTTGATTCCGCACCGAAGGAAGCGTCCGTTCCTTGAGAACTCAACAGCGTGCCAAAAGTCAACGCCAAAGAAACACCCCCGGCGCTGAACGTCTCCTCATTCGGGGAGTCGCGGTCAGTGTTGGTGGTTCCTTTGAAGAAAATCCTGGGTCCTGTCAGTGGGCCCAGGTCACAGCAAGGACGCTGGCGGCATACCCGGATCATTCCTTCGGGAGAGTCGCCGCTCACTTATTGTGTTCCACCGGATTACCGGTGAACATCAATGGAGAGTTTGATCCTGGCTCAGGACGAACGCTGGCGGCGTGCTTAACACATGCAAGTCGAACGCTGAAGCCCTTCGGGGTGGATGAGTGGCGAACGGGTGAGTAACACGTGGGCAACCTGCCCTGCACTCTGGGATAACTTCGGGAAACCGGAGCTAATACCGGATAATATC